>JAZNJF010000041.1:0-3680 GCA_045577885.1 Thermoguttaceae bacterium | reverse complement strand
GACGCTCGGCGCTCCGCAAACGTCGCAAGCCGAAACCGCGCCGGAAGCGCCGTCGAACGCGACCGTTAAATTCAGTCTTTTCGCCGACTTGCACCACTGCCCGGGTTCGTTTTACTCGGAGGCGCCCCGCCGCTTGAAGGAAATCCAAGAGCGCGCCGTTCGCGAAAAATGCTCGTTCATTATCCATTGCGGCGACTTCTGCCACAACCCGAAAAAAGAGCGCGAGTTCGTCGAAAGTTACCAAAACTTCGAAATTCCGAGCTACCATACCTGCGGCAACCACGACTTCGACGGCTGCTCCGACGCGGAAACGTTCGCCGCGTACAAGCTCGACAAAGGCTACTATTACTTCGACCGCGACGGCTTCCGCTTCGTCGTCTTGGACGGCAACTATTTCCGCAACGACGACGGAACCTTTGCGCACTACGCGAACGGCAACTACTTCAAATACAAGGGTTCCGCGATTTCGATTATCCCGCCGGAACAGCTCGCTTGGTTCGCCGAAACGCTCGCGACGTCGCCGTTCCCCTGCGCGACGTTCATTCACCAAAGTTTCGAGCGCGAACGCGGCGGCGTCGCCAACTGGCGCGAAGTCCGCGAAATTATCGACGGCGTCAACAAGAAAACCCCGGGTCGCGTCCGCCTCTGCTGCAACGGGCACCACCACCGCGACTTTATCCGGATTCTGAACGACGTCGTTTACTTCGACGTGAACTCGACGACGCACGAATGGCTGAACGTCCGCCACAACCTCTTCCCGAAAGAGCTTTGCGACCAAGCGGACAATATGAATCACACCGTTCTCTTCAACGACCCGGTTCACGCGGTCGTTACGATGAGCGCGGACGGCTCGCTCGAAATCGCCGGAATGGAAAGCTCGATGTTTATGGGCGTTACAACCGAAAAAGCGGGCGCCGCGTTCGCCGACTCGAGCGGACGGCCGGTAACGCCGACCGTTCAATCGTTCAAGGCGAAATTCGCGTATTGACGTCGCTTCGCCGTTCGCCGTCGCTTCGGTTCCTTAGCGTTCCGCAGGGGCGGCGAGCGCGCGTTCTCTTCGCTATTTCTTCTCGCCGACGTTCGAAGCGGAAGCGGCGCTCGCTCTTTTATCCATTTTTTCCTTATTTCTTCACTATTTTTAAAAAAGTTGCCCAATTGTTGGAAAATTCGCTTGCAAATTGAAACCTAATACGGTAGACTTAATTGTTATTCGACGTTTTTTGCGCGCCGCGTTCCGATTTTAACGATTATACAACCGTCGCGCCGTCGAATCCTCGTTCACCTTCGCGGTTTGAGCCGGTCGGCTCGCGTTTCCGCCTAAAAATTCCACGGAGCCCGTTATGAAATTTTTCGACGCTTCCCGTTACGCTTCCCCGTTGCGCAAAGCCCTCGCCAAAAAAGAGAACGCGCCGCGCAATCTGCGTTTTGAAACCTTGGAAAATCGCGCCCTCCTGAGCGTTACGCCGCTCGACGAGCTTCAAGCGGCGGTCGCGAGCGCCGAAATCGCCCCGGCGCAAACCGTCGAAACGCCGGTCGTCGACCTCTCCGTCCTCGCCGTCTCGAACGCGACGACGGAAACTAACGCCAACGACGACCAATACGAAGACAACGACTCGTCGGGCTCCGCCTACCCGTTAACGCTGTCGACCCAAACGACGACGATCGAAGCGATCGCCGGTTCTAATCGCGAACAAGACTGGTACCGCGTCAACTTCAAATACGCCGGAACCGCCGACGATTATATCCTTTTGGAAAACGCCTTGGGCGCGAACGTCAATCTGCAACTTTACTTGAAAAAGGCGGACGGAACCAGTTACCGCGGGGAGTACTCGAGCGCTTCGACGAAACAAATCTCGCTCGAAGGCGTTCCCGCCGGCGAATATTTGATTCAAGTTTACAACCAAACGAACTCCTCCGTTTACGCGCCGTACGCGCTGACGATCGAACCGCCGAAACCGGAAGCCGACGACCGTTACGAAAACGTCGCGGACGGCGTCGTCAACAACGACTCTTTCACGAACGCTTACGACCTCGACATGGTCGGCGACTTGACGCTCGCCGCGAAAGCCGGGCCGACGCACAACGAAGACTTCTTCAAATTCACGCTGGTCGGAACCGGCGGCCAAGACGACGTCGTTCAAATCGCCTACCAATACGGCGCCGACGCTCGTCTCGCGCTCGAACTTTACGACGCGAATTATAACTTTAAAGGCGAGTCGTCCGCGTCGACCGACGGCGTCGAGACTGTTTCGCTTTCCGGGCTCGCGGCGGGCGATTATTACGTTCGCGTCCGCAACCTCCTTAACGTCGATTCCTTCGCCCATTACAAGTTGACCTTCGACGCTCCGAAAGACGCGCCCGCCGAGCCGACGAACCTCAAAACGAACGGCGACGAAGCGGAGTACAATTACACGACGCTCTCTTGGAACGCGGTCGATTACGTTACCGGCTACGAACTCCGCTACACGACCGACGTCGACGCGACCGATTCCGAAGCGAATTGGAAAACCGTCGAAACCGTCGTCGCCGCCGACGTTACGGAATTTACGACGGACGAACTCGACCTCGCTTACGGAACCGAGTACAAATTCCAAGTTCGCGCCCTTCGCGTCGAAGCGGGCGACCACGACCGCTCCGTTTGGGACCTCGCTTCCGACTGGTCCGACGCTTGCGTTTTCCAAACGGTCGAAGCGCCGGAACCGCCGACCGACTTGAAAGCGTCGGTTCTCGCCCCCGAAACGTTGACGGTCGACCTCTCTTGGGGCAACCTCGACAACGAACTCGGCTACGAAGTCAAACTCCTCGACGCCGACGGCGCCGTCGTCGCGCAATCCGACCGTCTCGCCGCCGATACGACGACCTGGACGACGCCCGAACTCGCGCTCGGAACGACCTACCAATTCCAAGTTATCGCGTATAACAACGCCGCCGTCAATGGCGTAACGAGCGAACTCTTCTCCTTCACGACCGAAAACGTCCCGACCGCTCCGGTCGGCGAAAAATGGGAACTCGTCCCCGCGCCGCAACCGACCGCGACGCTCTCTTGGAGCGCCGTCGAAAACGCGTCCGACGCCGAAGCCGTCGCTAATTACGTCGTTACGATTTACGAACAAGTCGACGGCGCGGACGGCGACGCGATCTTTACGCAAACCGTCGACGCCGCCCAAATTTCCTTGACGCTTGAAGCGGGCGTCCTCGAAAAAGGCGCGTCTTACCGATTCGAGGTCGTCGCCGTCAACGCTTACGGCAAATCCGCCCCGTCGAACGGCGAAGGTGCCTACGTTACGGTCGGCGACGTTTTGGTCGCTCCGACCGAGTTGAGCGCGACCGTCAACCCCTCGACCGCTCCGACCGCGACGCTGAAATGGGCCGCCGTCAAATCCGAAACTATCGCCGAAACCGTTACCGGTTACGAAGTTACGCTTTACCAAATCGTCGTCGACGCCGACGGCGAAACGACGGTTGTCGCGTTCTCCCCGCAAACCGTTACGGACGCGACTTATACGACGGAAACGCTCGACTTCGGCGGAACCTACTACTTCGAAGTCGCCGCCGTCAACGCCTACGGCAAATCCGAAGTCGCGAAATCCGACAACTTTACCGTCGGAACCGTCCCGACCGCTCCGTCCAAGTTGACCGCCGATCTCGACGAAGTCGCCCTGACCGCGACGCTGTCTTGG
>JAZNJF010000040.1:0-2529 GCA_045577885.1 Thermoguttaceae bacterium | reverse complement strand
GCGTTTCGACGTCGTTCGCGCTCCTTTTCTTGTCGAAGGGGCGTTGGCCGGTTCTCGTTTCGAAGTTAAAATACGGGGACGGGGAAGACTGGAACGCTCATCCGAGCGACTTGGCCCGGCTGACGCGCCGCGTCGAGCGGGAATGGAAGACGAACCTCGTTTGGCAAACGGTCGACGCTCGACGGGCGACGCTCGACGACTTGCTGCAGACGCCGATTTTGTCGATTAGCGGAACGGAAACGCCGATTCCAAGCGACGCGGAGGAAAAACGGCGTTTTATTGAAATGTTGCGCGGTTATCTGGAGCAAGGCGGCTTCATTTTCGCGGAGGCGATCGACGGCGACGTTTCGTTCGAGCGCGGTTTTCGGGAGCTGATCGCGGAAATCGCGGCGCAAGACGGCGGCGAACTGCGGTTGCTTGAGCCGGAGCATCCGATTTGGACGGCGGAAAAAGTCGTCGCGCCGGAGCGGGCCCGGCCGATTTGGGGGCTTGATTTTGGGTGTCGGACGAGCGTTGTTTTCGTTCCCGCTTATCGCCCGGCGTCGGGAACGAACGGCGAAGCGCCGAGCGTTTTCGACGATCGCCCGTCCTTGTCTTGCCTTTGGGAAGCGTCGAAACCGTTTGAGCGGAGTCGCGGAAACGGCGCTTTGGGCGATACGGGCGCTTTGGCGAACTCTCGAAACGCTCAAAACAACCTAAATGACCAAAATAGGCAAAATGGTCAAAGCGGCCAAAACGGTCAGAACGCTAAAACTGGGCAAGCCGGCGAAAATGAGGCGACGGCGATTTCCGCGAACGCGGCGGCGGAGATCGAGACGGCGTTCGCGATCGGCCTGAACGTTTGCGCGTACGCGACGAATCGCGAGATGAAGTTTAAGGAGGAGATTCCCGCCGACGTCGCCGCCGAGTTGGAGAAGACGAAGGGCGTCCGCAACAGCCTCTTCGCGGCGATTCTCGAATGCGGGGGCGGCTCCTCCTGCGCTCCGCGGGCGATTCCGAACTTGATGAAGGCGGTTCGCGGTAATTTGGGGGTTCCGGCGCAACTTTACGTTCCGCGAGCGTCGGCCAAACGCGACGATCTTTTCGATTATCCGACTCTCTTTATGCACGGACGGAACGCGTTTTCGTTCGGAAACGAGGAAAGAGAGCGATTAAGACTTTATTTTGAACGCGGGGGATTTTTGTTCGCGAACGCCGTCGGCTCGTCGAAAAAGTTCGAGGAGGCGTTTTTGAAGGAAGTCGCGGCGATTTTGCCGAACGCGGAGCTGGTCGACGTTCCGGTCGACGACCCGATTTTTACCGGGCGATACGGCGGTTTTAAGATCGAGACGCTGCAATATCGGACGCGAAAAGTCGAAAACGGACGGAAAACGACCGCGACCGTCGTCGAGGGGCCGCCGCGCTTGAAAGGCGTCGCGATCGACGGGCGCTGGGTCCTGCTTTACTCGCCGGACGACGTCGCCTGCGCGTTGGAAAACGTCTCCGCGGCGAATTTCGACGGTTTGACGCAAAAAAGCGCGTTTCGGTTGGCGACAAATATCCTGTTTTACGCGGCGGAGTCGTTTTGACGAACGCTAGAAAACGCGATTTAGGTAAAATAGGTAAATTGCGGAGGCGCTTGTAAACGGTTAAAGACGCGGCGGATAAAGCGCGTCGAGCGTTTCGCGGTCGGTAAAAACGTTAAAAAAGGGAATAAAGACGCGAATAATAAAGAAAAAAGAGAAAATTTGACGCCCCCTCCTTGCGCTTATTGCGTTCGGGAGTAAAATCGGTAAGATTAGAAGTCGGCTTGCGTAAAGCCCGCCTTTTCGCCTAAGTCGGCGTCGCCGGAGCGGACGCGTTCCGGAAAAACGCCGATTTTGTCAATATATATTAATAGCGCGTCGTTTTTGAGTAACGAGCGAAGTCAACGGACGCGGCGCAGAGCCGAACGCGTCCCTTTCGAAACGAGCCGAGTCGTCCTATGTTTGAGTCCTTAACCGACCGATTAAGCGCCGCGTTCCGCGCGATGACGGGGCAAGGTCGCCTTACCGAATCGAATATTCGCGAGGGGATGAACCTCGTTCGCCAAGCGTTGCTCGAAGCGGACGCGAACGTCGAAACGACGCGTAAGTTCGTCGATTCCGTTCAAGAAAAGGTTCTTGGGCTCGAAGTTTCGCGCGCGCTGAACCCGACGCAACAAATTTTGAAGATCGTCAACGACGAGTTGATCGCGCTGATGGGCCCGGTCGACCATTCGCTTCCGGAAAAGAAGCCGTTCGCGACGATTATGCTTTGCGGGTTGCAAGGGTCGGGTAAAACGACGAGTTGCGGCAAACTGGGAAAACGCCTCTTGGCCGCCGGTCGCAAACCGATGTTCGTCGCCGCCGACTTGCAACGTCCCGCCGCGATCGACCAACTTGAAGTGTTGGGCGGCCAGCTCGGCGTTCCGGTCTTCGTCGACCGCGAATCGAAAGACCCGGTCGACGTTTGCCGCCGCGCGCTGAAAGAGGCGAAGGACAAGGGCGTCGACGTCGTTATCCTCGACAC
>JAZNJF010000039.1:0-12382 GCA_045577885.1 Thermoguttaceae bacterium | reverse complement strand
CGCTTGGCCTCCGACTTGTCGACGCGCCGCGCCCGACGGTTCGAACGCGGCGCAAGTTCTAAAACTCGCCGTTCAAACGATTTCGCGACCGCGCCAAACGATTCGCTCGAAGTCGAAGCGCCCGGTTCGGAACGACGCGCCGTCGAGGACGCCGAGCGGGCCGAACGTCGCCGGAACCAACCGGAAGAGCAAGAAATCCGCGTCCGCGCCGACTTCGAGCCAATCGGCGCGACCGCTTTCGTCGTCGGCGGTCGAATCGACGTTGCTATAGAGCGGGGCCCCGAGCAGGCGCGCCGGAACCGTCGTCGCCGACGGGTAAACTTGCGCCAACGTCAACCCTTCGATCGACGCGACATTCGCGACGCAATGCGAAACCGGGAACGACGCGCAAGCCAACAAGTTCGCGTCGCCGGCCAACGTAACCTTCCCGTTCGGCTGGATTTCGAGTTCGCAAAGCTCCGTCTTGTAACGACCGGGCGCGAAGCCGGAAAGGGGCGATTGGTCGCTGATGAGAACGATTCGGTCGAGTCCCTTCGTCCGAACGATCGCGCGGACAAGTTGCGGCGAAATATGGAAGCCGTCGACGATTAGGCTCGCCGTCAAGCGGTCGTCGGCAAGTTGACCGAAGAAGTAGTTTTCCCATTTCGGGAGCAAATGACGCGTCGCGTTGCTCAAGTGCGTCGACAGGCTCGCGCCCGCCGAAACCGCTTCGTCGATTTGCGCGCAGGTCGCGTTCGTGTGTCCGACCGCGACGACGACGCCCCGGGAACGCAAAAAGCGGACGAACTCCCCGGCGCCCTCGTACTCCGGCGAAAGCGTTACCAACTTTACAAGCCCGCCGCAAGCGTCTTGGATTCGGTCGAAAAGCTCGCGAGAATACGGGACGCAAAAGCGTTTCGGGTGCGCGCCGACGGCCCCTTCGGCGGTCGAGATGAACGGGCCTTCGAGGTGAATCCCCCAAACGGTCGGGCGGAGGTCGGGCCGCTTCTCCAACGCCGACGCGATCCGAGCCGCCGCGCTAATCATCGTCTCCGGAGCGTTCGTCGTCAGCGTCGGACAGCAACGGAAAACGCCGTCGCGCAACATTTTATCGAGAACCGCGACGACGCCCTCTTCGGTCAACCCCGCCGACGAAAGCTCGACGCCGACCGCGCCGTTCACTTGAATATCGAAAAGCCCCGGCGCGATAATCGGCAAGCCGTCGCGACCGTCCGCGCCGCAAGTCGCCGCGTTGCAAGCGGTTCCGGCGTCGTCGAGCGTCTCGACCGAAACGATTTTCCCGCCGGAAACACGAACCTCGACCGCCGTCGACGAGTCGAAGCGCCGCCCGCGATACGTCCGAATTTCGTTTTGCGCCGCCGAAACGCCCGTTTTTTCCGTTCTTTCCGCCGTCATTTCCCTTCCTCCGCCTTCGCTTTCGTTCGCCCCGTTTAAAACTTAAAACTTGCCGTTAAAAGAAAACGGCGAGCCGCCCGCTTTCGCCGAACGTCTCGCCGCGTCGATTTTTCGCCCGCTTAGTCGCGAACGACTTTGTCGATGATCGCCTTGTCGAAATAGTTCGTCGACATCCCGGCGTCGACGACGATCTTTTGCGCCGCGATTCCGCTCGAACGCGGACTCAACAGGAAGACCGCCGCCGCGGCCGCTTCGTCCGTTTGCACCGCTTCCTTGCGCGGAATCGCTTGTTCCGCAAAGAGATACGAGTCGAGATAACCCGGAATCCCCGCCGACGCCGACGTCTTCAAGAGCGACGGCGCGACCGCGTTGAAGCGGATTTGCGAGAACGACGAGAACGACTTCGTCAGGAACGCCAACGACGAGTCGAGCGCGGCTTTGATCGGCGCCATGTACCCGTAATTTTCGCTCGCCATCCGCGTCGTCGAAATCGAAATCGCGACGACCGACGCGTTCGGCTTCAAAATATCGGCGAAAGCGCGGGCGATCTCGACCAACGAAAAGCAAGAAATATCAAGCGCTTGCAAAAACGCGCGCTTCGGCGTCTCGTGAAACGGCTTCATTCCTTCCGAATAGTCGGCGAACGCGATCGAGTGAAGCAAACCGTCGAACGCGTCGAACTTTTCCCCGACCGCGACGCGCAGGGCGGCGATTTCCTCCTCTTTCTCGACGTCGCAAGTAAAAAACGCGGCGCCGGGGAAGAGCTTCGCGGCCCGTTCCTTAATCGTTTCGTTTTGCACGACGAAAACGCACTCCGCGCCCTCGTCGGTCAACATCTTCGCGACCGCGTAAGCGACGCTCTTTTTGTTCGCGACGCCGAAAATCAAAAATCGTTTGCCGTTGAGTTGCAGAAAATCCATCGTTTTCGTCCGTTAATAAGAAAAAGGAACGGCGACGCGTCGTCGAAAGGCGCGCGCCGCCCGAAGTTTTAAATATTCGCAAACCGTTTCTTTCGGCGACTTAACGCCGTCGAACCGTTATTCCGCGAGCCCTTTGCGACGGCGAACCGCGGCGGCGACGAACGCCTTGAAGAGCGGGTGCGCTTTCGTCGGTTTCGACTTGTATTGCGGCAAAAATTGCGCCGCGACGAACCAAGGATGGTCTTCGATCTCGATCATTTCGACGAGTTTGCCGTCCGGGCTCGAGCCGGAAATCGTCAAGCCGCCGTCGATGAAGCGGTCGCGGTAGGCGTAATTGAACTCGTAACGGTGATAGCTGCGCTCGGAAATATCGAGTTTGCAATAAGCGCTCGCGGCTCGCGACCCGGCGAGGAGCGCCGTCGTGTGCGCGCCCTTGCGAATCGTTCCGCCGGTTTCGACGTCCGGGACGCCGGTTTCGTCGTCGGTCAAGAGGCAAACGACCGGGTCGACCGCGTCTTTGTCGAACTCGGTCGAGTTGGCGTTTTCCATTTTGAGAACGTTGCGCGCGTACTCGACGACGGCGCACTGCATGCCGTTGCAAATCCCGAAGAACGGAATGTTATGTTCGCGAGCGATGCGGATCGCCTCGATCTTCCCTTCGAAGTCGCGTTCGCCGGAACCGCCCGGGAGCAAAATGCCGTCGACGCTTTCAAGCGTCGCTTTCGTCTCTTCGCGCCCGACGGTTTCGCTCGGAATCCGCAGAATCCGGACGTTCGCGTCGTTGGCGACGCCGGCGTGCACGAGCGCTTCGTAAATCGATTTATAAGCGTCTTTAAACTCGGCGTATTTCGCGACGACGGCGACGGTCGCCTCCGTTTTCGGGCGGCGGAGCGTGTGCAGCATTTCGTGCCAACCGTCCAATTCGGCGGCTTTCGCTTTCGTGAGGCCGAGACGGTCGACGATCATTTGGTCGAGCTTGGCGTCGGCCAAGGAAAGCGGAACTTCGTAAATCGAGAAATCGGCGTCGCGTTCCTCGACGACGCACTTGCTCGGAACGTTGCAGAAGAGCGCGATTTTGGCGCATTCTTCTTGCGTAATCGGCTGTTCGGTGCGGCAGACGATGAAGTCCGGCTGAATCCCGATTTGGCGCAAACGCTCGACGGAGTGTTGCGTCGGCTTCGTCTTAAGTTCCCGCGACGCCTTAAGATAAGGGATAAGCGTCAAGTGGACGTAAACGCAATTCTCTTTCCCGACTTCGAGCCCGAATTGGCGAATCGCTTCGAGGAACGGCAAACCCTCGATGTCGCCGACCGTCCCGCCGATTTCCGTAACGACGACGTCGACGTCGTCCCCGGCCAAGCGCGCGACGCAGGCCTTCAGCTCGTTCGTAACGTGCGGGACGACTTGCACCGTCTTGCCGCGATACTCGCCGCGTTTTTCTTTTTCGCGAATCCGTTGATAAATTTTGCCGGTCGTCCAGCTGCTGTCTTTGGAGAGCGGGCTGTTCGTGAAGCGTTCGTAGTGGCCGAGGTCGAGGTCGGTTTCGCTTCCGTCGTCGAGAATGTACGTTTCGCCGTGTTCCTGCGGACTCAAGAGGCCCGGGAAGACGTTCAAATAAGGGTCGAGCTTTTGCATCCGAACCGAAAGACCGCGACTTTCGAGGAGCATCCCGATCGAGGCGCTCGTCAAGCCTTTTCCGAGCGAGCTAACGACGCCGCCGGTAACAAAAATGTGCTTTGTCATAACGTAAACCCTTATTTTACATCGTTTAACTAAACGCGACCGCGACGCTTTAAACTCCGGGCGACGAAGAAAAAGAAGCGAAAGCGGCGACAAATTCCAAAACGTTGTTTCCTGACCCCGCGTTTTTTAGCGGGCGGACGTCGAAGCGTTTCGGGCCGATTTTTCGGTTCCGGTCAAACGTTCCGACGCCGTCGGTCGTTTTTTTTTTACCGCCGAACGAACGCGCCCTTAAAGACGTTCGGGGCGTTCCGTTAAACGTTCGATCTCGCGACAAAGCGAAAAAAAAAAGACGAGCGCGATTTGGGAAGCCCTAGCGCGCCCTTAATTAAATTCCAAGAGCATTATAACAAAAAAATCCGAGACGCCAAGGGCCGACGCAAAAAATTTTTTCGCCGCCGCGCCGCCGCTCTCAACTCGACGTCAAAACAACCTCCGCGCCGCCGTCCGGAACCGCGCGCAACGACGAAACGCGAAGTCCCGCCGTTATTACTATAGAGAGCGTTCTTCGCGCCGATTTCGTTCTGACGCGCCGCCGCTTTCCGCTCGGTTCTCGCGTTGACGCCGAGCGCCGCTTTCGTTATTCTTACGACGGTTCCAACGCCGAAACAGTCGCGACGACGGAAGCGGTTCCCAGCGTTAAAGCGGTCGCGACGGCGAAAGCGTCGAAACGCTCGCCTCGGTCGCGGCAACGCGGAAAAAAGAAAAGGACGACGCAATAAGTCGCGCCGCCCTCAACGAAATTTCAAGACGGGGGCAATCCCCAAAATTCAAGCCGCCCGACGCCGCCCGAACGCTCCGTCGAACGGCGGACCGAACGCGCTCGCCCCAACCTCGCGCCCAAAAATCGACGAACGAATCCGGCGCAAAAGCGGCGAACCGGCCAACCGCGCGACGACGTTTTCGCGTTAGAACATCGCCGCGCGCTCTCGTCTAATCTCCGAACATTCCCCGAAAACTCTCGGCTGTTCTCCGCGCTTTATCCATATCGATTCTGTGTTGCTCTCTCCGAATCGCATCCTCCCTACGTTTAGCCTCCAATTCGTATTGCTTCGAACGAAGCCTATCCATCCGCATATCTCTCATTATATCGCTCATCATCCGATTGTTCTCCTGAATCATAAGCTGCATTCTTGCTCGCTCGGCCTCTTGTTGCATAATTCGCGACTGCTCTTGCGTATATCCCCCGCTATTTCCGTCGACGTTCGCGGCGTTTTGCGTCTGTTGCGGAAACTGGGCCCGTTCGTTTCTCCGCGCCATAGCTTGTTGAGTCCGTTCCGCCGATCGAAGTTTTGCTTTAGCCCAAATCTCTACCATACGTTCTAAGATTTTATTCTTCGTATCGCCAAGCGCTAGTTTTGCCACGTCGGACATCGCGCATAAATCTTCAATGGTAGCAAGCGCCGATTCAACGTCGCCGCGCTCAAACGCCGATTCAGCCCTGTCCAAAAACATTAAATATATTTTCGTCCAAGCCTGCGGGTCTAATTCCGCCCCTTCCGCGCCGTCGTACAATTTCAACGTAGCCTTCAAACGGAAGTTGGTTCTACATAGCGCTACAAACCAGAGCGTGAGCTCATTCGCCTTCTCCGACTTTCTCAGATAAGCCAGCGTCGTGGGGTTTTGGAATAATTCGTCTAATTTTTTCACTGCCTCGGCGGGATTGTCGTTGTAGTCGTCGCTCAACACTTGATCCAACCTCGTACTTATGCGTTCACCATCGCGATAGCGTCCATCTGAAGATCCTCTGCTTGGGCGGCCGACGCGCACCACATACACGCCAGCGCTAAGACGCTCGCGAGTTTCGCCATCGTGTTTCTTTTCATTGTATTTCCTCGTTTCTCTCTTGCGCGATTTTGTTCGCGCCGTCGTTCGAAATTTTAGAGCGCGTCGTTTGCGTCGCGCCCGTTTGCTATCCGTCATTATAATCAAAAAAACAAAAATAAAATCCTTGCGCGTCCAAAAATAGAGAATTTTAAGTTAAACAAAGTCGGCGTTTATCGATTTTTTTGTTTTTTGCGTTCAAATTATCGCGCTAAAATCAAACTAAAACAAAATACTGCAACAACAAACAACCATATCCCCCAATAAAGCGCGCCGCGCCGCCAACTCCGCTCCATCGACGCTCGAGCCGTCCGAAACGCTCGCGCCGTCGGAAACGATCCCGACGTTCGAAACGTTCGGGCTTTAAGGCGCGTCGTTTTTCCTCTTCCCCCTTCTCCCCGAACGCGGTTTCGCCCAAGCGGCGCGACCGCGTTTTTTTTGCGTTTTTGTCATTAATACTATAGGAGCGTTTTTCGCGCCGATTTCGTTCCGACGCGCCGCCGCTTTCCGCTCCGGTTCTCGCGTTGACGCCGAGCGCCGCTTTCGTTATTCTTACGGCGGTTCCAACGTCCGAAACAGTCGCGACGGCGGAAGCGGTTCCCAACGTTAAAACGGTCGCGACGGAGAAAGCGGTTCAAAGCGTCGAAACGGTCGCGGCGGCGAAAGCGGTTCCGAGCGGCGAAACGGTCGCGACGGCGACGGCGGTTGCAACGCGTTCGACGGTTCCAAGCGTCGCGACGGTCGCTCCGAAATCGGCGGTTTCGACGATTCGAACGTTTCTTCCGAAAAATCGAGTCGATTTTGCCGATTTTACTCATCGCGAGCGCCGTTTATGCCGATTACGCTATTGCCGACGCGAATATAGTTGGGAAAAATTTTCCAAAAACCTGTTCGCGCGGAGGTTTTTTCCCTAATGAAGAACCGTTTGCGGTACGATTATAGGTTATAGGAGAAAACCCGTTTTTACCCGTTTACGCGGTTACGCCGTTTATTCGGGTTTGCGCGAGTCGTTCGCCGCGTCCCTCCGACGCTCCGTCCGACTCGACGAGCCGCCCGCCGTCGCAACGGAACGACGCCGAAACGACGCGGCTCGGAAGAAACGACCAAAGTTTTTGTTTTTCGATGGAGCCGAGTCGCCAACCCATCGGCGTCAGACGAGTCGAACGAACGAAAACGCCTTTTCGAGCGACGGATCGCTCGCCGCGTTTTCCCCTTCGTTCTTCGTCGCCGACGAAAAGACGATTTTTTCACTGATTAATTTTCTTCCGGAGAATCTGGGAGGTCAGGGATGACTAATGGTGCCACTCGTAACACTAAGCGTATAACAGCGAGTCTCGAAAGGAGTATCGTGTTGGAACCAACCAAAAAGATTCAGACTGGTTTGTTGGCGATCGCGTTGGGCTTCGGCTCGGCGGCGTTTTCGCTCGGCGGAGCGACGACCTTTGGAACGGACGCTCTCGCTCAAACCCCGGCGGCTTCGGCCGTCCTCGGCGTTAACTCGAACGCCCCGTCCTATCCGGCGCTTGTTCGGAGTCAAGAACTCCTTTTAAAAGCTCGCCGTTCGTTGATGAGTCGCGACGTCGTCTCGGCGGAACGTTACGCTAAAGAAGCGCAAGCGTTGAACGCTCAATACGGCGCGGCCAGCGACCGTCCGGAATACGTTCTTCCGCTCGTCGAACAATACAAACGCGCCGAAGCGGCGGCTCGCGCTCAAGGGATGACCGAAGCCGTCAAACGCGAATTGGCGAAGAGCTACCTCGAACAAGCGGAAGGTCTCCGTCGCTGCCAAGATTTGGACGCCGCGGAAAGCCTCGTCGCCGAAGCTCGCAAGCTCGACGTCGTTTTCGACGCCGCGACGATCGAACGCAAGATGGACGTCGCCTCGGTGCAACGCCGCGTCGCCGACGACCGCCTCGCGCTCGCCGCTCCGACCGCTTCGCAAGCGCCGTTGACCGGTCTTTCGGAAGCGACGAAGCGTCAAGTCGCGTCGGCTCAAGAAACGCTCCGCCAAGCGCGCGTTTTGGCCGCGAACGGTCAAACGGAACGCGCCGAGCAAGCGGTTCGCGCGCTCCAAGCGCAAGGGATTCCGGAAAGCGCGTTCGCGGGCGGCGACTCCCCGGCGCAATTCCTCCGCGACGTCGCGGCGGCTCGTTCGCAATCGTCGATTCGCCAAGTCCAAGCGACGGTCCCGGGCGTCTCGACGGGCGAAAGCGCCGGCTACCTTTACGTCCAAGAAGCGGAAACCGCTCTCGCGCAAGGCGATAAAGAAACCGCGTTGACCAACTACCGCGACGCGCTCCGCTACACGGCGGAACTCGACGCCGCGACGGTTCGCAACATCAACGCCGAAATCGCTCGCCTCTCGGCCCCGGCCGCGACTCCGGAAGTCGTCGCGACCGCCACCGGAATCGACCTGACGCAATCGCCGGAAGCGCTGCAAAACGAAATCGCCGCGTTCGTCGCGAAGCAAAACCAAGTTCGCGAAACCGCCCCGAAAGAAGCGGTCGCCGACCTGAAACAACTCCGCGCCGAACTCGAAGCGTCGAACCTCGACGCCGCGAATAAAGCGCACTTCACGCACGCTCTCGACGTCGCGATCGCCGACGCCGAAGCGTTCCTCGCCGCGAACGGTTCCCGCATCGCGATCCAACAACAAAACGCGAACGTCGACGCGTTCGTCGCGCAAAAACGCGCCGCCGAACTCGAACGTCAAGCGCGTTTGGCCGACGACGTCGAAAAGTTCAACGACCTCCTCGAAGAAGGCCGTTACGACGAAGCGATCGTCTTGGCGGAAAAATGCTCCGATTACACCGGCGGCGACGCGATCGCGGTTCAAATGCTGAACCAAGCGAAACGGTCGAAGCAAATCGCGTTCAACGACAACCTTCGCGAAGCGCGCTCCGACTCGTTCCTCCAAGGAATGAACGACGTCGAAACGGCGGCGGTCGTCGAAGTCAACGACGCGACCCCGCTCGTTTTCAACGCCGAACGTTGGAACGTCGCGAAGAATCGCAAATCGCTGACCGCCGGTTCGACCCGCTCCGAAGCCGACCTCGAAATCCTTCGCAAGCTCGAAACGCCGATCACGCTGCCGTTCGACCAACCGACGCCGCTCGACCTCGTCGTCGACTTCATCCGCAAAAACGCGGAAATCAACGTGATGGTCGACGAAGCCGCGCTCGCGGAAGCCGGGGTTACGTCCGACATGGCGATTCCGACGAACCTTGCGAACATTAAGTTGAAGAACTACCTGAAACACGCGCTGACGCCGCTCGGCTTGTCGTACATCGTCGAAGACGAAGTCCTCACGATCACCGGCAAGAACAAGCGCTCCGGCAAAACGACCTTGCAATACTACCCGGTCGCCGACTTGGTTATCGGCGTTCCGAACTTCGGCAACGTCGTCGCTCCGATGTCGCAAGAAGCGAGCCAACAACGCGCGTTCCAACAAGTCGCCAACCGCGGTTTGAACGCGTCCGCCGCGAACACGATCCCGGGCTTGAACCAAAACGTTTTCGGTTCGAACTCGACGCTCCTTTCGCCGAACATCGCCGCGCAAATTCAATCGAGCGGCGGAAACGTTCCGCTCACCGCGGGCGGCGGGGGCGGCATGAACGACCCGTCCGAGCTGATCGACCTCATCACGGCGGTCGTCGGCGACGAAGAAACTTGGGAAATGGTCGGCGACCCCCAATTCTTCTCGCTGAACAACACCTTGGCGATTCGTCAAACGGAAGAAAACCACGAAGAGATCCACGAACTCCTCGAAAAACTCCGCTCGCTGAACGACCTGCAAGTCGCGGTTGAAGTTCGCTTCATCACGATCAGCGACGAGTACTTCGAACGCATCGGGGTCAACATGAACCTGTCGTTCCAATCGGACGCGAAAACGAGCGAACTCGACGACGATCAATTCGTCCCGACGCAACGCGGCGTCTACGGTATTTACGACGCGGGCGCTTCCGGGAACAACACGTTCACCGAAAACTTGAACATCAACTTCACGCAGAACAGCTACGGCTTGGCCGTCCCGCAGTTCGGCAACTACGACCCGTCGGTCGGCGCGCAAATGGGTTTTGCGATTTTGAGCGACATCGAATCGTACTTCTTCGTCAGCGCGGCGGAATCCGACACCCGCACGAACGTTTTGCAAGCGCCGAAAGTTACGATGTTCAACGGTCAAACCGCGAGCGTCAGCGACTTCACCAGCGTCCCGTACGTCAGCACGGTTATCCCGGTCGTCGGCGAATTCGCCGTCGCGCAACAACCGGTCATCACGGTCATCAACGAAGGTCAGTTCATGACCGTTCAAGCGACCGCCTCGCCGGACCGCAAATACGTCCGCATGACCGTCGTCCCGTTCTTCTGCAAGATCACGGACAACGACCGCACGTTTAAGTTCGAAGGCACCGACTCCGTTTCGACGAACAGCACGACCGCGAACAAAGGAAGCAGCATCCTCGACAGCATCACCGACGAACGCGAAACGACGAACGGCGCCGAAGTCGTCAGCGCCGGCACGACGATTCAAGAACCGGTTACGTCCAGCTTCTCCGTCTACACGACGGTCAACGTTCCGGACGGCGGCACGGCCCTCCTCGGCGGTATCAAACGTTTGAGCGAAGGTCGCAACGAAGGCGGCGTCCCGATTTTGAGCAAGATTCCTTACCTCAAACGCCTCTTCTCGAACAGCGCCATCGGTCGCGAAACGACCAGCATGTTGATGACGGTTACGCCGCGCATCATCATCCAAGAAGAGGAAGAAGAATTCGCCACCGGCGCCAACCCGGGCCGCGACTAATCGCAAACGGCTCCCGCCCCGACGCGCTAAACGTCGGGGTCGAGCTTAACGCCTCTTAACGAAAAACGGAGAAGTCGACGATTCGGCTTCTCCGTTTTTTCTTTTCTCGACCGTTCTTCCCAAACCGCGCTTTTAACGCTCCGATTCGACGCGCCCTCCGAAACCGCTCTTGACCGCCGCGCGAAAATTCGGTATCGTCGAGCGGTTTTCCGCGGCGCGTTCCTTTTCCCTCGCGCCGTTTTTTCCGCCCGCTTTCCCTTTTTCGCGTTTCGGAGTTTTCGCTTTGACCCGTTCGTTTCGACTCGGCCCGACGGTCGCGCTCGTTCTCGCGTCGACCCTTTCGGCGCTCCTCGCGCTCTCGACGGAACTCGGCGCCGCCCCGCCGATTCTTGACCGTCCGACGTTCGACGCGTCCGGTTTGGAGCCGACGCCGCCGGAGCCGTCTTGGGTCGAAACGTTCGAAACGCCCGGCGTCAGTTGGCGCTACCTTTACCAAGAGGGCGAAGTCGAAATCCTCGAACATCGCCGCGTCGACGATTTCGCCTTCTCCGGCAAACGCTCCGAGCGCCTCCGTTACGAAGCGAAAAAACCGGGCGTCGTCGTTTTCGGTCATTACTGCGACTATCCGGGGTTTTACGACGAAACGGCGCCGTCCGTTCGCGTTCGCGCCGACCGTCCGGGCGTCTCGCTCGCCGCGCTCGTCGTCTTCCCGAAAACGCTTCGCCCCGATACGAAGACGCCGCTGACCGCGCTCCTGCCCGGCTCGACGTACTCGAAAACCGGCGAATGGGAACGGCTCGCTTTCCCGCGAGACTTCCAAGGTCTCCTCGACGAAACGACGCGAGCCCTGCGCGGCGAACACCGGATTCCGGTCGACCCCGAAGGCGCTTACGTCCGTCAACTCGTTTTAATAACCGAAGCGCGACGCGGCGTTTACAATCTTTGGATCGACGACTTGGAAATCGTCGAACATATCCCGTCGAACCGCGACGCCCTGCGCGTTTCGGAACGCGGCGCCCGTTTTAATCCGACCAACCTTTTGAGCTGCCGCCTCAAGTTGACCGACACGCCGATCTTTTGGCGCGCCGACGACGCGAACGACTCGAGCGTTTACGGCGAAGAGCCGTTCGCGATCGACCGTAAAAAAGCCGAGGAAAACGAACGCGTTCCGCTCGCGTTCGCTCGCGACGCCGTCGCGCCCCCTCCGCCGTCGCCGTCGCCCGCCCCCGCCGTTCCTCGCTCGACTCGCCCTAAAGCGTCTTACGAGCAAGCGTTGGCGGTTCTCCCGTCCTTGTCGCCGGAACCGTTCGCGACGCCCCCCTCCAACGCGCTTCTCGCCGCCGCGTCCCGTTCGAACGACGCGGTCGGTCAGGTCGCGTTCGCCGGTTCCGCTCCGACGAACGCCGTTCGCGTCGCCTCCGCCGATTACGCCGACGTCCCGACCGACGACGCCGAACCGCCGGTCGAAACGCCGACCGACGAACTCGTCGCCGGGAGCGGAACCCTCGCCGATCCGTTCGCCGCCGCGACCGAAGACTTCGTCCGTCCCGGCGAACGTCTCGTCGCGAACGCTCGTTTCGGGAGCGGAGGCCGCCTCGAAACGGAAAACGGACGCCGCGTTTACGCGCTTCGCGCCGTCGAAAGTCAAAACGAACCGTTCGCGTTCCTCAAAAAGCTCGGTTTTAACGCCGTCGTCCTCCAA
>JAZNJF010000038.1:0-3123 GCA_045577885.1 Thermoguttaceae bacterium | reverse complement strand
CACTTGGCAACGTCCGGACGACGAACGCTATTTAACGACGCGAACCGAGTTGCTTGCCCAAATGCAGACGCTTCTTGCCGGAACGATCGCGGAAGAGCTGATTTTCGGCGACGTGTCGACCGGAGCGCAAAACGATTTGGAACGAGCGACCGAAATCGCGCGGCGGATGACGACCGTTTACGGGATGAGTCGGCTCGGTCGCGTCGCGTTTCGAACGGCGAACGACTCGTTTCTCGACTCGGGCGGGTTCGCGGGGCGCGAATACGGCGAGCGAACCGCTTGGGAAATCGACCGGGAGGTGAAGGCGCTCGTCGACTCCGCCGCCGAAAAAGCGCGCCAAATTCTCGTCGAGCGGAAAGATTTGCTTGTCGAGGTCGCGACTCGGCTTCTCGAAAAGGAGACGATGACCGGCGACGAGTTGCGCAAAATCGTCGACGCTTGGACGGCGAACGCGGAAGAGTCGACGCAAGCGGAAAGGAAACCGGAAACGGAAAAAACGGCGCAAGCGGAAAATTTGGACGGCGCGGAATCGGCGGGCGAGTCGATTTGAGGTTCTATTGATTAATAAGGACGAAGATCGCCGTCGAGTTTTGGGGACGACGGCGCGAGATTTTAACGGTTTTGCTGTTTTTATCGGCGCCGGCGTCGGGGCGAAATTTGCCGGACGGCGCGTTTTACGAAGCGTTGAAACGAGCGGGCGTTGAAACGGAACTTTGGCTCGACAATAACGTCGGACATACGGCGGCGATTTTCCCGATGGAAACGCGGAAAAAGCTCGCGTTCGATTTCGTCGAGAAAGTTTTTAGCGAGTCGCAAGACGCGGCGAAGTAACGGTTTGCCGTATTGCGAACGAAAAAAACGGGCGGTCGGCGCGCGGTATAAGTTTTGCTTATATTGCGCCGGAGCCGCCTGTTTTTGATTTTTTGTTTGCGAATCGGATTTCAAATAGGCGTTGGAGAAAAGGACGTTCGAGGGGCGCGGCTTGCGACGTCGCCGCCGTTCGACTTTAATGATCGCGTCGCGGGTAAAAGGCGCCGAGTTGGTCGACGCTCCGCCGCCAAACGATCCAAGCGTCGACGTCGAAGCCGTAATCGACCGGCGTCGGATAACGGGCGCCGACGATGCGAACGAGCGCCGCGTGAACTTCTTCGTTGCGGCTAAGTTCCGTTATCGTCTTGATTTTCGTTCCGCCGCCGGGAGACCAGCTTTGCAGTTGGCCGGTCGAGCTGTTGAACGAGGCTTGCGTTTGATCGGAACCGACGGTGATTTGGCGTTTGTGCGACGTCGTTAGCGCGTTGACGAGGTCGGGAATCGCCCGTTCCGCTTCGAAGTAGCCGAGCGCGTAAGCGGCGCGGTTGATCGTCGCGACGTCGTCCGAGGTGCGGAGCGTTTTGCGGAAAAACTCGACCGCTTCCGGGAGCGCGGTTTTTTTGCGGTAAATTCCTTCGAGCGCGGCGGTTCGGACGTCGAGATCGTCGTCTTGGAGCGCGACGCGGCCCAGCTCCGAAAGCGCGGTCGGCGTTCCGATCGAGCCGATCGCTTGAACGAGAAGAACGCGCCCTTCCGGGTCGTTTTCTTTTTTCAACGCGTCGCCTAAAGGCGCGAGAGCGCGAGGGTTGCGCACTCGGCGGAGCGCGTCGCGAGCCCGAACGTCGCCGTTGAGCGACGCGTTGTAAAGAAACTTGATCTCTTTGCGCCAATAACGCGCCTCTTCCTTGGCTTCTTGCGCTTTCTTGACGAGTTCCGCTTCTTGGCGCGAAAGGTTGACGCCGCCGACGCGAACCAAGCCGTTGCGCTCCATCCGCTCTTGGCGCGAAACCCAAACGCCGTTTAACTTCTCGTGTTTTAACGCTTTGCGCGCTTCTTCGTTTTCCGGGTCGAGTTCGATAACGCGTTGAAAATGCGCGTCGGCCTGCGCGTCGAGTTTGGCGTTGCGCGCCCAACGAGCGATTTTGAGGTGGGAGGCGACGTCGTCTTTTTGGAGCGGCGCGGAGTTGCGGTAGGAGATTTGCTCCGGTCGAAGCGCGGAAGTTTCGCGAACGAGCGACGCGTCGATCGAGATTTTTCCGCCGAGCGTCGGTTCGATGTGAATCGGCTCCGACGCGCCCGCTTCCGGATTCGAAACGACGCCGCGAATCGCTCCGCCGCGAAGGATCGCGACGCCGCCCGATTGCGTTAGATTCGGGGTTTGAGCCGACGTTTCGGAGGGCGTCGAGAGAACGAACGCGCTTCCGAGCAAGAAAACGCCGAGTCGGACGGGAGGCGCGGGGCGGGACGGGCGGTTGTTCGGCGTTCGTTTCATCTTTGGGTTCCTTGAAGCGGCGTCGGCGGGACGCGAAGTTATCGTCTTATCGGTTTTTTAGACGCTTGACGTAAGTCGCGGTTCCGGAAAAACGGTCGCGACGGTCGGCGCGAGTTTGACGGTCGCGAAACTTTCGCAAACAACGCCGTCGACGGAAAGCGCGAAGGGAAGGAAGAACGGCGAGATTTTAGCGAATACGACGCTTGGGCAAAGAGCGGGAAAAGGGGCGGGAGAACGCGCGGGGACAAAAAACGCGTCGACGAACCGTTCGGAACGCCGACGCGTTTTTTAAAACGTCAAGTTATCGACGAGCGAAACTCACTTCGCGGCTTCGATGAGCTTGCGGACTTCTTCCAAATGACCGGCGCTGCCGAGCATTTCGTTTTTGTGAATGATGTATTCGGCGTAGGCCGGCATGAAGAGCTTGCCCGGGTCGCGGAGGTCGAATTTTTCCGGTTGGTCGCGGAAGAATTCGCGGTGAATCGCGCACCAAACGAGACGACCGTCGGTGTCGATGTTGATCTTCGTAACGCCGAGTTTCGCGGCCGGGAAGTATTGTTTTTCGTCGACGCCGCTGGCGTTTTTCATCGCGCCGCCGGCGTTGTTGATGCGAGCGACCCATTCGGCCGGAACCGAGGAGGAACCGTGCATGACGAGCGGGAAGTTCGGTTTGACTTCGTTGACCGCCGCTTGGATTTTTTCCAAAACGTCGAAGTGGAGACCTTGGTTGCCCGAGAATTTGAAGGCGCCGTGCGAGGTGCCGATGGCGACCGCGAGGGAGTCGACGCCGGTCTTTTCGACGAATTCGGCCGCTTGAGCCG
>JAZNJF010000037.1:0-3550 GCA_045577885.1 Thermoguttaceae bacterium | reverse complement strand
ACCGAGCACCGTCGCGAACGAGTGTTGGCCGTGTTCCGCGGTGTCGGCGAGGCGGTCAAAATTCGAGTGCGGGTGCGCGGTTTTGTTCGCGGCGAAACGTTCGTTGCCTTGAACGAGAAGGCGGAGCGCCTCTTCGGGGGAAACGCCGGGGCCCGCGTCGCTCGCGACGGCGAGGGACGACGAGAAAAAGGCGCAGGTCGAGAGAAGGGCGAGAGCGAGGAAAGAAAACGCGACGCGTTTCATTGGGGTAAAGCTCCTAATCGTTGGGGTTAAGCGGCGTCGCGTCGAACTAAGGGCGCGGCGCTCCGGAAACAAACGCGACGTCGGGGACGACGTAAAAGAGGCTCCGGCGCGCAAACGGGTTTAAACGGCAAACGACCGCGCTTCGGACGTCTCGGAGACGACGAGCGCGGCGTTTGATTGTTCTAACGGGAATAACGGGCGGTCAACGGCGCTTTTTTTCGGCGACCAATCGTTCGTAAAGCTCGACGTGTCGGGCGATTAACGCGTCGAGCGAAAATTCGCGTTCGACGCGGGCCTTCGCGGCGGCGGCGAGCGCTCGACGTTGCGAAGCGTTCTCGTCTTTCAACAGGCGGAACGTTTCGCGAGTCAGCGCGGTGCGGCGGCGGATTCGGTCGCCGTCGAACTCCGGAACGAGGACGCCGGTTTCGCCGGGGACGACGAGGTCGCGGTTGCCCGGAACGTCCGACGCGACGACCGGAACGCCGAGCGACTGCGCTTCCAAAATCGCGTTCGACTGGCCTTCGTAAGCGCTGCAATTCCAAAGGACGTCAAAACTGGGCATAAGGCGCGAAACGTCGTCGCGCTCGCCGAGGAAACGGACGCGGTCGGCGACGCGCAGGTCGTCGCGGTAACGGAGAAGCGACTCGCGCTCCGGACCGTCGCCGATAACGAGGAGGTAAAAATCGAGTTGGGCGAATTTCAACTGGTCGGCGGCCCAAAGCGCCTCTTTGACGCGTTTTTGCGGCCAAAGTCGCGCGACCAACCCGATCAACAACGGAAGACGGCCCGGCTCGAAGGGAAGTTTTAACTCTTTTAAGAGCGCGATCTTCGCGGCGTCGGCGGTCGCGGGGTCGGCGGAACGCGGGAAGGGCGGCGGCTCGACGGCGTTCGGAATGACGACGAACTTCTCGGCGGGGATTCCGCGCTCGACGTAAAAGTCGACGATTCCGGCGCTGTTGACCGCGAACGCGTCCGTTTTCGGTTCGAGGCGACGGTCGACCCAACCTTGCCAACGCGCCTTCCAAGGGTCGAGGCAACGCTCGCCGCAAACGACCGCCGGAACGCCGAGCGAAAACGCGGCGCGCCGTCCGTAAGCGTTCGCGGCGAAGAGCCAAGTGTGAACGACGTCGGGGCGGAAGTCGCGAATAATTTTCTTCAGCCGCCAATAAGCGCGCGGCGAAAATTTGGCGGTTTTGCCGACAACGTCGACCGGAACGCCGGCTTCGCGGAGCGTCGCTTCATAAGGGCCGCCGCGAGTCAGCGCGACGACGCGAACGTCGAAACGCTCTTTGGGAAGGTTGACCGCGAGAAGCGTCAACTGCTTTTCGGCGCCGCAACGGTCGAGCGTCGGAATAACGAGAAGAATTTTAAGGCGGTTCGGCGTCATCGCGTCGGCGTAAATATTGAAATTGAACGGGTTAAAGCCGTTTTACGGGCGGCGAATGAAAAACGACGCGACGCCGGTTAAAACGTCGCGCCGAAAATAAGGGGGCGATTATTCCGCCGGGGTCGGGGCGGTTTCTTCAGCCGGAGCGGTTTCTTCAGCCGGGGCGGCTTCTTCGACCGGAGCGGTTTCTTCAGCCGGAGCGGCTTCTTCGACCGGAGCGGTTTCTTCAGCCGGGGCGGTTTCTTCAGCCGGGGCGGTTTCTTCAGCCGGAGCGGTTTCTTCAGCCGGAGCGGTTTCTTCGACCGGAGCGGTTTCTTCAGCCGGAGCGGCTTCTTCGACCGGGGCGGCTTGTTCGACCGGAGCGGTTTGTTCGACCGGAGCGGTTTCTTCGACCGGAGCGGCGTCGGTCGTCGAGACGGTTCCGTAAATGCGCGCGGCGAGTTTCTTCGAAACTTCTTCCGAATCGTCGCATTCGGCTTGAACCAGCTTGCCGTCGAGGGTAACGGCGCAAATGAATTCGCCAACCGAGTCGCTCGGTTTCGCCGGGTTGAAGACGAATTCTTCCGGACGCGTCCATTCGACCGCGTTCGCTTCGGCGGCTAAAACGACCGACAAAATCGGTTTTTCCGGATCGAGGTCGTCGAGCGTCAACGGCTCGACTCGTCCGAACGGCGCGTTTTGGCCGGTGAAGACGAGGAACGGCGTCGACGTTTTCGGAACGTCGCCAAACGGCGCGGCGAAAATCGACGGCATTTTTTCCAACAGTTTCAGGTTGTGTTCGCTGTTCCAAGGCTCGTCGAGTTTAAATTCCTCGTACAACTTTTGACCTTCGTCGCCCAAAACCGGGAGAAGCGCGACGCGCCAGCTCAAAAGCGGCGTTCCGTCGGCGGCGCGAATCGGCGCCGGGAACTTTTTGTTCTTCATCAAGTAGGCGTTGAACGCTTGCCCGAACGCGGTTAAAGCGTCTTGCGCGCCGCCGTATTTCGCGTAAATCTCCGAACGACGGCGGAACGAGTTCATATTCTCGCAAGCGTCGACGAAAAACGCGAGCGTTTCCGGCGAGTTTTTCAACGTTCCGACGACCCGCGTTCCTTCGGTCGCGAGGTTCGCCGATTTGAGAATCGTTCGCAATTTCTCGAACGTTTCGATCGCTTCGGTCGCCGCGGCGGCTTGCTCGCCTTGCGGAAGAGCGGAGCCAAGCCCGTCGACCGCTTCCATCAGCGCGCCGCCGATCGCTTTGCGCAACGCGTCGGCGCCTTCGGACGACTTCGCGTCGACGACGAGCGTCAAAATCGCG
Source organism: Thermoguttaceae bacterium (assembly GCA_045577885.1). GTDB lineage: Bacteria > Planctomycetota > Planctomycetia > Pirellulales > Thermoguttaceae > RUG369. Next base: position 623 of record JAZNJF010000037.1, on the reverse strand, counting down.
CCGTCGGCGGAGTTCGCGTCGACGACGAAATGGAAACCGGAGACGTTCGGCTGCATCGCGTCGAGAAGCGCCGGAGTCAACGGAACCGGCGGCTGAACGAGCGCGGTCGTCGCGACGTCGAAGTCGAAGTCGTAAAGGAAGGCCGCGTCGAGTTTGTCGAGCGGAAGCCGTCCGACGCGTTGCGCCGCGACGCCCCGTTCGTCGCCCGATTTGCCGCTAAAATAAGCGTCGAGCGCGGTCGGCGAACCGGAGAAGAAAACGACGGAGTTCGGCGTCGGGAAGGCGAGACCGGCGAGCATTTGGTCGACGCGACCGAACATTTGGCCGGTTTGGTCGAGCGGAACCGGAAGGGCGTTTTCCAAGACGCGAACGTCGACCGCGCCGATTTTTTGGGTTTTAACGGCGTTCGGGTCGGCGTTTTTGAAAATTTTCGCGTCGAGCGCCGCTTGGTCGACCGGTTCGGGGAAGCGGAGGTAAACGACTTCGGACGGCGTCGGGAAGCCTTCTTGGAGCGGTTCGCCGGTTTGCGCGTTTTTCAGCGTTTCGAGCGAAAACGTCTTGCTCGCCAACGCTAAGTCGGCGCCGTCGAGAAGTTCCGGAAGGGGAAGCTGCAACGCCGCGTT
>JAZNJF010000036.1:0-1558 GCA_045577885.1 Thermoguttaceae bacterium | reverse complement strand
TGCCAACTCCTTGGCTCACAGAACGACATGGCTACGATCCGACTTGCGCTGGAAACGGTCGAAGGCGCGGATTCCGTCGCGTCGTCAAAGACGAGAACCGGAAGGGAGGACTCGGCGGCGCTTGTTTCTGCGTTCGCGGCGGCGTTGGAAGCGGCGGGCAAACTCGGAAGGGCGACCGCGTCGGCGGCGCTCGGCGTCGGTAAAGCGGCCAACGGCGCGGGTTTGGCGAGCGTCGGCGCGGCGCTTGGAGCGTCGTCGGCGTTCGTTTGATTCGCTTCTTCAAGAAGCGCGCTTTCAAAGTCGAGAAGAAGCGGCGCCGCGGCGTCTTGCGTCGATTCGTCGTCGGTTGCGAGAATCGCGACGTCGTCGGTTAAAATCGGCTCCGCGTAATCGCTTTCGACGTCGACGTTTGCGGGCGCGTCAACAAGGTCGAGCGCGTCGGAAAAACGCGTCGACGGGCGCGCCGTCGCTTTGGCGACCGAGGTTTCCGGAGCGAGCGTCGGCGCGGAAACCGGTTGGGGCGCGACGCGGGCGCCGCCGACTTTCAGCGGCTCCTCGTCTTCCCAATCGAGTTCCGCTTCGAAGTCGTAATCGCTTTCCGCGTCGTTGGAAAGCGCGAACGAGTTCCGCGCGAGCGACGGTTGCCCGAAATCGCTAAACGACGACGGCGTTTGACTTAACGTTGAGCGCGCGCTCGACGAATCGGCGCGGCCCGACGTCGCGTTCGCGTTAAATCCGGCGACCGGGGCGGGCGTCGCGTTCGCGTTAAAACCGGCGACCGGGGCGGGCGTCGCGGAACGCGAACGCGCGGCGAGCGCGGCGTCCGGAACGCCTGCGCGTTCGCGAGACAAAACGCGAGCGACCGTCGGCGTCGGGGCGTTTAATTTCGGCAAAAGTCGATAATCGACGTAAACGCCGCGCACTCTAAGTTGCGCTTGGCGAGCGACTTCGGAGGTTTTGGCGGCGAAAAGTCGTTTGGCTTCCGGGGACAGTTCCGAAAGACCGGCGATCGAGCCGGACAAGGCGGCCGGCTCCGCTTCCGCAGTTTGCGACACGTTGTCGATGAACGCGAGCGTTTGCTCGAAATTAGAGTCGGCAAGTTTGCCGAGCGCGCCGCTGAAGGCTCGCGCGAGGACGTCGGCGCCGGGATTTTTTAAGTCGACGAACGCGTCCAAACGGCAAACGACGATCGGGCGCCCCGTCGGGTCTTCCGTGTAACGCGTTTGCAGGACGAGGAACATTTCGCCGTCGAGAGAACGCGGAACGATCGGCCCTTGGTATTTTCCGTTGCAGTAAACAAGGGTCAATTCGTCGTCTTGATAAAGGATTTGCGCGCGCCCGACCGTGCCGGTCTTTTCGCGAATCGAATAGAGATTCGGTCCGACTTGCGCCATCGCGACGTCGTCGTAACCCATTTGCCGCCAAAGACCGACGACCGCGTGCGGATGGGTGAGGAAAAAGTCGAAAAGTTCCGGATTGCAGTAACCGCCGGCCATCGGGAGGCGGCGATAAATCGTCGGATTTTTCGAAAGTTCGACTAATTTTTCGCGAGCGGAGG
>JAZNJF010000035.1:0-21061 GCA_045577885.1 Thermoguttaceae bacterium | reverse complement strand
CCCCCCACGCACACGCACCTTATAAAATTTAGGACAACTTTATGCCAGACAACCAGACGCACAGCCAGACCGAACTTAGCAACTGCACGGTTATCAAAACACTGTTGATGCTCACTATCGTTTTTTTTCATTCGTCCTTATTCTGGGGCGACTGTAATTGGTTAAGCAAATTGACTACTCCGAAACGCGAGTCTTCGTTCATTCCTCTTCTAACCTATGTTTTATCTTGCTTTCACACTCAAACGTTCGCTTTAATCTCCGGTTATCTTTTTTATTACCTCAAATTTGAAAAAGGTAAATACGCTCGTTTTTCCCCTTTCCTTCTCAATAAAACGCGCCGCTTAATCGTACCGTTGATCGCCGTCTCTTTCCTTTGGGTTGTTCCTGTTACTTTACTTATTATACCAGGCTTCCAAAGCCAAATTGTCGATCAATTTTTATTAATGAAAACGCCAAGCCAATTATGGTTTCTCTTAGTACTTTTCCATTGTTTTATCTTTTTTTACTTTTTTTCCTCGTTTTTCACTCGTCATACTAGCCTTGGCTTTGGAATCTTACTTGCCTCTACATTTATTACGCCTTTTGCGCCGTCGATTTTCCGAATATCTACTTTTTTCACTTACGCCGTCATATTTGGCACAGGTTTCAAATTGCGCCAATTAAAAATTACAATCCAACGTAAACGTTGGATTTTTACGCTACTTGTCGCCTGCCTATTTCTTTTAGGAACGTTGCGTTATATAACGAGTCTCGAAAATCTCAGCGTCTATATGAAATGTTTAAAACTCCTCCTTACCACAGCTTGCAACGTCGTCGTTCCGGCGGCGGTATTTATTACGTTACAAAAAGCCGCGCCTTGGATTCCGGGAAAAGAAAGCGCGTTTTTTAAACTTTTCTCGCGTCATAGTATGACAATCTATCTGTTTCATCAACAGACGATCTACTACACAATCCTTGCGTTTAACGGTTATTTACCCATCCCAATACACATCGGCGTCAATTTCGTTGTTTCGACGGGCGTTTCGCTTCTCCTCGCGCTTGTCTTGACGAGATTTAAAATCGGACGTTTCATTATCGGGGAAAGTAAATAAAAGACGTCGCGAGACCAAGAAACAAAAAAAGCGAGACGTTAAAAACGACGTCTCGCTTTATATTTCTATCGCATAACTCGGCGGCGCGACGCGTTAAGGAGCGTCGCGCCGTTCGTTTACGTCGCGAAAATTAGAGGTTTTCGCAGACAAGGTCGCCGATTTCGGTCGTCGAGTAACCCATTTGACCGGCGGCTTGGCTCTTCATCTTCGTGCCGGTAACGAGTTGAACCGACTTCATAATACGGTCGGCGGCGGTTTGATAACCTTCGTGTTCCAGCAACATCGCGGCCGAGCTGATCGACGCGATCGGGTTGATTTGGTTCAAACCGGTGAACTTCGGCGCGGTGCCGCCGATCGGCTCGAACATGCTCGTCCCGCCGGCGTCCGGGCAGAGGTTCGCGCCCGCCGCGACGCCGAGACCGCCTTGCAAAATCCCGGCCAAGTCGGTAATAATGTCGCCGAACATGTTCGTCGTAACGATGACGTCGTAATTTTCCGGGCAGTCGACCATATAAATGCAGCACGCGTCGACGTGATGGTATTCTTTTTGAACGTCCGGATATTCGGCGCCGACTTCTTCGAACGTCCGCATCCAGAGGTCGTGTCCAAAGGTCAGAACGTTCGTTTTCGCGACGAGCGTAACCTTTTTGCCCTTCGGATTGTTACGGCGGCGAGCGTATTCAAACGCCCAGCGAACGCAACGTTCGCAACCTTTGCGGGTGTAAATCGCCGTTTGCGTCGCGACTTCGTCCGGCGTTCCCTTCTTCAGGAAACCGCCGATCCCGGCGTACATGTCTTCCGTATTTTCGCGGACGACGACAAAGTCGAGGTCTTCCGGGCCCTTGTTGCGGAGCGGGGTCGCGACGCCGGGAAGCAATTTAACGGGACGCAAATTAATATATTGGTCGAATTCGAAACGCAGGCGGAGCAAAAGGCCCTTTTCGAGGATACCCGGCTTCACGTCGACGTGCCCGACCGCGCCCAAAAGGATCGAGCTAAATTGGCGCAATTGCTCGACTTCGTCGTCGGTGATGATGATTCCGCCGTTTTTCAGGTAGCGTTCGCCGCAAATGTCGAAGTCGGTCAGTTCGAGCTTGATCCCTTCAAGTTTCGCGACTTCCTTCAAGACTTTGACCGCTTCGCCGACCACTTCCGGCCCGGTGCCGTCGCCGCCGAGGGTCGCCACTTTCAACACATCGTTCATTATTCTTCTCCGCAATTTCGTTCCGTTCGACGGCGCGTTTCGTTCGGGAAAATCTTTTCGTTTCCCCTTTTATTCATCGCGAACCGTCGACTTTTCGCGTTTTCCGTCGCTTCTCGCCCTTCGATTTTCCGGAACGACTCGCCGGAAAGCGCAAGAAAAGCGGGACGCAAAAAAAGACGTTAAATCTTAACCCCTTTATTATGACGCGGCGCGCAATTTTGACAAGCCCCCCGACGCGATTTCTCCCGACTTTCGCCGAAACCGCCCGCCGGAAGCGTCAAAACCGGCCTAAACACTAAATTCAACGCCGTTACCCGTCCGCCAAAACGGCTCAAACGCTAAAGTCGACGATGTTTGTCGTCCGCAAAACCGGCTCAAACGCTAAAATCAACGCCGTTTATCGCCGTCGTTAAAACCGGTCCAAACGCCAAAATCAACGCCGTTTATCGCCGTCAAAATCGTTTCGAGCGTCAAACTTTACGCCGTTCGACGCTCATGGTAAACGCGTTCGCCGTCGACGCCCGAACCGTTAAAATCGGCAAAACCGGCGTCAGCGATAAAACTTCCGCACTCGCGAAATCGACTCGAACCCGCCGAGTTCGAGGCATTCGCGGACGCATTCCATCGCCGGCGCGTCCTCGGGCAAAACCTCGTACTTGCGCTTCACCGAGCCGACGACGTAATCGAGCCCGAGCGGAAACGCCAGCGTCAGGAGCGCGCTTTCGAGCGGACTCTTCACCGGCGTCCCGTCGCATTTGCGTTTCGGCGGAAGCATCACGGTGAAGTTGCTCAACCCGACCGACGCGTGAACGCCCGCCATTTCCGGGTTCGCTTTAATCATTTTCAACGCGTCGAGCATTCGAGCGAGGTTCCCTTCAAAGTCGCTCCCGATCGGCGCGACGCCGGGGTCGAAGATAATGTCGTCGTTCGGGATCCCGCGTTTTTTCGCTTCGGCGAAGAGGAGTTCGGCGGCGGAGTACGTCTCTTCGGCGGTTCGCGACGGCGCGCCGTTCCCGTCGGCGTCGACGTATTCCGTCAGGAGCAGAATCGGGCGGAAGGGCGCGACGTCGTACAAATCGAACATTTCCGTTCGCAGCGGAGAAATCGAGTTCAAAATCGGCTTTCCGCGACTCGAATCGCAAGCGCGAAGCCCCGCCTCCGCCAGCGCGTAATCGGGCGAGTCGACCGAAATCGGTTTGTCGGTCGCTTCGCAGATCGCCTTCACGACGCTCGACATAAACTCCGGCGAGCGCGTCCCGACGTTGGCGTCGATATACGCGGCGCCGTTCTCCGCTTGGAAGCGCGCCAATTCCTTAATACCGTCGAAGTCCGCCGCCTCGAACATCGCGTTCGTCGACGGAACGGAGTCGTTGATCGACTCGCCGATAATCGTTAAACCCGGAAACACCGTTTTACCTCGTTTGCCTAAATTACGCCGTCGACGCGACCGTCGACGCTTTTTCACTTGCGGCGAAACGCGTTCGTTCGCCTCGTTTCCCTCTATTATACGGCGTCTCGGAGCGTTCCGCAAGCCCCCGCGTCGCGATTTTCGACGCAAGCGCCGGATTTCCGTTCGACGACGCGCTCAAACTCGAAACGCGCAAAGGGGCGCCAAGTCGCCTAAAAACGAGCCCCCCGCTTTTGATTATCGTTTTGCGCCCAAAATAATCAAAACCGCTCCAAAACCCGTTCCTCGCCGCCGTCCGTTAGCCTCCCTTAACTTTCACTCTCGACGCGACGTCGTTCGCCGTTTCCCCGCCGTTTTCACGCCTCTTTCTCCGCCTTTCTCCGCCTTTCTCCGCCTCTTCCCGTCGTCCTTCTCCGAAAGATTGCGCGACGCGACGTCCCGAACGCAAACGCCGCAAAAAAAATTTTTTTCCCCAATCCCCTCTTCGTTCTCTTGACGCCGTCTTGCCGCCGCGCTACAATACTTAACAAAGCGGCGCCGAAACGCCCGTTTTCGCTCGCGCCGCCGTTTCCACTCCCTCAATCTTTCCCCCAGGAGCCGCTTATGTCCCTCGACGTCAACGTTTCGCGACGTTTCGGGTTCGCTTTAGTCGAACTTCTTACCGTCGTCGCGCTCGCCTTCCTAACGCTTTCCCTCCTGACGCCGGCGGTTTTGCAGTCGCGGGCCGCCGCGCGTCGCGACCAATGCGCCGCCAACCTGAAGCGCCTCGCGCTCGGCGTTCAGGCTTATCACGATACAAACGGCGCGCACCCGATCGGCCAAGACGGAAACGACCTCGATTACGGCTTCCGCGTCGCCCTTCTCCCTTACCTCGGCGAAACCACGACTTACGACGTCGCGACGCGCTACCGAACGGCCCGCGTTCGTTTCGGCGAAACCGGCGCCGATCTGCGCGAAAAGCGTTTCGATTTTTACGCTTGCCCGGCCGACCCCGGCTCTCAAACCGTCCTAAACGGTTGCGCTCCCGCCAGTTACGTCGCCTGTTACGGCGATTATTGTCCGAAAGTCGAACCTTGGAACGCCGAAACTTACGCCGAGGCCGCGCGCTTCGTCGCCGACAAGGACGTCGTCGCTCGCAACTCTCGCCTATTCCGCAACGGCTCCCGCGGCGCGATTCAGCCGAAAATTTGGTCCGGCGTCGTCGACGTTCTCGACGGAACCTCGAACACCGCGCTCTTTAGCGAAACGCTCGTCGCCGTCCCGAACGCTCGAACGTTCCGCAACGGTCTCGCCGTCGAGCGCGCCGACGTTTTCGCCGCCGGACCCGACCGCGACTCTTGCGAACGTCCCGGCTTCAATCCGAAAATTTGCCTCGATCTCGCCGCCGAAGACGGTTCGGGCGCCTTCCTCGACGGAGTCGTCGTCGACCAAGCGCGCGGCAAGGGTTGGGGGGACGGTCGCCTTCCGTTCGCCGCTTTTTCGACGATTCTTCCGCCGAACTCGCCGAACTGCGCGCTCGGTCAAGTCGGCGACGACGGCGCGAACCTCCAACTCCTCTCGGCGTCGTCCGCGCACTCGGGCGGCGTCAACGTCGCGTTCGTCGACGGCGCCGTCCGCTTCGTTAGCGACGAAATCGACTGCGGACGCTTGACCCTCGACGAATCGTTTTACCCCGGCGATTCGTTCGCTCCCGACGGGCCGCGTTGCGTCGCTTCCGGCAAGTCGCCGTTCGGCGTTTGGGGCGCGCTCGGCTCCCGTTTCGGCGGCGAAACCGACGTTCTTTCCAACGATAAAATAACGCTCGTTCCGACGCCGTCCGCTCGTTCCTTGAATCGCCGCTCCTCGTCGGCGAAGTGAAACGCCGTTCCGCTCCCGTTTTCCGACGCCGCGTTCGCCCCTCCGCGACGGCGCCGGAACCGACTTCGACCGAACAAATCTAAACTTTCCAACCCCTATATCCGTTAAAATCGGGCGCGCCGAACCGCCGGCGCGCCCTTTTTTTAGCGGCGGCCCTTCACTTTTAATAGAGCGCGACATATAATTAACGTCGGCTCAACCTCTCCCGAATCTTGTTTCGTCCTTTCCTCAACCGCAGGGATTTCCGCCATGTCGCCGACCTCCGCTCCGCTTCCCGACTCGACTTCGCTTTCGTCGACGTCCGCCGACTCGCGCCGACGTTTTATTTCGTTCCCGTTCGTCGCGCGCCTCGCGTTTTTCCTCTTTTTCGTTTGGTTTTGGGGCGTTCGATACGGCGATTTCCTTTACGTCGCGCAGGGTTGCGACCTCTTCCTTTGGCGTTGGTCCTTTTTAACGGACGCGATTCGCCCGGCGGAGCTTTCGTTGCGCTTGTCGGCGTTTTTTGTTCAATTTTTCTATTACCCGGCGCTCGGCGCGGCGATTTTAGCCGGTTTTTTAGCGTTCGTTCAGTTCGGAACGGAGCGATTATTCCGATTAACCGGGCGACTCTTCCCGCTGTCGTTCGTTCCGGCGACGCTCCTCGCGCTCCAAATCACCGAAGTCGGCTATTACATTTTCGAATATTTCGACGTCGCGTTCCTTTTCAGCTTCGTTTTCCAATATTCGTTCGTTTTAGCGTTCGCGTTAATTTTCGACGCGCTGAAATCGAAACGCGGTCGAGCGACGTTTTTGACGCTAGGCGTCGCGGTTTGCTTCCCGATTTTCGGCGTCTTCGCGATCTTCGCCGCCCTCCTTTGCCTCCTAAAAGAAGCGACGCGCCCCGTCGACGCAAGCGCAACCGACGCCGTCTCCAAAACCGTCAAAACCGTCAAAATCAACAAAACCAACCAAACCGCCGCAAAACGCCGCCGACGCCTCGCCTTCCTCGCCCTTTGGACGCTCGCCGTCCCGACGCTTTATTGGCCGCTCTTCTCCGGAACCGCGCGGAGTCTCGGGGCCCTTTACGTCGCCGGACTGACCGAAGAGACCGTTTCGCAACGCGACACGGCGACCGACCAAATTTACGCCGCGTTCCTCGGCGCGATCCTCGCCTTCTTCGTCGCGGTCGCCGTCCTCGACGCGCTCCGCCGAACCGCCGAACGCCGCTCCGGAGCCTCGTCCCAACCGTCGCGACCGTCCCAACCGCTTCAATCCGTCCAACCGCTAAAACCGACGTCGCCGAAACGTTCGACGCAAAAATCGAAAAGAGCCGAAAAAGCGCAAACGTCCGAAACGCCGCGCCCCGCCAAGTCCGCGCGACCGGCGTTTTCGCTCGACTCGACGGCGACGATCTCCGCCCTCGCGCTCCTGACGCTCGCGCTCGTCGCCGTTCGCGTCTCTTTTTACACGCCCGACTTCGCGGCGCTTTGCGGAATCGCCCGCGCGCTCGACCGCGAAGATTGGGAGGAAATCGTTCGCCTCGAAGCGACCGTCGCGACGCCGTCGAACCCGACGATTACCGCTCGCGTCTTGGCGCAGTCGCGACTCGGCCGCCTCGCCGACGAACTTTACCTGCGCCCGCTCGCGCCGACGCGCCCCTTGCAGCACTATCAAACGACGACGTTCTGCATGTGCGGCGACCGCTTCCTTTACGAGTACGGCGCCGTCAACCCGGCGTTGCGCGCCGCGTCGAACAATTACGTCGTCAAACGCGAACGGAGCGCTTGGGCCGCCTCGACGCTCGCCCTCTGCAACGTCGTCGAAGACCGCCGCGCCGTCGCCGAACGCTATCTTTACCGCCTCCAAGGAACGCTCTTCCATCGCGCTCGCGCCGAAGAGTTGGCGGCCTACCTAAACGTCCGAAGCGCCGAAAAGTCGTCCTTTACGCCCTACCTGCGCCAAGCGTCGCTCTCCGACGCTCGCCTCGCCGAACTCGACGCGTCGTTCGCCGCCGTCCGCGCGCAAAAGCCGACCGTCGACGATTTTACGACGACCCGTTGCGTCGATCACGCCCGGTATCAGCTCGTCCAAACGGACGAGCTCGCGAAACGCCCCCTTCCGGAACGCGAAACTCGCCTCGTTACGCTCCTCTTGATGCGCGACCTCCCGACGTTCGCTCGGTTTTTGGACGGCTATCTCGCCGAAAAAACCGCCCTCGCCGACGCGTCGCAACGGCGAATCCCGCGCTACCTCCAAGAGGCGATCCTCCTGCGCGTCCACTTCCCGAAAATCTTCGAACGCCCCGCCGACGAACGTTGGGAACCGCCGAAAAACGTCGAAATCGACCCGGCGATCTACGAGCGTTTCAACCAATGCATGACGCTCCTCCAACCGGAAAACGTCGATAGCGAAGCGGTCCGAGCCGCCAACCGCGCCCTCGGCGACCGCGAACGCGACGGAGCCAAACGAGCGATTCTCGCCGCCCAATTCTACTTCGGCGATTCGCTTTGGCCGGTCGTCTTCTCCGAACCGTTCGAAAATTATTGACGCTCCCTTCCGACCAACGCGCCGCAGGAAAATGAAAAAAAGACGCGGAAAAACGAGCGCCCTCCCCTTGTAAAAAAAGCGGGTCGGGGTAATATATAAGAGGTTTATTTTGCGTCTTAAAAAAATCGACCCGGCGCGCCCGCGTCCCCGGGCCTTAAAACGGAAAACAACGGAGAGAGATTATGTCGAAGAAGTGCGTTTTGGCGTATTCCGGCGGTTTGGACACGTCGGTCATCTTGGGCTGGTTGTTGGACAAAGGTTACGAAGTCCACGCCGTTTACGTCGACTTGGGGCAACCTTGCGAAAACCGCGAAAAAATCCGTCAAAAGGCGGAAAACATCGGCGCGAAGTCCGTTCGTTTCATCGACGTTAAAGAGGAAGTCTGCCGCGACTTCGCCTTCCCGGCGATCCAATGGCAAGCGAAATACGAAGGCGTCTACCTCCTCGGCACGTCGCTCGCTCGCCCGCTGATTTCGAAGAAAATCCTCGAAGTCGCGAAGGAAGTCGGCGCGACGGTTTACGTTCACGGCGCGACCGGCAAGGGGAACGACCAATGCCGTTTCCAACTCGCCGCCGAAGCGCTCGACCCGAGCATTGAAATTCTCGCTCCGTGGCGTATGGACGAGTTCCGCGAACTCTTCCCGGGCCGCACCGAGATGATCAAGTACTGCGAATCGAAAAACATTCCGGTCAAAGCGTCGATCGCGAAGCCGTATTCGTCGGACGAAAACTGCCTCCACATCAGCTACGAAGCGGGCAAGCTCGAAGACCTGAACGTCAACGGGATGGAAACGGTCGAATTCGGCATTTGCGAAAACACGCCGAAAACCGCGCCGGACGCCGAAGAAGAAGTCGTCATTCGTTTCGAGCAAGGCGTTCCGGTCGCCGTTAACGGCCAAACGATGGGCGCTTACGAGATTATGGACGCCCTGAACAAAATCGGCGGTCGCAACGGGATCGGCATCATCGACATGGTCGAAAACCGCTTCGTCGGGATGAAGAGCCGCGGCGTTTACGAAGCGCCGGGTATGACGATTCTCTACGACGCCTTGCGTTACATCGAACAACTGACGATGGAACGCGAAGCGATGCGTCTGCGCGACCGTTTGGCGCCGGAAGTCGCCGAATTGATTTACTACGGCTTCTGGTACAGCGTCAAGATGGACATGTTCCTCGCGATGATCAAAGAAGCGCACAAGTGGACGACCGGCGAAGTTTCGCTGAAACTCTACAAAGGCAACATCATCCTGAACGGTCGCACGAGCCCGAACTCGTTGTACGACGAAGGGATCGCGACGATGGAAGGCGGCGGCGACTACAACCAAAACGACGCGACCGGTTTCCTCCGCATCCAAGGTCTCCCGTACCGCGTCGCGGGCGGCGTTCACCCGCGCATCTAATTCCCGTTAATTTCGGAATTTAGTTCAATCTCGTTCCGACGTTCGCCTTGTTTATTCTCGCCGAGCGAACGTCGGAGCGTTTTTTTATTTCTTGCGCGTCGACGTTCGCTCTTTCTCGCTCTTTTCCGCCGTTCGACCCCGATTTCCTTACCAATTTTCAAAAATATCAAACGTTTCGATGTTTTTCGGGCTTTTTTACGCTTTTTCGCCAAATTTTCGCGCTTCCCCCTCGAAATTTGCGTCGCCTTGAGCTAAAATAAAAGAAAGCGTCGACGCGTTTTCGCCGTCGAGCGCGCGGCGGCGCCGTTCGAGCGTCCCGTCCGAATTTTACGAACAACCGTTTGAAACACGTTTGGAAAGATTGCGTCAATGGCCATCGACCTCTACTCCCTCTGCCCCGGCGGTCGCGGGAAGAAAATCAAATTCTGCTGCCCGGATCACATCAAAGATTTGGAACAAATCGACGCGTTCCTCGAAGGCGAACAGTTCGCCGCGGGTCTCGCTTTCGTCGAAAATCTCGAAAAATCGCGCCCGGACTGCGCCTGCTTGACCGAAGCGAAGTGCCTGTTCCAACGCATGATCGGGCTTTGGGAGCAAGCGTACGAGACCGCCGTCGCGTTCGCCGCTCGCGAACCGAAAAACGTCGTCGCGCACACGGAGTTGGCGATTTCCTCCGCGCTCCTCGACAAGCCGCAAGAAGCCGTTTCCGCTCTTATCGACGCGATCGAAAACGTCGAAGGCGACCAATTCCCGGTCGCGATCGTCCAAGCGATGTTGACCGTCGGCGTCAGTTTCTACGAAAACGGTCGACTTTACCCGGCGATCGCCGTCGCGAAGCAGCTCCAAGCGTTCGCGCCGCAAGACCAAGCGTCGAACGAGTTCCTTTATCGTTGCCTCGGGTCCGAAAACGTTCCGCTGATGCTGAAAGAGCAAGTCTTCGACCTCGAAGCGCCCGCCGACTTCGAGAAAAAAGCCGAATACGACGAAGCGGTGCGCCTGATCGCTCGCGGTTGCTGGAAAAAGGGCCGCGCGATCCTCGAATCGCTCCTCCCGCTCGGCGAAAGTTGGCCGAATCTCTTCCGCAACCTCGGGATTCTCGTCCTTTGGTTCGCCGAAGAGGAAGTCGGTCGCGCCTATATCGAACGTTATCTCGCGTCGCCGAACGTCGACGCCGAAGACGCGGTCGACATGGAGACGTTCCAATTCCTCCGCGCCGTTCCGACTTGGGACGACGTCGAAACGACCGTCAAGCGGACGTATACGCTGACCGATTTCGACGCCGCGTTCGAAAAAATCCTCTCGTCCCGAATTTTGCTCGCGAATCCCCGCCTCCGCGCCGCGGTCGCCCACCTCGAAGTTCCGCCGAAAGCGACCTTCAACATGCTGACCGGCCCGCTTTCGGAAAAGACGGAAAACCTTACGCTCGCGGAAGTTCCGACGCAATTCGCCTTCGCGTTCCTCTTCGGCAAGCAAACCGACCGCGAAGCGCGCCTCGAAACGTACGCGCTTCCGAGCGAAACGGCTCGCGTCGACGCGGCGCTGACCGAAATCCTCGGCGCTTTGCCTCCGCTCGAATCGGAAGAGCCGCAAGAAACGACCGTTCTTTGGACGACGAACGAATCGACGCCGCGTTTCCAATTCCGCGACGGCGCCCCGATTTCGCAAGCGACGGTCGAAGCGCTCTTCGACGAACACCTTAACGTCTTCGCCGACAAGTGGTTCGAACACGCGTATCAAATCCTCGGCGGCGTTTCCCCGAAAGAGACGCTCTCCGCTCCGAACGGCGCGCGCCGCGTCGAAGCGTTGGTTCGCGTCGTCGGCTCGACCTTCACGCCGGAATTCGCCGATAAGGTTATGTCGATTTTGCGGGCGAAAGCGGGCCTTTCCGCGCCGGAACCGATCGTTCCGCCGACCTCGTTCGAATCGAAAGAAGAGACGCTCGCCTTCTTCCGCCGCGTTCCGCTTTGGCGTTGGGGCCGTCTTTCGGTCGAAACCTTCCGCACCGACGCGCTCGTCGAACTCCTTCAAATCGCGAACCTTGTCGCGCCTCGCGACGTTAAGGAAAAATTCGCTCGCGAAACCCTTTCCCGTCCGAGCGGCGAAATGGAGTACGAAGCCCGCGCGATCGCCTATTCGATCGTCGTCGACGCCGCCGTTTTGGCGCAAGATTCGGACAAAGCGCTCGAACTGATCGCCGAAGCGACCGAATACGCCGCGTCGGTCGGTCAATCGGACGCGCAGTGGAACGTTCTCGAGTTCATGACGCGCTTCCATCGCCAAGAGTACGACAAGCTCCGCGACATTGCGCAACACGTCTTCACCGAACACCAAGACGACCAACAAGCGGTTCAAACGCTGCAAGAGTTCTTCGCTCGTTTGAATTCGGCGGCGCAAATGCAAGCGCAAGCGGAAGCGGCGTACCGTCGTCAAGCGCAAATGCAAGGCGGCGCGGCCCCGGCCTCTCCGTTTGGCGGCGCTCCGTCGCCGTTCGACGCGCCGCAAGCCCCGGCGCAAGAGGAAAAATCGAGCGGTCTTTGGACGCCCGGTTCCGACTCCGGCTCCTCGAACGGCGGTTCGCGCTTGATCATTCCGGACTGATCCGCGTCCGGCGCAACCGTTAAAACGACGGCGTTTACGTCCCAACGTCGAACGCCGTCGTTTGGTCGTTCGTCGAAGCGACGGCGCCCTTTCCCCTTTTCCTCCTTCCTCCCGTTACATTCCGTCTTCGCGCGCCGCCGACGTTTGACGCCGTGTCGCGCGCAAAGCGAAAACAAGGAGCGCAATCCAATGAAACGCGGAATTTACGGCGGCAGTTTCGACCCCGTTCACTTCGGGCACCTTCTTTTAGCGGAGACGGCGCGCGCCGAAGCGGGCCTCGATCGCGTCGTCTTCCTCCCGTTGGGCGTTCCGCCGCACCAAAAGAACGTCCGAACGAGCGGCGAAGACCGGTTCGCGATGCTCGAAGCGGCGGTCGCGCCTTACCCGGAATTTGAAGTCGGGCGATACGAAATCGATTCTCCGAACACGAGTTACACCGCCGACACGCTCCGTTATTACCGCGAAACTTACCCGGACGACGAACTTTATTTGATCGTCGGTTCGGAGACGTTCAACGACGTGCCGCGTTGGGTTCGTCCGCGCGAAATTTGCGGGCTCGCGTCGCTAATCGTCGCCCGCCGCGCCGGTTTCCCGCCCCCCGATTTCGACCTTTTCCGCGAAATCGCGTCGCCGGAGCGAATCGAGGAGTTCCGCCGCCAAGTCGTCGAGATGCCGGCGCTCGAAATTTCCTCGACGGCGATACGACAGCGCGTCGCCGCCGGACGAAGCGTTCGCTTCCTAACCCCCGACGTCGTCGCCGATTACATCGAGTCGCGCCGACTTTACCGCGACTAACCGCCTTTCCCTTGCCGCCGTCGTTTCGCGTTTTGAAACGGCGGCGTTTTTTATTTGATCTTCTTTTGTTTCAACGTTTTAACGCAAGGAGTTTTTCCGATGAAACGCCGAGACTTTTTGACCGCGGCCGTCGGGTCGCTCGTTTTAACCGGCGTCGGCGCCGACGTTTCGCCGTCGCCGCGTCTCTTCGCCGCCCCGTTCGCCGACGCGACGCAACCCCTGTCGAAACCGGAGTTTAAGGACGCGGTTCCGCAGCTCGAACGCATTCGCGACGGAATCCCGAACTTCCTCGCTAAGGTTGAAGCGGGCGAACCGATTCGCGTCGCCTATTTCGGCGGCTCGATCACCGCGGCGCCCGGTTGGCGCGTCCAAACGCTCGCGAAGTTCAAGGAGCTTTTCCCGAACTCGGAGTTCTCCGAAGTCGACGCGGCGATCGGCGGCACCGGGAGCGATCTCGGCGTTTACCGCTTGGGCCCGGACGTCCTAAAACACGACCCGGACTTGGTTTTCGTCGAGTTCGCTGTCAACGACGGCGGAACCGGCCCGGAACATATTTGGAAGCAGTTTGAGGGAATCGTCCGCCAAATTTGGCGTTACAACCCGTCGATCGACGTCGTTTTCGTTTACACTTACCGCGTCGGGCACGAGAACGACTACAAGAGCGGCAAGACGCCGCGTTCGGTTTCGGCGCAAGAACGAATTGCGGAATTTTACGGGATTCCGTCGTTCGACTTCAACATTCCGGTCGTCGAACTTGCGGAAAAACAACGACTTACCTATCAAAGCGAGAAACCGGAGGACGGCAAAATCCACTTCTCGACCGACGGCGTTCACCCGCTCGACGCCGGGCACCAAATTTACACGGCAGTCGTTTGCGACGCGTTCGTTAAGATGCGCGACCAAGCGAAAACGACGCCGTTCCCCGCGCCGTCGACGCGAACCGCCAAGCTCGCTAAATCGTTTATCGACGGCAACTTCGAGAACGCGAAATCGGTTCCGATCAGGGAAACGCAACTCTCCGGCGACTGGAAGCCGCTTCCCGCCGACTCGCCGCTTTCTTGGACGAAGAGCCGCCTCGGCGACGTCGTTTTCACCTCCGACGCTCCCGGCGCGAAGCTGACGTTCCGCTTTAAAGGCTCCCAGGTCAAGATTTACGATATTTTAGGCCCGAACGGCGGCCAAGTCCGCGTTACCGTCGACGGCAAGCCGCACAATAATCCGATTCCGCGTTTCGACAGTTTTTGCACTTACTGGCGTCTCGCGACGCTGACGCTCGCCGACGGACTCGACCCGAACGTCGTTCACGAAGCGACGGTCGAAATCGACGCGGAGCAACCGAGTCGCCAACCGGTCGCGTTCCGCCTCGCCGACCCGGAAAAGGAACTCGCCGAACCTAAATACAACGGTCGCAACGTTTGGTTTGGCCCGATTCTCGTTCTCGGCGACGTCGTCGAATAACGCCCCGCCCTCGCTCTAAAAATCGACCGGTCGACGACGCGCCAAGAACGCCGCCGACCGGTTTCTTATTTTACTTCGCGCTAATCTCTTATTTTATCGCGCTTTAAATCCAAATCAACGTTTGGAACGAGAATTTTAGCGTCCGCTTTTCGCCCGGTTTGAGCGTCGTCGTCCAACGCATTTCTTGCCGTCGATTGACGCGGTTCGCCGCGTAACCGCTTGCGCCGTCGCCGATTACCGTCGTCTTCGGCGGTTCGTCGAACCCCTCGAACGACTCCGGAAGCGCGACGCCGGAGAATTGCCGACTCAACAAAACGGTCGTTTCCTCGTCGCGATTGTTGGCGATTTCGATTTCCGCGTCGATTACCGCGACGCGAAAATGGTTCCCCCAAGGCAAAACTCGAACGTCCCGGCCCCAAAGATCGCGCCGAATTTCTTGAACGTCCTTCCAACGCAACTCGCCGTTATTCCCGGGTTTAGGCGCGTCGTTTGCCTTGCTTGCAACGTTTCCGGCGGCCCTTTGCGCGGCGATTTCCGCGACCAAACCGTCGAGGTTTTCCGGCCCGTTCGAGCGCGGTTCGACCTCGTTCGTTGACGCCGTGTCGTATTCGGAACGCTCGTTTTCAACGGAGCGAACGCGAACGCTAAGCGCTTTCGTTATCGGCAGTAAGGTCGTTTCGCCGGGATTCGTCCAATAAATTGGATTTTGTCCCAAGAAGCGCGCGCCGTCGACGACGGTCGCCGGGCCGGTCGTCGTCGGGAAGTCGAACGGGTTCGCGAACTGCAACGCGTCCCAAGGTTCCGAAAAGCGGCTTCCGTTCGCGACCAAGTTTTCGCCGGAAGTCGTTCGACCGTAAACGCTTGCTCCGCCGTCGCTTAAAAAAGCGCTCGGGTCGCGCCGCCGTCCGTTTTCGTCCCAAATATCGGCGATATCCCAACAGACGACGCGGCGATAAGGCGCCGTTTTGCGGGCGACCGAAAAGAGCGTTCGGTCGTTTTTCGCCAACGTTTTGCGCCCGACCGCTTGCGCGAACACGTCGACGCCGTCGCCGAACGACGCCTCGTCGCCCGACGCCGCGCCAAGAGCGCCGCCCGTTCCGGAACCCGTTGGAGCGGCGGCGTTTAGCGTCAACGCTTGTTGCGTTAGCATCGAAGCGCCGCCTCCGCGAGCGTAAAGCCCCGCCGCGCCGTTCGCGCCCGACGTAAGCGACGTAAAAAAGCCGTTTAAGTCGACGCTCGGCGACATCGGCGAAAGCGCGTCGCGCGTCGCGATTTGCGGAAAACCGCTAAAGAGCGCGACCGACGTTTCTTCGAACGAGCGCCATTCGTTCGCAAGTATCGCGTTTTGCTCGATTTCGAGCGTTTCGCCGTCGAGCGCCCGAACGCGGTACTGCGGCGCCCAAGTCGCCCCGCGCGTCAAGTAAAAGAGCCGAATCGTCGTCGGGCCGGTTTTTCCCGTTTCCCCTTTTTCCGCGCCGTCGCCGCTCGGTTTGACGTCGAAAATCAGCCGCGGACGCTTCCGCCAAACGGTCGTCGGGCCTTCGCCGGGCGCGGTCGAAACGACTTTAATCTCCGCCGCGTCGTTCACCCAAATCGTTTCGCCGTCGTCGGTTGCGAAAAGAACGCCGCCGACGTTCGACCGAGAAACGCCGGAAGGTTGCGTCGAAAGAGCGCTCGAAAACGCGCCGTTCCAACGCGACGCCGCGTCAGCGCTCGCGCCGCCGCTCGCCGTTTCGCCGTCGACGGAACGTCCCGTCGGAACGATTCGCAACTCGCGCGGCTCCGACTCGCCGGGCAAAACGACGCGCACCTTACGACCGCTAAAATCTTGCGTCCAATCGATTTCCGGCGCTTCGCGTATCGGAATCTCGACCTCGTCGACGGTCGAAGTCGTCTCGACGACGCCGTCGCTCTCGATAAAAAACGTCCCGTGCAGCGGACTCGGCGGCGTCGACGTCGCGTATCGCCCGGGCCCCGGAACTTCGAAACGCTCCTCCCCGCCCCCGCTCCCGTTCTTGAAAACGCCGAGCGACGCGATCTTGCCGACGATCGAAACCGGCCTCGACGGCGCGTCGCCGTTTCGAATCGACTCGCCGCCGCCCGTCGCTCGCGCCGTCGCCGCAACACCCGACTTCGCAATCGGTCTCGCGTCTTGCGCCGCGACTAAACCGCCGCCGAGCAACGCGGTCGAAAGCGCCGCTCCCCCTAACGCCGCGACCATTTTGTCTCTTTTCCCGATTCGATTTTTCACCTTCATCGCCAACTCCTTTTTCGCAAGTCGTTCGCCAAACGCGCGTTGTTCGCAACCGCCTCGACGTCGACGGTCTTCTTTCGCTTTCGATTATATCGCTCGCGCGCCGCAAATTCAAGCGACGCAAGGAACAAAAGCCCCTAAAAAACAAAAAAACGTTTCCCGCGTCGGAAGCGAAATCAACGCTCCAACGCGAAAAACGTTTCAATCGGCGCCCGACGCGAACCGTCGAGCGCGGCCAAACCGCCGTCCGTCTTAAACGGCGTTATTTAGCGATTTACTTCATCGCGGCCTTATAACGACCGGCGCGGTCCTTTTGACCTTGGTCGCCCTTTTCGAGAACGACGTCGAGCGCCTTCGTAAAGAGGTCTTTGTCCATCTTGCGAAGGAAGTCTTGGTGCGCGAGGTCGAGAACGGCGTTCAACGCTTTATTTTGCAACGCTTTATTGTCGACGTGTTCGAGCGCGAACTTCACCGAGTCCAACTCGCGAACGGCGCCGACGCGTTCGAGAACCAAGTTGCGTTCGTCGTCGCGGGTCGCCAGTTTGAACGCGTCTTTCAACGCGGCCAACTTGTCGGCGCCGGACATGTCGACGGCGTCTTGGTCGTCCGGAAGCGAAACGACGCGAATGTAAGCGCGCAACGCTTGAATCCGCATATTTTCCGGATACGCGGCGTTCTTCGCGGCGTCGAGAAGCGCGCCGGCGACTTTAGCGTTCGGCCAGTTGCAGAGCGAACGGACGGAAAGCGCGATCATCGCGGCGTTGCCGGATTTCAAACCGCGTTCGATTTGCGCGAACGCCGCGTCGCCGCCGATACGCCCCAACAACGGGAAGATCGTCGCGCCGTTGGCGTTGTTCATCTTCGCGATAACCGGGGTCGCGTCGCCTTCGCAGAGACGCGCGATGATTTGCTCGGCGCGGTCGCGGTCGCCGCCCGCCGGAATCGCGACGAACGCGTCGACGAAATCGCCGATATGTTCTTTCGTCGCAAGACGTTCCGCGGCGGTCAGGAGTTGCAGGCGAATCGGGCAACCGTCCTTTTTCGCCGATTCAAGAATCGACGAAACTTCCGAAACGAGGAAACGACCGCTGACGACGTCGGCGAGGGTCGCCGCGTTGTCGCCGTTCGTTTCCTTCTTCAACGCGGCGGCGACGGCGGCGTCGAAATCGGCGCCCGGAATCCGCTTCATCGCGTCGGCGACGAAACCGCGGTCGAAGGTTTTCATTTGTTCGTAAAGAACGTCGAATTCTTTGCCGGTCGCGATTTTTTCGAGCGCAAGGATCGCCGCGCGCTTGACTTCGACCGATTCCGATTTCAACGCCTTAACGGCGACGTCGACGAAATCCTTCGCTTTACGGACGCGCAAAGCGCCGAGAGCGCGAGCTTTATCGTCGTCGGACAGCTTGTCGAAACCGCCCATAAACTCGGCGAATTTCGCGTCCGAAACGTACGGAAGCGATTGAATCGTCTCGGTTTCGACGGCCGGCGAGCAGTCGACGGAGCGCGATTTAATAAAGTGTTCGAACGCCGCTTTTTTGTCGCCTTCGGCGGCGTCGCGCGCTTTTTCGAGCGCCTTCAGGGCCGCGTCGCCCGGAATTTCAGCCAAGGCGCGGCAAGCGGCGTCGACGAGGCGGGCGTCTTCGTTCGTCAGGAAGGGCGCGATCGCGTCGACGCAGGTTTCGTCCGCCGTCCATTGCAAGACGTGCAACAACCAAGCCTTAGTAACGACCGGATAATCGCCGGCCAACGCTTCCAACGCGGCTTTGTTCGCTTCGGCGCGGGTCTCCGGTTTGTCGGACGCCGTTTCGAGGACGTAATTCATCCAGCCTTGTTGCGCTTTTTCCATTTCGCCGACTTGACCGCCGTCGGCCATATTTTGAGCCGTCATTTTCGGCGCGAATTCCGCCAATTTCGCGGCGGCTTCTTGCGCGAACGACGTCGAAGCGAACGCCGGGGTAGCGACGAGAGCCGCCGCCAAAAGCGCGTACTTTTTCCAATTCAATTTCATTTTACCGTTCCAATATTCTCTAAATCGCTTTTTCAAGCGAGTTTCGTTTGCTTAACATTCCGAAAACCGCCGCGTCGCCGAAAACCGCGCTTATTAATAAAGGGCGGCGTCGACCGGCAAACGTCGCGAACCGACGTTTCAAACTTCCGGGATCGTATACGGATAACGTTGCACGCGCGAAACCATACGGGTCGCTTCTTGGTCGCCGACGAAGACCATCTTTTCGGCGTCCCATTTGAGCGGGCGCTTCACTTTGTGGCAAATCGCCATCATTTGGCAGAGCGTCGCGGTCGCGGCGGCGTATTCGAAATCTTGGAACGGTCGCAAACGGTTGCGGACGCAGAACGCGAAATCGTCGGCGATGTTGCGCGCGCCGCCGGAGTAACGACGGACGTCGACCGCTTTGAGCGGATTCATCTTCGTTTGGTTGTGGCGATATTCGCCTTCGGTCCCCTTGAACGTAACGTCGTGCGGGCCGTTCCACGCGTGATAGAAGCGGACGCCGTTCTTGAAGACGGCGCAAACGTATTCGCAACCTTCGTAACCGGCGGGGTAAAGTTCGACCGGCTCTTCTTTGTCGACGCCGAGGCAGTACATCGCGCCGCCGAACTTGTGGGCGCCCCAGTCGGCGAGGAAGCCGGTGCAGTATTCGCCGTAATTGCGCCAACCGCCGCCGTA
The DNA here is from genome assembly GCA_045577885.1 of Thermoguttaceae bacterium. Taxonomy (GTDB): domain Bacteria; phylum Planctomycetota; class Planctomycetia; order Pirellulales; family Thermoguttaceae; genus RUG369. Next base: position 1,784 of record JAZNJF010000035.1, on the reverse strand, counting down.
GTTGCCCGAGCAACGTTCGCTGTTGAACGGCGCGACCGGCGCTTGACCTTGCCAACGGTCCCAGTCGAGACCTTCCGGAATCGGTTGTTCCGGCAAGTAGCAGTATTTCGGCGGGTTGCCGAGACCGCAGTAAACTTCCTTAACTTCGCCGATCGCGCCGCTTTGGAGGATCGGCGCCATGTAGCCGTAGTCTTCCATGACGCGTTGGCTGCCGCCGGTGCAGACGCGGTTGTATTTGCGGGCGGCTTTGACGATGAGGCGCGATTCTTCGATCGTCAGCGTCAGCGGTTTTTCGCAGTAAATGTCTTTGCCCGCCATGCAGGTTTCGATCGCGATCTTCGTGTGCCAGTGGTCCGGCGTCGCGCAGACGATCACGTCGACGTCGTCGCGGTCGGCAAGCAAGTCTTCGTAACGATGGAATTTGGCGACGGCGTCGTTTTTATAATGGTTGTTGACGCGACCGGCGGCGCGGTCGACGCGTTCTTTCCAGCAGTCGCAAACCGCGACGATTTGGTAGTTCGAGTTGTGCAGGAAACCGCCGAGCAACTCGCCCCCGCGGTTCCCGATCCCGACGAAAGCGGTCGTCAGTTTGTTGCTCGGAGCGACGCCGCCGTTATAACCGAAAATGGAGCCCGGCAGGAAGAGCGGAGCGGAAATCGCGCTCGCCGACGCCGCCAAGAACTTGCGGCGATTGAGTTTCGTTTGCTTGTTTTTCATCGTCAAAACCTTTAACCTTTTCCGTTCGCGAACGCGTCGAACGCTTCGCCGTCTCCGAACCGTCGAAGGCCCGAAATCCGGCGAGCGCCGCGCAAAGCTCGACGCAAAAGGCGTTTAAAAAACCGGATAAACGTTGCCGAAACGTCGCCGACGCGCTTTCGCTCGACCGTCGTCGAAAAGCGGCGCGCCACAGTTCGCACACCAAACGACATTCCGTTGAATACGCCTATTATAATGCAACGCGTTCGCAAAAACAAGCCTCTTCCCGCCGTTTTTCTCTCCTTTTTTCAAAATTTTTTCTTTTTTTTGTTAGTCGGCGTTAATTCGCTCGACCTTCGGACGCCGTTCGTCGTTCCCGCCGACGTTCGGCAAGGCTCGGCGCGCTCTCCGACGCCCGTTTGACGCGGCGTTATCAAACAAAAAACAACGTTTTCAAAACCAAGTCGACGCCAAATAACGCTCAAATTTCAACGTTTTCAAAAACGCTTGTTTTAACGCAAAAAACGGCGGCGCGCAGAGCGTTTCCCCGCTCCGTCGCGACGCCGTTTCTCCGCGTCGTTTGCGTCGACGCTTGCGACTTATTTCCCTTTTTCGCTCTTATTTCGCCGGTTTTTCGACGATTTTCATCGACTGCAACCACTCGAGAACGCGGCTCGGATACTTGCGAATCGGCGCGTCTTGCGGTTGATTGCGGAAGGCGTGATCGGCCAAGGCGAAAATATGCAACTCCGCCGGAATATTCATTTTACGAAGTTGCAAATAGACCGCGACCGAACCGGCGGGCGAGTAGCCGTCGCCGTCGCCGTGAATGAAGCACATCGGCGGCGTTTTGGCGTCGAACGCGAAGTCGGCGACGAGCGTCGCGTCGTTCCCGCGATTTTTGTTTTCGCCGTCGACGCCGTCGCTCAACGCGTACGCCGGGTAAATCGGAACCGCGAAGTTCAGATGGCACGGCGTTTTATCGAGATCGTCGATCGGTTCGTACGCCGGCGTTTGGCTCGTCGTCGCGGCCATCAGCGTCAGGTGCCCGCCCGCCGACAACCCCATCACGCCGATTTTTTCCGGGT
>JAZNJF010000034.1:0-27842 GCA_045577885.1 Thermoguttaceae bacterium | reverse complement strand
CCCCCCCAGTTTAACAGGTTGCGACGCGTCATAACAAAACCTTTCATAAACAAGAAGAAACTAAAAACAAATGTTGAAACGATAGGTCGTTTGGAAACCGCGCTTTCGAATATTTTTTCGGCGTGGAGCGCGAGAATAAACTTAAAGGTAATTTTAACGGGCGAGAAAACAAAAAACAAGCGTTTTTGCAAAAATTTCAAAATTTTCCGAAAAAAAAACGGGAATCGTCGCGATTCCCGTTTCGTTTAAAGCGATCAGCCGAGCTTCACCGTCGCGCCCTTGCGAGCGGCTTCGTACACGGCGCAGATGACTTCGACGCTGCGGCGGCCTTCGCGACCGTCGATTTTCGGCGTTCGACCGTTTTCGATCGCGTCGAGAACGTCGGCGAATTGCTTCGCGTGCGCGTGATGCCCGATCGCGGCCGGGTCGGCGGCGCCGCCTCCTCCGGACAGGCGGTTCGTCATCGACTCGCGAATCTCCGCGTCTTCCGGGCGCGACTCGGCGAAGTCCCACTTGACGACGTCTTCCTCTTCAATGACGGCGGAGCCTTTGTCGCCGTGCAGCTCGATGCGTTTCAGATAGCCCGGGTAAGCCGCCGTCGTCGCTTCGAGCAAGCCGAGCGCGCCGCTTTTGAAACGCAACGACGCGACCGCGACGTCTTCGACTTCAATGTTTTCGTGCGCGACGAGACCGGTCAACGCGGAAACCTCCGCGACGTCGCCCATCAGCCAAAGGAGAAGGTCGACGCTGTGAATCGCTTGGTTCATCAGCGCGCCGCCGCCGTCGAGCTTCCAAGTGCCGCGCCAAACGCCGCTGTCGTAATATTGTTGGGTGCGGTACCATTTCACGATCGCGTCGCCGAGCGTTTGTTTGCCGAAACGGCCCGCTTCGACCGCTTCTTTCATTAATATACTAGAGGGGTGGAAGCGGCTCGGGAAGACGGTCGAAAGGACGACGCCCGCTTTGTCGCAAGCGTCGATGATTTCGTCGCAACGTTCCGGGGTGATTTCGAGCGGTTTTTCGACGATAACGTGTTTGCCGGCTTTCGCGGCGGCGACGGCCGGGTCGAGGTGCGCGCCGCTCGGGGTTCCGATCGTAACGATTTCAACGTCCGGGTCGGCGAGGAACGCTTTAAAGTCGGAGTAAGGTTTGCAACCAAATTCTTTCGCGAGGCGTTCGGCGGCCAGCGGAAGCGTGTCGTAACAGGCGACGAGTTCGGCGCCGATTTCGCGAATGGCGCGAGCGTGAAAGGTCGCGATCATCCCGCAACCGACGATACCAAATTTTTTGATTTTCATCTTTATTTTCTTTCGAAAGCGCGTTGGTTGAATTTGTCGTCGAAAATAATGCCGAGACCGCGCCGCGTCGGGCGTCGATTCTTTGATTATAACGGAAGCGACGCGAAAAAACAAGCGGCGCGGCGATTTTCCTTTTTTTTCTTGTCGTCGGTTTTTCACTTAAAACCCTTGAAAACGGAAAAAGGGTTTTGTTCGTTAAAATCGTTTAACCGGAACGGAGTTTTGGTCGATAAGTGAAAGGAAGGAGTCGACCGAAAGCGCGCGCGGACGGTCGCCGGGGATTATCGTTCAGTTTTGCCAACGACGTGATATGCGAGCAATAAGCAATAAGGAAAGACGCGGCGTTTCGCCGTCGCGAAAACGGCGGTCGTCGAGCGACGTTCGCCGCTTGAAGGGCGCGGTCGTCTTGACGGCGGCTTTAGCGGCTTTTTTTCCGACTTCGCCGTTACCGGCGCAAGGAACGCCGCGCGCTTCGGTTCCGTTTTATTCGTTGGACGCTCCGAGCGCGGAAACGCAAGCGCCGAAAATCGCCCGTCCGTCGTCGGCGTACGCGTCGAAAGCGACCGGTCCGACCGTCGACGCGTCGCGTCCGATTTCGTTGGGGCCGAATCGACCGACGTTGCAAATCGAGGACGTCGCGGAATTTTCGACGGCGACGGAATGGAACGGAAACGAGGGCGACGCCGATTTTGGAAGCGACGCGGGATTGGACGTCGCGGCGGACGTCGGCGCTTTGAGCGTCGAAAACGTCGACGAAACGGCGACCGTCGAGCAAATCGCCGACGAGTGTTTTTTCGCGCTCGATCCGTATTCGTCGCTCTTTATCGATTATCCGCCGACCGCCGATTGGACGAACGCGGCGCTGTTGCGCGTCGACGAGATTTTGCCCCTGCTCGCGACCGAGCCGGAACGGGCGGCGGCGATTATTAAAGAATTTCGCGCGGAAATCGCCGCTTCGGAGCAAATTAAGGACGCGATCGTCGCGGCCGATCCGACGTCGAAGTCGGTCGCGGTTTTCGGCGACGCGAAGATGGACGAATCGGCGAAAAACGGCGCTTCTTCCGCCGACGCGCCGACGTTGGAAACGCGTTATTCGCTCGAACAACGCTTGACGCTCTTCGAAGCGTTTCGTTGCGCGCTCGACCGGCGAGCGTTCGTTTGGGGACGCGCCGCCGAGGTCTTCGCGGCGAAGAATCGAGGCGAACTCGTCGCGGCGGAAGAAATTTCGACCGCCGAACTCGCGCGGATTCGCGAGACGACCGCCGCCGCGCGGGCTTTTTTCGGCGATTCCGAAGTCGGGCGCAATTGGCGAACGAGTTTTGAAATCGACTTGCTTTTGACCGACGTCGAACGAACGCTCGAACTTGCGGCGCCGCGGTCGGGGTCGGGCGCTTTGGCGAACGGGAGCGATTCCGTCGCCGTCGAGCGAGCGCGCCGAACGAACTTTTTGCGCGACCGTTTGAATTCCGTTTGTTATAAGATCGAAAAAACGCCGATGACGCCGGAGCAGCGTCGCGTTTTCGAACGTTCGCCGCTCGACGTTTGGGTCGCCGCCGTTTCGCCGTTTGCTTGCGACCGCGCCGAACCGTTGACGCTGTTGCTCGAATTTGAGAAATACGAACGCGACGGCGGGGGCGAAATTGGGCGAGCGTTGTTGCAGAGCGCGCGTCGGACGATAACGTCGCGTTCCGAAGTTTGCCGCCGTTTCGGGAAAGCGTTCGACGTCGTGTACGACAACCCGAACGCGAAGGCGTATGTTTCCGAAGCGTTAATCAATCGTCTTTTGCCGGTTCGCGACCCGGAATTTAGCGTCGTTCAAGAAACGGCGTTGAACAATCCGGTCGTCGGACGGCGCCGTTCCGACGTTCAGGTCGGGATCGAGTTGATTCCGGACCCTTCGCGTCTGTTGATGAATTTGAACGTTTACGGGCGGGTCGTCGCGTCGACGAGTTCGAACGTCTTTCCGGCGACCGTTTACAACAAAAGTTACGCGACTTACGTCGGGAAAAAAACGCTCGAATGGCGCGACGACGGGTTCGCGTATTCGCCGGCGGTCGTTTCGGCGGAGTCGGTCAACAAGCTGGGCGGCGTTCAAACGGACGTCGACTTTATCCCGTTGGTCGGCGATTTGACGCGCGAAGTGGTGCGGAGTCAGTACGAGGCGAAACAAGGGGCGATTCGCTCCGAACTGAAGACGAAAGTCGCTCGCGAAGCGCGGGCGCGGATCGACTCCGAGGCGAACGAACGCTTCGACGCGGTCAACGCTCGAATGCGCGCGAACTTTTTCGCCGATTTGGAGCGGCTCGGGCTTTCGCTCAAGACGCAGCGTTCGAAAACGACCGACGAATGGCTGCTCGCGTCGCTGCGGTTGGGAACCGATTTTTCGCTCGGCTGTCAAACGACGGAACCGCCGACGCTTCCGGGCGCGTTCGCCGACGTGAAGTTGCACGAGTCGGCCGTCAACGCCGCGTTGGAACGCTTGGAGCTTAGCGGCAAAACGTTGACGCCGGCGGAAACGCTCGCTTACTTGGCCGAAAAATTGAATAAACCGGGGTTGGCCGAGGTCGCGATCGAGGAAAACGAACTCGTTTTGGCGTTCGCCGAAACCGATCCGGTCGTCGTCCGCTTTTTCGAGGATCGCGTCGAACTGCGGTTGAAGTTCGCGTCGTTGACGCTCGGCGACAAGTCTTGGGAAAACGTCGACGTTCGCGTTTCGTATCGGCCGACCGTCGCCGACGACGGAACGACCGTTTTCGAACGAGACGGCGTCGTCGAGCTCGAAGGGCCGGGCGGAATGCGGGCTCAACTCGCGTTGCGTTCGATCTTTTCGAAAGTTTTCCCGGCGTCGAAAGCGTTCGACTTGCGACCGAAAGTTTTCGATTCCGACGAGCGGTTCGCCGGGTTGGCGCTCGGATTGGCGCGCGTTTCCCGAGGTTGGTTCGCGATTTCCGTCGTTAATTTGCAGCAATAAACAAACGCTTGCGCCCGACGGAGAGCGCAAACGAGAAATAGCGTCGTCGACGCCGATAAGGAAAAACGATAAAAACGACGCGATTACAACGGTTGTAGGGACGGCGCCGACGTCGGCGTTGGGAATGCGCCGCTTGTAGCGGTTGTTTGCGTTGGCGAGGTGGAAATTTTGACTTCCAAGGCGTTTTTCGAGGAAAACGGGGGGTTTTTTTCTTGCGGAATTACGATTATACTTTTATCTATCGTTTCCGAGGTTTGACGGCGCGTCGGCGACGCGGCGAAAGCGCGGGAACGGTTCGGCCGGCGGCGACGAACGCGACGCTCGAACGTTGATCGAGACGTCGCGCGCTCGAAAGTTTGTTGGGCTCGCCCGACCGGAGGTTCGAGCCGAGCGTCGGCTGTAAGAAATTAACGACTCGACGGCGCGCGCCGCCGCGTTGCGTTGAGCGAAAATTCTAAACGTCCGAAAAGGTCCCCCCATGATGAACGCTAAAAATCAACCGATTTCCAAACAAAAGAACGTCGACGCTTATTTTGCTCCGACCGTTCGTCCGCTTCGCGTCGGCGCTTTCGCTTCGAAACGCGTCGAAATGCCCGAAGGCGCTCGTTTTAGCGTCGCGACCGCCGAAGCCGAACGTTTCTTCGTTCTCGAAAAACTTCTCGCGACGAAATAACGTCCTTTTTCAACGAATAAGCGCGACGTTTTCTCGCTTGTCGTCGCGCAAATAGGGTTGAGTCTTAAAATTTGAATAAAAACGCGTCGCGTTTTAGGCGCGACGGTTTACTTTTTAGCGTCTTTAGATGGAACGTCGGCGTCGCTTTCGAATAACGAACGAATAATCGGTCGCTCGAGCGCGAATCGACGTTTTATTGCGTCGCGACCGTTCGGAACGCGGCGAAACTCGACGGCGTAATCAGCGACGCGACGCGTTTTGCAATAACGCGTAATTTTGGTAGGTTAGGTAAGCGAAGAAAAACGCCGCGAAAAAACTTTCCCGCAAGAAAAAGAAATAGGCGAGCCCGGCGGCGCAAACGACCGAAAGAATCAACGCGTTGCGAACGCCGTTTTGCGGCGAAAGTTGAGCGCCCAACGCCGTCGCGATTTGCCCGCCGTCGAGCGGATAAACCGGAACGAGGTTGACCGCGCCCCAAAAGACGCCGATGTAAATAAAGCCCCAAATGAAATAACCGAGAAACGCGTCGAACGGCGCGCCGGAGTCGACGCGGATAAGCCAGTCGAGCGGAAGAACGATCGGAATCGGCGTTCCGAACGAAACGGTCAGTTCGCAACCGCAAAGGAACGCGACCGCAAGGAGCGCCGCGACGCCGAGAAAACCGGCGCCCGATCCCGCGAACGAAACAAACGCGCTACTCCAATTCGTCGGCTTTTTCGAGTAAACCGGTCGCCAACTAGTAACGCCGCCGAAGACGGACGCTCCGCTCGGCGCGGTTCCGATTCCGAGCGCGATTTCCGGTTTCGCGCCAAAAAGACGCTTCGCCGCGAGCGCGTGTCCAAGTTCGTGCGACAGAAACGCGAGCGTCGTCGCCGCCGTCCAACCGAGAAGGCCCCAAATCCAAGGCGATTCCGGGTCGATTCGACTTAAAAAGGGCGAAAAAGCGACGCAAAGGAACCAAAAACTCGGCAAAACGGCGACCGGAACGCCGAACAAGCGAAACTTCCAAACGTATCGGGGCGAATTCATCAACTCAGCTTTCAAACGACGAGAGCGCGACCGGCGAAAACGAACGTCGCGTCGCGCTCTTCGTTATTTCTCGATAAGAACGTTTTATTTTGGCCGCTCGTCGAATCGAGCGATCAAAAAACGAAACGTTTTCAGGCTTCCGGCGGATCGATTCCGAAATCTTTGATCGTCAGGAGGGAGCGGAAGCGATAACCGCGGTCGGCGAACGCTTGCGCGCCCCCTTCCATTCGGTCGATGATCGCGATAACGCCCGCGACTTTGATTCCGGCCGCTTCCAAACGCTCGATCGCGATCAGCGACGAACCGCCGGTCGTAACGACGTCCTCGACGACGACGACTTCGTCGCCCGCGCCGATCGGGCCTTCGATGTATTTGTTGGTGCCGTGTCCCTTGCTTTCTTTGCGGACGAGGAACGCTTTCAGGTCGAGCCCGCGGAGCCCGGCGACGGTGATGACCGCCGCGGCGATCGGGTCGGCGCCGATCGACATCCCGCCGACCGCCTTCGGAAGCGCGCCGTCGGCGAGGAGCATTTCGAGAATCCCTTCGCCGACGAGCGTCGCGCCGCGCGAGTCGAGCGTCGTTTGCTTACCGTCGAGGTAGTATTTCGCTTTTTTGCCGGACGCGAGGATAAAATCGCCGAATTTGAGGGATTTTTCGCGAACGAGATTCAATAATTCGTCTTTACTGTACATTTGCTTTTCCTCGAAGGTTGGAGGGGGCTCGAAAGGCGCGTCGACGTCGGTCGACGCGGAAATCGGGGAGCGACGGTCGCGACCGACGGGCGTCGGCGCGGCGCGTCGACGGCAAGACGTCCGACGGCGCGCAAACTGTCTTCATTATAAAACGTTCGGCGCTTTTTTCAACGGGGAGTGCGAGAATACGTCGAGCGTCGCCGAAGGAGGGTAAAGTCGATTGTCGAGCGAGCGATTTTTAGGAGGTTAAAGTCGATTGTCGAGCGAGCGATTTTTAGGGGTAAAGTCGATTGCCGAGCGAGCGTTTTTTAGGGGTTAAAGTCGATTGCCGAGCGAGCGATTTTTAACGAGTTTTAGGCCGCGCGATAAATTCGACGTTGAACGTTGAGACTCGTCGTCGCGAACTTCCGAGCAGAAAGCGGCGGCGACCTGCAGTCCGAGTCGCGCTCGCGACAATTCTTCCAACGCGTCCTCGTTTCCGGTTTGCGCGGCGGCGATCCAAGCGGCGAGCGCGCGTCGTCGGTCGGTCGGAACGCCGTCGCCTTCCCAATAGCGGAACGCAAGACGCCGCGTCGCCTCCGCTTCGCCGGCGGCGGCCGCGGCTTCGAGCCAAAAGATCGCGAAACGTCGATTGAGGTTGCCGCGCCGCTCCTCGAGCAAACGGTCGCTCAATTCGACGGCGGCGCTCCCTTCGCCGAGTTCCGCCGCGACGCGCAACAGATACTCGCCGCAAGCCGCGTTTTGTTTGACGCCGACGCCTCGTTCGCAGCAGTACGCAAGGTTCGCCGTCGCCGCCGCGTCGCCGCCGATCGCCGCCGCGCCGAAGAGTTCGAACGCCCGGCGGTCGTCGCGTTCGACGCCTTCGCAACCGCGCGAATAGCGGAGCCCGAGTTCGTTTTGCGCTTCCGGAAAACCGCCGAGCGCCGCTTCTTCGAGCAAACGGAGTTCTTCGACCGGGTCGCGCGGCGTTCCGCGCCCGGCGGCGACGCAACGCGACGTCAAAAACGCCGCTTCCGCCGAACCGGCTTCCGCTTCCAAACGGAGCCAACGAACGCAATCTTGCGCCCGTCGGTCGTCGAGCGAACCGTCCGCCGTTTCGCGACCGAGCGTCAACCGAGCTTGCGCGTCGCCGCGTTCCGCCGCTTCGAAGAGCCAACGCGTCGCTTCTTGTTCGTTGGCGGCGCCGCCGATTTGACGCAGCTGATAAGCGAGTTCCGTTTGCGCCGTCGCGAAGCCGCCCGCCGCGCTCCGACGCAACAGCCGCGACGCTTCGTCGGCGTTCGCGTCGCGCCCCCAACCGTTCCAAGCGAAGATCGCGAGGAAGTAAAACGCCGGAGAAAAACCGGTCGCCGCCGCGCGCTCGAAGAGGCGAAACGCTTCGTCGCGGTCAATCGGAATTTCGTTTGATATTTCAATCGAAGCGTCGGTCGCCGCTTGCGGAGCGCTTGCGTCGCCGGGTTGCGAAAACGAACGCCCGTAAAGACTCGCCAAGCCGAGCGAACAGAGCGCGTCCGGATTTTCGACGTCCGCCGCGCGCCGGTAAAATTCGAACGCTCGCCGCTCGTCGCGCTCGACGCCGAGCCCCGTTTCGAACGCGAATCCGACGTCGTAAAGCGCGACGCCGAGCCCCGTTTCCGCCGCTCGCAAACTCCAAGCGAACGCTTGTTCCGGGTTCGCCTCGATTCCGAGACCGTCCCGAAACGCGAACGAAACGAACGACGCGTCGACAGCCGAACCGAGTTCCGCTTTCCGCGACGCCGCTTCAAACGCTCGCTCGAGCCAAGCGCGTTCCGCCGTCGGATCTTGCGGAACGCCGATTCCGTCCCGATAACAAACGGCGAGCCCTTCGAGCGCCGCCGCGTCGTCGCCGGTTCGCGCTTCCCAAAAGAACGAAAAGGCGCGGTCGCGGTCGCGCTCGACGACGCCTTCGCCGTCGAACAAGATTTCGCCGACCAAGCCGAGCGCCGCCGGACGCTCGTCGAACGCGCCTTGCTCCAACGCTCGAACGCCCCAGTCGAACGCCGCCTGAACGTTCGGCGCGACGCCGAGCCCGAACCGAAAAGCGCGAGCGAGCCCCGTTTGCGCGTTCGCGTCGCCCGCTTCCGCGCCGCGGCGTCGGAGTTCAAACGCTCGATTCCAATCGCGTTCGACCCCGCGACCGTCTTCGTAAAGACGCGCCGTCGGTTCGAATGCGGAGACGTCGCCCGCGTCGACGAGCGTTTGCAAACGGCGCGCTTCTTGGCGCCAACGGGCCGCGTCGGCAAGTTCCGGCGTTTCGGAGCAATTTTCGGAAGCGTTCATTAATTCAATAAGAGTCGCGTTAAACGTTGGGGGAAAATAGTTGCGGAAAAGCGGTCGAGGAACGTCGCGAAGCGGGCGGCGAAACGCGTTTTTGAACGACGGGACGACGACCGCTCGGCGCGAACGACGTTCGGCGCCGAATTACGTCCAAAGTTTGCGGTCGAGCGCGCGATACCCGATCGCTTCGAAGAGGTGCGGCGTCTCGATATTTTCCGCGTCCTCCAAGTCGGCGATCGTTCGAGCGACGCGCAAAATTTTGTCGTGCGCCCGCGCCGAAAAGCCGAATTCGTTCATCGCCGATTCGAGAACGGAGCGTCCGGCGTCGTCGAGTTTCGCCCAACGTTCGAGTTCGCGACGGCGCATTTGCGCGTTCGTTCGAATCGTCGATCCGGCGTACCGCTTCGCTTGAATCGCTCGCGCTTTCAAGACTTGCGCTCGAACTTCGGCGCTCGACGTTCGCGGCGCGTCGGACGAAAGTTCGAGATAGGAGACCGGCGGCGTTTCGATGTGAATGTCGATTCGGTCGAGGAGCGGGCCGCTGACGCGCGCCATATACTTCTCGATCTGCCCGGTCGAGCAACGGCAAGCGCGGCGCGGGTCGTTGCGGTATCCGCAAGGGCAAGGGTTCATCGCGGCGATCAGGACGAAATTCGCCGGGAACGTTTCGCTCCGAGCGGCGCGCGAGATCGTCGCCTTGCCGTCTTCGAGCGGTTGCCGCATCGCTTCGAGCGTCGAGCGGCGGAACTCCGGCAGTTCGTCGAGGAAAAGGACGCCGTTATGCGCCAAGCTGATTTCGCCGGGCGTCGGCTTGGCTCCGCCTCCGACGAGACCGGGCGCGCTGATCGAATGGTGCGGCTCGCGGAACGGTCGCGTCGCGACGAGAGGCGCTTCGCCGTTGATTTTTCCGACCGCGCTGTAAATTTGCGTCGTTTCGAGCGCTTCGTCGAGCGTCGGCGGCGGAAGAATCGTCGGAACACGCTTGGCGAGCATCGTTTTCCCGGTTCCGGGCGGCCCGATCATCAACATGTTATGCGCGCCCGCCGCCGCGATGGTCGCCGCTCGTTTCGCGCTCTCTTGACCGAGAACGTCGGCGAAATCGACGTCGTATTGCGAAAGCCGCTCGAAAAGCGCGTCGGAAAGGCCCGCCTTCGGTTCGATTTCGAGCGCGCCGCTCAAAAAGCCGACCGCGTCGTTCAAGCGGGAAATTGGGATCGCGTCGATTCCGTCGACGATCGCCGCTTCGCTCGCGTTCGCCGCCGGAACGAGAATTCCGCGCAAACCGGCCCGCGCCGCCGCGAGCGCCGACGCTAAAACGCCCCGACAAGGCCGCGTCGAACCGTCGAGCGCCAACTCGCCGACGACCGCGTATTCCGCCAAACGCTCCGACGAAAACTGCCCCGACGCCGCGATCTCGCCGAGCGAAATCGGCAGGTCGAACGAGGCCGCGTGTTTCGGCAAATCGGCCGGCGCCAAATTGACGACGACGTCCCCCGCCGGAACGCCGAATCCGCTGTTCGCGATCGCCAATTTGACGCGGAACGCGCTCTCGCGAACGACCGTTTCCGCCAACCCGACGATCGTCGTTTTCCCTTCGTCTTCCTTGCTTTTCGCGACGCCGCGCCCCGAAACGTCGACTTCGACCTCGACCGGCGTCGCGGAAACGCCTTGAAGCGAAAACGTTTTAACTTTGATTAACATTTCGGAAATCCTTGCGGCAAGGGCGCGGGCGACGGCGAGCGCGGTCGGTCGGGCGGCGCGAAATCGCAAAATAAGGAAACAAGGAAAAGGGAGGAAATAAGGGAAACGCGCCGCGTCGCGAAACGTCGCCGTCGTCGGGGCGGCGTTCCGAAAAGTCGCGGCTTTTTTCGACTTTTGCCTTTCGACTTTCGACGAAATCGGCGATTAGTTTTGCGCTTCTTGCGGAGCTTGCGACTCTTGCGCGTCGGTCGCCCATTCGAAGACGCCGAACTTGCGGAAACGTTGGTAACGCTCTTCGACGAGGCGTTCGACCGGGATTTTCGTCAGTTCGCGCAACTGCGTTCGCAAATATTGCTTCATTCGCAGGCCCGCCAAACGACAGTCGCGGTGCGCGCCGCCGACCGGCTCCTCGATCACGTCGTCGACGACGCCGAATTTGAGGAGGTCTTTCGACGTAAATTTGAGCGCTTCGGCCGCCTTGTCTTTGTGTTCGCCGCTCTTCCAAAGGATGCCCGCGCAACCCTCCGGACTGATGACGCTATAATACGAGAATTCCAGCATCGCGACGCGGTCCCCGACGGCGATTCCGATCGCGCCGCCGCTCCCGCCTTCGCCGATGACGACCGCGATAATCGGCGTCGGAAGCGTCGCCATTTCGAACATCGACTCCGCGATCGTTTGCGCGACGCCGCGTTCCTCCGACGCGACGCCGGGATAAGCGCCGGGAGTGTCGACGAAACAAATAATCGGAAGCCCGAACTTTGCCGCCATTCGCATCTTCGCGATCGCCTTGCGGTACCCCTCCGGGTGCGCGCAACCGAAGTTGCATTGGATCCGTTCTTTAGCGTCGCGGCCCTTTTGGTGTCCGATCACCATCGCTTTAAATTCGTCGAGTTTCGCCCAGCCGACGCGGATCGCTCGGTCGTCGCCGAAGGTTTTGTCGCCGTGCAGCTCGACGAATTCGTCGAATACAAGATCGATGTAATCGAGCGTTTGCGGACGCTCCGGGTGCCGCGCGACTTCGACCGTTTCCCAAGCGCTCAGATTCGCGTAAACTTTTTTCGTCAGCTCGGCCAACCCGAGGCGCAAGCGCTGAACCTCTTCGTGAATTTCCGGCGAATCGGCCCTTTTGCGCAACGCTTCGAGGCGCGCTTCCATTTCAAAAATAGGTTGTTCGAACGAAAGGCGTTGTGCGGCGGGCGGCATATCGCGGTTCTCCGGGAAACGAAAATATAAGGAAAGTCGAAACGCCGCGCTTCGGTCGCGACGGCGCGCTCCGTTGCGAAGGAGGCTAGCGCGGCTTGGGACGGCGGCGGAACGAAGTTAAGTTGGGTAAAGCGGAAAAAAATAACGTTTGACGGTCGGCGTTTGGGCGTTTTTTACTCGCGTCGGCGTTCTCCGAGGCGTCGATTTAACATTTTTGGAAAAAAATGAGGAAAAAACGAGGATTTTTGGCGTCAAAACGTTTTTTTTAACGTCCTAAAGTTATAGGGGGGGCGTCGCGGCGTCGCGAAAAGAAAAACGGAAAAATAGGAAAAATTTTCAAGTTTTTTTAAAATTTTTCGCGTCAAACTTTCTTAGGGGTAGGCGGCGCGGCGGAAGCGTCCGAAAAAACGCCGACGTATGTTAAATATATACGGAGGAAGAGCGCGGCGTCAAGAAGCGATTTAGGAAAAAAAGAGAAAAAAGAAAAATTTTTTAGCAAGAAAAAAAAGAAGACGGCAACTTATTTTGAAACTTCTCGAAACGCGGCGACGCGAACGGCTCGACGGCAAGTTGAGCGCGGCGAGCGATCGGTTGGAAGTTTGTCGACAAAAGACGGGACGCTTTGTCGATTGGGAAAAATAGAAAATTTAGGATAACGACAATGGTTAAGTCGATTGTAAAACAGATCAAGCGCGCCGAGTGGGAATTTGCGAACGTCCGTCGCGAAGACCAAGCGTTGGGGTTTGACAAAAATATCGACGATTTGCGCGAATCGTCGAGCGGAGCGGTCGCGGCGTCGCGTTCCGAATTTTCGCGTAAAGACGAAAGTATGAAGGAAGAGATTTATCGAGAATTTTGTCGCGGCGTTTCGATTAATGAGTTGGCGCAAAAGTTCGATCGCGCCGTCGCGTCGATTTATCGAGCGGTGGGGGCGCGTCGCGCCGAGGGGATTTTCGCGCTCTCGCTCGATTATGTCGCGAGTCCGGAATTTGAACGAGCGACGACGGCGAAGGCGGAACGCGCGCTGCTCGTTTTTTCCGAAGAGAAAACGTCGGGCGACGGCGAAACGGTCGCGGTTCGCGTCGACGGCGGAACGTCCGCGGCGAAGAAGAGCGGGAAATTAAGGGCGGCGGCGACCGTCGAATCGGCGTATTTGTCGCGGCTCGACGATTCGCCCCTGTTGAGCGCCGCCGAAGAAGCGTTTTTGTTCCGAAAGTTCAACTTTCTCAAATACAAGGCGGCCAAACTGCGCGAAACGCTCGACCCGAAAAAGCCGAAAATGAGCGTAATGGCCGAGATCGAGCGCCTTTGGGGCGAGGCGGTCGCGACGAAAAAACGTTTGATTTCGGCGAACTTGCGGCTCGTCGTTTCGGTCGCGAAGAAATACGGCGCCGGTTCGCTCCTCTCGTTCAACGAGTTGGTGAGCGACGGGAACGTTTCGCTGATGAAAGCGGTCGAAAAGTTCGATTATACGACCGGCAACCGCTTCAGCACGTATGCGACTTGGGCGCTTTATCGGAATTTCGCGCGAACGATTCCGGACGAACGGAAGCGCGTCGAGCGGTTCCGCCCGGGCGACGTTTCGCTGTTGGAGCTGAAGCAAGATCATCGCTCGTCGCCGCTTCAAGCGGAGCGCGCTTACGCCGAGCAAACCTCGCAGGTTGAACGGTTTATGCGCGAGTTGAACGAGCGCGAACGCAAGATCGTCGAGATGCGATACGGGTTCGGTTCCGCCGATTCGAAACCGCAAACGCTGCGGCAAGTCGGCAAGAATATGGGCGTAACGAAGGAACGCGTTCGCCAAATCGAAATCCGCGCGCTCGAAAAAATGCGCCGCGTCGCGGAAGAGGAAAAATTGGAAATTCCGGAGTTTTACTAAGTCGTCGTTCGGCGTCGGTTCGCGACGCGGCGATCGTTGAGCGTCGCGCCGTCGGGCCTTAGATGCGTCGAGTAAAAACGAACGAAGCGAACGCGTCGGCGAGCGAAAGCGCGACCGGCGCGTTCGGCTTTTCTTGATCGGCGCGGCGAACGTCGACGGGCGAAAGCTAACGTTTCGCGGTCTTGGCCGTCGCTTTGACCGCCGCCGCGAAGTAAAAGGAGCCGATCGCGCAAAGGACCTCGTCGGAACGGGGCGAGCGCGCGAAATAGTCGGCGAGAAAAGCGCGAAAATCCGGAATGACGCGAATTTTGCGGCGGACGGGATCGCCTTCCGCAAAACCTTCTTCTAAAACGCTTTCCGTCGCGCGAATTAGCTCGTCGATCGGAAGGGCGCGCGCTTCTTGCGAACGCTCGGTGAGGAGAATTTCGTCGACGAACGGCGCCGTTTCGGCCAACATTCCGCGAACGTCTTTGCCGACCGTCGTCGCGAAAAGAATCTTGATTTTGCGGTTGGGGAAGCGTTCGAGCGCGGCTTGAACGAACGCCGCGACCGAAGCGCGGTTGTGCGCTCCGTCGACGTAAACCGCCGGCGACTGCGAAACTTGTTCGAAACGGCAAGGCAAAACGATTTGCGTCGCGGCTTGGCGGAGCGTTTCCGGCGAAAAAGCGGGCGCGTTCGGTTCGAGAACGTTCGCGATTTTTAACGCGATTTCAAGGTTCCAACGTCGCGAGTCGTCAAACGGCGGGGACGGAAGCGCCGCGACTTCGGGACTTATCGCGTCGATTTGAGAAAACGGCGCGGCGAATTCTTCCGCTCGACGGCGAACGACGGCGCGAATCGACTCGACGTCGGCGGCGGAGATCGTCGTTTCCGGTTCGATTCGGCAAGACGCGGCGGCGCCGGGAAGACGCGACGCTCGAGCGTTCAAAATTTGCGAAAAGCCGACGCCGCAAACGACCGGCGCGGAAGACTTAATAATGCCCGCCTTCTCTTCGGCGATCTCTTCGAGCGTCGAACCGAGAACGTCGCAATGGTCGTAACTGACGCTTGTAATCGCGGCGACGTCGGCGTCGCAAACGTTGGTCGCGTCAAACTTGCCGCCGAGCCCGACTTCGAGAATCGCGACGTCGACTTCGGCGCGGGCGAACAAGACGAGCGCGACGACGAGCGACCATTCGAAGAACGTCAACGGGCGAGCGTCGCCGCGTTCCTTTTCAAAACGAGCGTAAAGGCGGGCGAGTTCGAGGAGCGTTTCCGCGAAAAACGTTTTGCCGCAACGCTTTCCGTCGATTTGAAAACGTTCGGTAAGCTCTTCGATGTGCGGCGACGTGAAAAGACCGACGCGGCGTCCGCGAACGCGAAGGAGCGCGTCGAGCGAAGCGCAAACCGAGCCTTTGCCTTTGGTTCCGGCGACATGAACGATCTTGAAGTTCTTTTCCGGATTCCCAAGGAACGTAAGGAAGTCTTTTAACCGCAAAAGGTTGCGTCGCATCTCCTCGTAAGGGATTTTTTGAAACGTCTCGTAATTGGTACGTTTGTAAAGAAAGTCGAGGGCGCGGCGGTAGAGGTCGTTTTCTTTGGCGGACATCGCGAAAATATAGGGCAAACGCGTCGAAAAGCGGCGGAGGAAAAGTCGGGGAAAGGGGGACGTTCAACGGCGAGCGCTCGCGGGACGGTCGACGTCCGAGAGCGTTCAAAACGTAAAGGCCTGAACCGGCTTGGCTTAACAACCGACGGACGATTAAACGAGCGACGCCGCGACGGTCGGTTTGCGTCGCGGCGACAAGACAAAACGTCCCTCGACCGTCGAGCGCGCCGGAGAGGAACGCTCGACGGAGAAACGTTAAGTCGCTAAATAAAACGGTTAAGCGACGTTGAGTCGCGTTCGCCGTTTTCCGCTCAGCTTTGGAGCGGTTTCGTCATGCGCATCGGGTCGAGACCTTCGGCGAGTTGATCCGGCGGAAGGATTTCTTTTTCTTCGCAGAGTTGGCGGATCGTTTTGCCGGTTTTGAAGGCTTCTTTCGCGAGCGCGGCGGCTTTTTCGTACCCGATGTACGGGTTGAGGCCGGTAACGATCGAGAGGCTTTGTTCGACGGCGGACGCGCATTTTTCGCGGTTCGCTTGAATGTCTTGGAGGCACTTGTCGGCGAAGACGTCGGCGCCGCCGGCCAAAATGCGAACGGATTCGAGCGCGGCGTCGGCCATCACCGGCATCAAAATGTTAAGTTGGAATTGACCGCCCGAAACGCCGGAGAGACCGAGCGTCGCGTCGTTCCCGACGACCTTCGCCGCGAGTTGCATGACGCTTTCGCAGACGACCGGGTTGACTTTGCCCGGCATAATCGAGCTGCCCGGTTGGAGGTCTTTGAGGATGATTTCGTAGTAGCCGCAACGCGGGCCGGAGCCGAGCCAACGGATGTTGTTCGCGACGTTCGAAAGGGTCGTCGCGACCGCTTTGAGGAGCGAGTGCGCGGCGACGAGGCCGTCGCGTTGGGCGTTCGCTTCGAAGTGGTCGGCGGCTTCGCGGAAGGCGATACCGGTTTCTTTTTCGAGAATCGCGGCGACGGTGGAGCCGAATTTCGGGTCGCAGTTGATACCGCTGCCGACGGCGGTGCCGCCGCACGGGAGTTCGCAAACTTGTTCGATCGCGAGATGGCAGCGTTCGATCGCGAGTTCGAATTGACGGGCGAAACCGCCGAATTCTTGACCGAGGGTCAACGGGGTCGCGTCGGCCAAGTGGGTGCGGCCGATTTTGAGGACGTCTTGCCATTCGGCGGATTGACGTTTGAGAATCGCGAGGCATTTTTCGAGCGCCGGAATGAGGCGTTCTTTAATGGCGACCGCGACCGCGACGTGAATCGCCGTCGGGAAGGAGTCGTTCGTCGATTGACCGCAGTTGACGTGGTCGTTCGGGTGAATTTTTTTCTCTTGCGAGAAGCGGTCGTAACCGGCGAGTTCGAGCGCGCGGTTCGAGATGACTTCGTTCGCGTTCATATTCGACGAGGTGCCGGAACCGGTTTGGTAAACGTCGATCGGGAATTCGGCGTCGAGTTTGCCGTCGGCGACTTCGCGAGCGGCTTGATACAACGCGTCGAGTTCTTTTTCGTTAAGCGGGGCGCGACCTTTCGTCAAACGACCGAGTTGAGCGTTCGCTTGCGCGGCGGCCCATTTGAAGAGGCCGATCGCGTGGATCAGTTCCGGAGCGATGCGCGAACCGGAAACCGGGAAGTTTTCGACGGCGCGTTGCGTTTGCGCTCCGTAATAAGCGTCGTGAGGAAGGCGGACTTCGCCCATCGTGTCGCGTTCGACTCGGTATTCGGACATTTATGGTCTCCTTGGAGAGATAAAATGGGGGTAATAGGTGGAATGCGAAAGCCGGCGCGTTCGGGCGGCGAAAAGTCGGCGTTCGAGGCGCGGCGTCGGGCGTCGGCTTGCAACGGCCCGACGCTACCGTTCATTATACGCTTTTTTTGAAAAGCGACAAGAGGACGGCGGCGGTTCGAACGACGTTCCGAGAGGAAAAAAACGCTTGAAAACGCGCTGTTTAGGTAAAATAGCGAAAATGAAACGATAAAACGTCGTCGCGGAACCGTCGACGGAGGACGAACGACGACGCGAGTCGACGTTAGTTTGGTAAAAACGGCGAAAATAGGCGGTTTGAGCGACGAGCGTAAAAACAATAAAAGCCGCGAGCGACGTAAATACGGCGACATGCGCTAAAAGAATAAGCGGCGGAATTTGCGTGTTTTGCGTAATTTGCGTCGCTCGAAGCGGCGGAAAACGCGTCAACCGAAGCGGCGCAACCCGACGATTCCGGCGAGAATCAGCGCGACGCAGATCGTTTTCGGGAGCGAAGCCGGCGCGCCGAAGAGAACGACGTCCAAAACCGCCGCGCCGACGATTCCGATTCCAGTCCAAATCGGGTACGCGACGCCCATCGGGAGCGTTTTCATCGCCGTCGAAAGGAGCCAGACGCTGCCGAGCATCGCCGCAAGCGTCGCCAACGACGGCCAAAAAGCGGAAAAACCGCGCGAGTACTTCATGCCGACCGTCCAAGCGCACTCGAGAAGACCGGCGATAAAGAGCAAAATCCAATTCATCGTTAAAAGATTGATTTTTGTCTTGTTTAGGGTCGTCCCTAAGGAAACGGAACCGCGTCGAGATCGTCCCCGAAGCGGGCGCTTAACGCGCTTCAAGTGCGAAACGGCGTCGGAACGGGTTTCGCTAGTTTGTCTAAAACGCCGATTTTAACGCGCTTCGACGGAAGCGTAAGCGGTCGAAACCGGCGATTTTGTCAATATATATTAATAGCGGCGAAAACGGGCGGCGGTTCGCGGGAAAAAAACGCCGAAAACGCGAACGAACGCGGCGTTTTCTCCGTCGCGGAAGTTTTTACTCGGCGGCGAGCGTCGCCGGGGCGGGCCAACGGTAAACGCGGACGTCGAATCCTTCGAAGCGGTCGACGAGGAAACCGCCGTCGAGCGTCGCCGTCGCGCCGTCTTCGAAGAGGCGTTCGACGGGGATTTGAGCGTCGCTCGGCGCGGTCGCGGAGAAGTCGAAACGGACTTCGATCGGCTCCGGGGACGCGTTGACGGCGACAACGGTAATTTCGCCGTCGCTAACTTTCAGGAGCGAAACGACCGACGGGCCGCCGAGCGGGTCGAGTTCCGGGCCGTTTAAAACGGTCGTCGACGGTTGGAGTTCCGGGCGCGTTCGCTCGACGAGAATCGTTTGAAGGGACGCGATTCGTTTCGAGACGGTCGTTAAGTTTTCCCAAACTTCCGGATTGGCGCAGCTTCCGTAATTCGGCAAGTTCCGCTCCGGTTCGACTTGATCGCCGTAAGTGTACCAAACGATTCCGTTTGCTCCGGCGGCGAGCGCGGCGAAACTGGTCGCGTTCAACTCGCGGAACGTCGGAAAACGCGTCCAGCCCCAACCTTTGAACGACTGTAAAATCGGCCAAATCGCTTTCGGGCCGTCTCCGGCGAGCGCGGCGTCGCGGCGGCTGATTCGCATATCGCGGAGCGTCGCGGCGACGGAGCGTTCGCCCCATTCCGGCTCGTCGCGGCGGAACGGGTAAATTTCCGGCAAAAACGAATCCGTTCCGTCGGCGTAAAAGAGGTAGTTCGAGACTTCCGGCGCCGAAACGACGTCCGCTTGCGTCGAGAGGCGAGTCGGGTCGACGGCGCGCAAGGAGTCGCTCCGGTCGCGGAGTTGTTCGGGCGTGTAATATATCGCGGTGTCGTCGCCGACGTACCAAGCGAGAATCGCCGGGGAATGACGCTCGACGGCGAGAAGGCGTTCGTCCGGGCCGTCGACGCCGACCCAAAGTTTGAAGTCGTGTTTCTCCGCGGCGGCGAGGAACGCGTCCGTCCGCCCGTCGAAATAAGATTGAGCGAAGTTGAACCCGGCGGCTTTCAAGTCGGCGAAGGCGCGGTTCAGGTCGAAACCGTTCGACGGATAGGGCGAGACCCCGTATATGCCGATCGGAAAGAACGGAACGCCGTCGATTAGCGTCGTCCCGTCGTCGCGGAGCGTGTAACGCGGCGTTTCCGGAGCGTCGCCGACGAAGAAAAATTTGCGCGCGGCGACCGAGTTTCCGCCGACGTCGGCGATTTCGACGGCGACCGAATGAAGGCCCGGCGACCAAGGCGCGTCGTCCGGCGGCGTCAGCGAAAGGCGCGAAGCGGCGAAGTCGACGTTCAAACGCGGCGCGGCGGCGTCGGACGCGGCGGAATTTTTGTTAAATTGAGCGTTTTGGGTGTTTTGGGCGTTTTGGGAGGTTTGGGTAAAATCGGCGATTTCGGTTTCGTCGACGGCGAGTTTGAACGTCGACCAACGAAGCGGGGACGCGTCGTCGAGTTGGATTTCGACGGCGGCGCTTCCGTCGCGGGACGGAGCGGCGAACTTGCCGACGACGGAGACCTTGGGCGCTTGGTCGTCTCCGCCGACGCGGAAACGGGCGTCGACGCGGTCGCCGATCGAAACGGAACGGAGCGTCGGCGCGTTCGCGCCGTCGGCGTTCGGAACGAGCGTCGCTTTGTATCGGAAGAAGGGCGCGTCGACGGCGAACGGCGCGTCGAAAAAGGTCGCGGCGGTTCCGTCCGGGCCGACGAACTCGCCGAAGTCGCCGGGGATTGGGGGAAGTTGGAGCGTCGACGGCGATTGCGGGGAATCGGCGCTTTGCGCGGTTTCGGCGTCTTGGGAGGTTTCGGCGGTTTGCGGGAGGTCGGGGAGCGCCGGCGCGGTCGCGATTTGGAAACGAACGGCGGTTCCGGCGGGAAGGTCGGCGTCCCAAGTTACTTGCGAACCGGCGCCGGGGAAAATTTCCGAAATAAATTCGCCCGAACGGCGGAATGGCGCGGCGGCGTCGACCGGCGTTTCGAACTCGACGGAGCGAATCGCGACCCAATCGCCGAGCGCGAGGTCGGGAATATCGAATCCGAGCCGAATCGCGAACGAGACCGCCGCGTCCGGAACGCGACCGGAAAAAGCGCGGGAACCGAAAAAGTCGCCGACGCCCGCCGCGAAGAGGAACGGCGTTTCGCCGCAAGGCTCGCCGTCGTCGTCGAACCAAAGAACGGCGCAACCCTTCCAAGTCGCGTCGTCGTTCCCGGCCAACGCGGTTTTCGAACTTTTCGCCGCGACGCGAACGACGAACTCGCCGCCGGGCGCGCCTTTCGGGAGCGGGCGACGAACGCTCGTCGCGTTCCAAGCGGTATCGCCGTCCTCCGGGTCGTTCGGGTTCGTCGTTTTGCGAGCGACGACGAGCGCCGGAGCGCCGTCGAACTCGGCGCCGACTTCGATCGAGAGCGCGTCGCGGTAATTTTTGATTTCCGGCCAAGCGTCCGGAGCGTCGAAACGGTCGACGAGCGCGACCGGCCCGGAGCGCGACGGTTGCGCGACGCCGTTCGGGAAAGCGACGTTGAACGGCGAATAAACGCCGCCCGCGAAGATCGACGTCGGCGAGAGCGCCGCTAAAAGCGTTGAGATTGCGACGACAGCGCGTTTATTTAGCGTTGACAAACGGCGTTTCGAACGGTTGAACGTCGGCATTGCGCGGCTCCTTTGCGGTTGTTCGCTGGAAAGCGGAGGTTAAAACGGGAAGTTTGGGGGAGTTGGACGGGCGTCGAAGCGTCGGCGTCGAGCGTTAAAACGCTTTTTTGCGACCGACGGCGGTCATTATCTTCGCGACCAAGCGCGCCGCGGCGAACTCGGTAACGAGATGGCGACCGCCGAGGGGCGCCGTCTCGACGACGTCCGCGCCGACGACGTTTTTCGCCGCGACGACCGCTTGAACGAAACGAACGAGCTGCCGCCAAGAAAGCCCGCCCGGTTCCGGCGTCCCGACGCCCGGAGCGACCGCCGGGTCGAACGCGTCCATATCGACGGTAATGTAAACGTTTTTCGTTAAACGGGTTAACGCTTTTTCGACGCAGCCGTCGAAATCGTCCTCCAACATCGTCGGCGTCAAGAAGTTTTCGACCTGTTTCGGGAAACGCTCCAAATCTTCCTCCGAAAAACTGCGGATTCCGACCTGGACGACCGTCTCGACGCAATCGAGGGCCCGCGCCATCGCCGACGCGTGCGAGTCGCGACCGCCGGGGCCGAACGCGTCGCGAAGGTCGCTATGCGCGTCGAACTGCAGGACGCTCAAGTCGTCGTATTTTTCCGCCGCGACGCGAATAATCGGGCCGGAAACGGAGTGTTCGCCGCCGAGCGCGATCGGAAAACGGTCGGGGCGGAAGAGGTCGAGGCGGCGGACGGTCGCTTCGATTCGCTCCATTTCTTCGCGGGGCGTTTCCGCGGCGGGAATCGGGTCGCAGGTGAAGACGCCGCGTTTGTAAAACGGGTAAAGCGTCTCTTCGTCGATATACTCCATTTGGTCGGAGACGGCGAGAATCGCGTCCGGGCCTTCGTCCGTTCCTTTGCCGAAACAGACGGTTCCTTCGTAAGGAATCGGGAGAATGTGAAAATAGGCGGTTTCCGGGTTGCAAAGTTCCGGTTCGAGTTCTAAAAACGTTTTTTTCATCGGTCGGAGCGATTCGAGTTGGACGCGAAAACGACGGCGCGGCAAGCGGCGAAAAGCCGGGCGAACGAGACCCCGGTCGGACCGACCGAAGCGGTTGGGACGGTCGAAGCGATTGGGATAGTGGTGACGGTCGCGCCGGTCGGGAACCGTCGGCGGAACGCTCCGGCGCGCGTCGTTTAAGCGTTTATTGATATATATTGACAAAATCGGGGAAAATCGGGGGGAAAAATCGACGCGATTTCCGCCGTTTCGCTCCGATTATACGCGTTCTTGCGGCGAGTTGCAAGCGGGGCGCGGCGCGACGTCGGCGCTTTTCTCCGAGAAATCGACGCGTTCGACGCCGTCGGCGACGCTCGTTGGAGCGAAAAGTAAAACGCGGCGAAAAATTTTGAGAAAAATTCCGGTTCCGCTCTTTACAAAGGGGGCGGTTGCGTTATAATAACGAGCAGAGTAGCCGAAGTGGCGGAACTGGCAGACGCGCTAGGTTCAGGTCCTAGTCCTCGTAACTGGGGGTGGAGGTTCGAGTCCTCTCTTCGGCATTCGTTCAAGAGTTCGTTTTCGCGACGAACTCTTTTTTTGTTTCTTGACGGCGGAGCGACGGAAGAAAAGTCGGCGAACCCGTCGAGCCGAACAAGTCGAGCGCCGCCGGGACGCCGTTAGCTAAGGTTGAAAAGCGAAGATAGAGAAACGGGGTAAAACGGGCGGGCCTAAGGCGAGTCCGACGCGAAAAATCAAACGGCGAAACCGCGTCGCGGCGACGGCCCCCCCTTTTTTTTCGCGCCGGCCCGGATACAATGAAAACGACGATTTTGCGGGAAAGGAATTTGCGCCGAATTGTCGTTGATTTTTGGTTTTTTATTCGCGTCGTTTTGAAAACCGCAAACGGCGCGCGGAAAAAGCGGCCCCAACCGGAAGGAGGCGTTTTGCGATGATCGATTTTAAGAAAAATTGCGATTTTCTCGTCGGGATCGACTCCGACGGTTGCGCGTTCGACACGATGGAGCTGAAACATAAAGAATGTTTCGTTCCGAATATCGTCGAGCATTGGGGCTTGAAGGGCGTCAGCAAGTACGCTCGCGAGGCGGCGGAGTTCGTCAACCTTTACTCGAAAACGCGCGGAATCAACCGCTTTCCGGCGTTGGTCGAGGTTTTCCGCCTCTTGAACGAGCGTCCGGAAGTCGCGAGTCGCGGCGTTTCGATCGAAATTCCGCAAGTTTTGGTCGACTGGATGAACGCCGAAACGAAGTTGGGAAACGTCGCGCTGACCGAATACGTCGAGAAAACGGGCGATCCGCTGATGAAGAAGACGCTCGCTTGGTCGATCGCGGTCAACGAAACGATCGACCGTATCGTCGGCGAGGGCGTTCCGCCGTTCCCGAAAGTCGCGGATTCGCTCCGCAAATTGCAAGGGAAAGCGGACGTGTTGGTCGTCTCCGCGACGCCGCAAGCCGCGTTGATTAAGGAATGGGAAAACCAAGGGCTCCTTCCGCTCGTGCAAGCGATCTGCGGGCAAGAAGTCGGAACGAAGAAGGAATCGTTGGCGTTCGCGAAGTTGTATCCGAAAAACCGAACGCTGATGATCGGCGACGCTCCGGGCGATTATAAGGCCGCGCTGGCGAACGACGCGCTCTTTTATCCGATCAACCCGGGCGCCGAAGAAGCGAGCTGGGCGCGCTTTTACGACGAGGCGATCGACAAATTCCTCAACGAAGAGTTCGCCGGCGCGTACCAACAAGCGTTGCTCGACGAGTTCGACGCGCATTTGCCTGTTTTGCCGCCTTGGAAGCGAAACGCTTAACGACGAGAACGTCGCGACGTTAGAATAGGGGAAGAAGCGGCGCCGAAACGCGGGAAACGACGAAGCGTTTGGGCGCCGTCGAACGACGTCGCGACCGAAAATATTTCGACGACCGAATAACAACGACAATTGAAAAGCGCGACGGCGACGAGAGGAGGCGCGGCGAATGAAATGTCCGTTTTGTCGATGCGACAACGACCGAGTGATCGAAACGAGAACGAGCGACGACGGGTTCGTGATCCGGCGACGGCGCGCTTGTCAGTCGTGTAAAAAACGTTACACGACGTATGAACGTATTGAAATTGTGAATATTCGCGTCGTTAAACGAGACGGAACGCGAGTGCCGTTCGACCGCGAGAAACTGCGACATGGGATCGAGCGCGCTTGTTGGAAACGTCCGGTGCGAGAAGCGCAAATTTCCGGACTTGTCGCGACTTTGGAAACGCGTCTCGAGGGAGAGACGGAGATCTCGACGCAGCGAATCGGCGAGCTGGCGATGGAACTGTTGCGCAAAGTCGACGAAATCGCGTATATTCGATTTGCGAGCGTTTATCAAGATTTCGCCAACGTGCAAGATTTCGCGAAAGCGTTGCAGTCGATGACGGATGAAAAAGCGACCGACGACGGCGAAAGCGAAACGGCGAGCGTCGACGGCGAATAGCGGGCGGCGAAAGAACGTAAAATCGGTAAAATGGAGAATATGGAGCGGACGGCGAATTAAGGTAAAATGGAACGACGGCGCCGGTCGTCGCGACGTTTTTTTTGAGAGAAACGTTATTTTTATCGAGATTCGGCGTCGTTTTTTGAGAAATCGTCTTTAAAATAAGGGCGTCGGGGCGTCGACGCGCGCCCGAATAAGAAGATAGACGCTAGCCGCGACGGAGGAAAGTCGACGATGGGCAAACTTGACGCTTTTAAAGAGATCGTGCGGGCGAACGCGCCGACGTCGACGTTGACTTGGTTGCGCTTGGGCGGCCCGATCGAGTATCTTGCGGAGCCGCGTTCCGAAGAGGAATTGGTCGGCGTGTTGAAGGCGTGTCGCGAAGACGGCGTCCGCGCTCGCGTTTTGGGGGACGGGTCGAATCTGCTCGTTTCCGACGTCGGGGCGCCGGGGTTGGCGATTCGCTTGACGGCGCCGGTTTTTTGCGAAATTCAACTCGACGCGCCTTTCGTCGTCGCCGGCGGCGGGGCGAAGGTCGGACGGTTGGCGACCGCGACCGCGACCGCGGGGTTGGCCGGGCTTGAAGGGTTGATCGGGATTCCCGGGACGGTCGGCGCCGGGGTCGCTCGCAACGCTTCGACGAACGACGCGTCGTTCGAGGAGTACGTCGAGTCGGTTCGCGTCGCGTATTTTAACGGCGAAATCGCCGAGCTTTCGAAGAGCGACGTCGTTTTTGGCGACGGCGTCAGCTCCTTGGAGAACGCGATCGTTTTGTCGGCGAAATTCCGTTTGACGCCGGAAAATCCGGAGGAATTGGCGAAACGGTTGCAAAAAATTTGGATTGTTCGCAAGCAAACGACGCCGGACGCGACCGAAGGATGCGCGCGAATGTTCAAAAATCCGCGAGGACAGCGGGCGGCCGACCTGATCGCCGACGCCGGGTTCCGAGGCGCGCGAATCGGCGGCGCCGTCGTTTGCGAACGCAATCCGAATTTCGTCGAAGCGTCGGAGGGGTGCGCGAGCGAGGACGTCAAACGCTTGCTCAACTTGATCCAAACGCAAGCGCGCGAACGTCTGGGCGTCGAATTGGAACGCGAATTGGAAATTTGGTGAAATTGGGTAAAATAGACGACGACTCGCTTCCGCGTTGGACGGCGAACGACGTTGTGTTTTTGATTAATCCGTCGAAGGTTGAAAAATGAGCGGTAACGTTGTTTTGAAAACGTCGATTCCCGGTATGACCGCGAAAAGCGGGAAAGTGCGGGACGTATACGATTTTGGCGATCAAATTTTGCTGGTCAGCACGGACCGCGTCAGCGCGTTCGACTGGATTTTGCCGAGCGGGATTCCGGACAAAGGGAAGACGCTCAACCAAATCGCCGAATTTTGGTTCGAAACGCTCGGCGTCCGCAACCATATGATAACGACCGACGTCGAAAAAATGCCCTTTCCGGAAGGAACCGACCTCAAAATGTTCGAAGGTCGCTCCGTTCTTTGCGAAAAAACGAAGGTCGTTCCGATCGAATGCGTCGTTCGCGGGTACCTCTCCGGCTCCGGTTGGAAAGAATACCAAGCGTCGCAATCGGTTTGCGGCGTGAAGTTGCCGGCGGGATTGGTCGAAAGTTCGCGTCTCGAAGAGCCGATTTTCACTCCGTCGACGAAGGCGGAAGTCGGACACGACGAAAACATTTCGTTCGAACAAACGGTTGAAATCGTCGGTCGCGACGTCGCCGAAAAACTGCGCGACATGTCGCTCGACGTCTTCCGTCGCGGGAGCGAATACGCGCTCGAACGCGGCGTTATCGTCGCCGACACCAAGTTCGAATTCGGCGTCGCGGCGGACGGCGAAATCATCCTGATCGACGAAGCGTTGACGCCGGACTCCTCGCGCTTTTGGCCGCTCGACCAATACGAACCGGGCAAGGGACAACCGTCGTTCGACAAACAAATCGTTCGCGACTGGTTGCTGCAATCCGGTTGGGATCGCAATTCGACGCCGCCGGAACTCCCGGAAGAGGTGATCGCGAAGACCCGCGCCAAGTATTTGGAAGCGTTCGAGCGTTTGACCGACCGCAAATTGAAGTTCCAAAGCGAACTTTAAGGCGCGTTTGGCCGACTCGCCGCGTTCTCGATTTCGGAAAAAAGTCGGGAACGCGAGGCGATCGGTCGGCGATAATTTACTCGACCGGCGACGGTTTCGGATTCGACGTTAAATTAAACGGAACGGACGGAGGGCCCGCGACGCGAACGGCGGACGTCGACGTTAACCCGAGCGTCGAACGAGGCGGCGAGTTTAAGCGTTCTTAACGAATGTTGGAACTCGACGTTAAACCGGGCGCTTGGCGTAAAGCGCGCGACGGCGCGAAGCGCGGCAATCTTGGGAGGACGCGTAAAATGGGCGAAACAGCGACGGTCTTTCTCGCGACGTTGGCGTTCGCTTGCGTCGCGTTCGCGGCGATGTGCTTGGCGTTGATTTTTCCGAAATTTTTCGGACGCAAAACGAAACGGCGTTGCGCTTGCGCCGCGTCGAAGGAAGCGATGCGTATTTACAACGAACGAGGGCGCGCCGCTTTAGACGCGAAGCGATATCGGCCGGAAACGGTCGATTTGAGCGACTTGCCGCAGGTGTCGAACGAGTTGGCCGAGTTTGCGCAAGGCGCGAAAGGCGCGACGAGCCGAACGGCGAACGAAACGAACGGCGCGAAGTAAAACGACGGCGTTCGAACGGCGTTCGAACGCCGACGAGGGGCGAACGCTCGAAAAAGTTGAAAATACGAGACGCTAAGAAAAACGGCGCGGATTTTGGATAAAACGACGGAAAACGCGGGGACGACGAACTTTAACGAAGCGCGCGAGAAGCGAACGCCGTCGCGTTGGCGCAAACCGCTCGTTTTATACGCGGCGACTTGGGCGACGACGACTTTCGTCGGTTTCGTTTTTTACGGCGGCGGGTCTTGGCTCGGCGCGGCTCTTTTTTCCGTTCCGTTAATGATTATTTTGACGGCGCACGAGCTGGGGCATTATTGGCAAACGCAACGTTACAATATTCCTTCGTCGCCGCCGTTTTTCATTCCGTTTCCGCTTCCGCCTTTTGGAACGTTGGGCGCGCTAATTCGAATGAGCGGACGCGTTCCGAACGCAAGAGCGCTTTTCGACGTCGGCGTTTCCGGGCCGTTGGCGGGGTTCGCGGCGACGCTTATTTTTTTAGCGGTCGGGTTGGCGAATTCGACGCTGGTCGACGCGAAACCGGCGACCGGCGAAGCGTTGGTTTTCGGCGAGCCGTTGTTGTTTCGTTGGGCGTCCCTTCTTTTTTTCGACCGCTCGGATCCGACGCGAATTTTGACGATGCACCCGACGGCCGCCGCCGCTTGGGTCGGCCTTTTTTTGACGACGTTGAACCTATTTCCGTTGGGACAGCTCGACGGCGGACACGTTCTTTACGCGCTGTTGCGGCGGCGCGCCGTTTATTTTTCGACGGCGTTGTTTATCGCGGCGGCGGGCGCCGTTTTTCTTTTCGAGCGTTGGAATTGGTTAAGTCGGATCGTAGCCATGTCGTTCTGTGAGCCAAGGAGTTGGCACAATAATTTGTCTTCCTAAGACCGCT
>JAZNJF010000033.1:0-3504 GCA_045577885.1 Thermoguttaceae bacterium | reverse complement strand
AGTCGACGTTCGAACCGAATCAAGGCGGCGAGTCGACGTTCGAACCGAATCAAGGCGGCGAGTCGACGTTCGAACCGAATCAAGGCGGCGAGTCGACGTTCGAACCGAATCAAGGCGAACGAGTCGACGTTCGAACCGAATCAAGGCGGCGACGTCGACGTTCGAAGCGAGTCGAAGCGGCGACGTCGAACGACGCGACTGGGTTAGCGCGGCGACTCGGCGTCCGCGTCGGGTTTCGATTTTAACGAAAGCGCCGGTCGCGACGGCGTCGGGGCGACTTCCTCCAACCCGCGAACCGCCGTCGGACGACGCGTCGTTTCGGCGGAAGCGGTCGCGGAGGACGACGCGGCGCTTTGTCGCGTTTGGGCGCTTTGCGAAGAACGGGGAGTTTGCGGCGTTTGGGCGTTTTGCGGTTTGGACGACGTTTGAGCGGACGGCGCGCTTTGCGGTTTTGGCGGAAGCGGCGAAGTCGGCGCGCTTTGCGAAGGTCGCGGGGAACGCGTCGAATTTTCCGGCGTTAAAAGGCGTTTCGACGACGCGAAAAGGCGGTCGAGACGTTGAACGAGTTCCGCGAAACGAGCGGCGCCGCGAGCGTTTAAGACCGCGTGCGCGACGAGAACCGGAATCGCGACGAGGAGCCCGTCGACCGTCGTTACCAACGCGAAATAAATCCCGCCCGCGAGGTTCCGGCCCGAGCCGTCCGCGACCGCCAGCTCGCCGAACGTCGAGACCATCCCGACGACCGTCCCGAGAAGACCGAGCATCGGCGCGACGTTCCCGATCGTCGCGAGCGGCTCCGTTCGACGGTAAAACGCGGCGGTCTCCTCCGCGACGGCGTCTTCGAGCCCCTTTTCAACGGCGGCCCAACCGCGGTCGGTTTCGCGGAGTCCGGCGGCGAGAACGCGTCCGGCGACCGCATCGTTCCGCTCTTCGGCGGCGGCGAGCGCGTCGGCGAAATCGTTCCGGGCGAGCGCGTCGGCGACGGCGGTTTCAAGTTCCGGCGAAAAGAAAACGGCGCGGCGAAGCGCGAGCGCGAGCCGAATCGCCAACGAAACGGCGAGAACCGACGCGACGAGCAAAACGGCGCCGATCCAACCGCCCGCCAAAACGAGTTCGAGCAGTTTCGAGCGTTCGCCGCCGTTCGCGGCGGTCGAGTCGGTCGACGAAGCTGCGGACGTTCCGTTTTCGGCTCCGCTCCCGACGTCGGCGGACGACGGGGAAACCGGCGCGGACGGAGCGGCGTCGGAGGGCGCGGAAGGCGGCGCGTCGAGAACGGAGAGGTCGAGCGGCTCGTCCGATTGCGCGACGGCGGCGGCGAAAACCGACGTCGGCGACGTCGCGAGTGGAACCGAATCGGGCGCGAAACTAAGCGTCGACGCGAACAAAGCGGCGCCGACGAAAAGCGCGACGCGGCGGCGACGGAAAAGATTGCGTTGAACGAATATTGAATTTCGGAGCGATTTCATGTCGTTTTCGAGCGTCGAAAAGCGCTCGCTTTCTTTTGCGTTGTTGAGCGACATTAATATATAAGGGGAAAAATTCGGGGCGGCGCCGCGGAAAACGTCGCCGCCTTTCCGTTTTATCGAACGCCCGGGGGGCGAACGGGAAGGTTTTTTCGTCGAAAATGTTAAAATCGGTAAAATTGTCGACGACGCCGAACGCCGGGGAACGCGTTGAAACGCCGCGTCGAGGAACGTTTGGCGTTTTGCGTAAAATAGGGGGAACGGGTAGGCGTTAGGCGTTTCTAATTGTCGCGTCGAGCGCCCGAAAGTCGCGGAAATTCCGGGAGAAACGACGGAAAAGCGACCGCCCCCCTTCCCAAAACGCGCCGTTGAAGTATGCTTTATTATAGTCGATTCGCGGGCGCCGCAACAGGCGATTTTTTATCAAAACGCGAAGAAAAAAGTAAAATTTGCAAATTTGGGCGGATTTTTTGCGAAATTTTCGCAAACGAAGCGGAATTTTGGCAAGAAGGAGCCTCGTTTTGCAAACTTTAAGTAAAACATATCGTTTAAATAAAATAGGAAGGGTTTTGCAATGGCGAAAAAAACGATCGCTAACGTCGACGTCGCCGGTAAGAAGGTTTTGATTCGCGTCGATTTCAACGTTCCGCTCGACGAAAACGGGAACATCACCGACGATCGCCGCATCCGTATGGCGCTCCCGACGATCGAATCCGTCCTCGAACGCGGCGGCCAAGTCGTTTTGATGAGCCACCTCGGCCGTCCGAAGAACGAACCGGACGCCAAATACTCGCTGAAACCGGCGGCGGTTCGTCTCGGCGAACTCCTTCCGAACGCGAAAGTCGACTTCGCGACCGATACCGTCGGCGCCGACGCGGAAGCGAAAGTCGCCGCCTTGACCGACGGGAACGTCGTCGTTCTCGAAAACCTCCGTTTCCAAGCGGGCGAAAAGAAGGGCGACGCCGAATTCGCCGCGAAACTGGCTTCCTTCGCCGACGTTTACGTCAACGACGCGTTCGGCACCTGCCACCGCACCGACGCCTCGATGGTCGCCGTTCCGGAAGCGATGGCCGGCAAACCGCGCGTCTGCGGTTTCCTCGTCGAAAAGGAAATCAAGTACCTGACCGACGCGATTAGCGCTCCGCAACGCCCGTTCGTCGCGATCCTCGGCGGCGCGAAAGTCTCCGACAAGATTATGGTCATCAAGAACTTGCTCGGCATTTGCGATAAAGTCCTGATCGGCGGCGCGATGGCGTACACCTTCTCGCTCGCGCAAGGCGGCAAAGTCGGTTCCAGCCTCGTCGAACCGGACAAAGTCGAACTCGCGAACGAACTTCTCGCGTCCGGCGGCGACAAACTCGTCCTCCCGATCGACACGCACTGCGGCGACGCGTTCAGCTCCGACTGCAATAAAGAAATCGTCGCGGCGGGCGAAATCTCCGACGGTTTCGAAGGTCTCGATATCGGTCCGAAAACGGCGGAAATGTACGCGAACCTTGTTAAAGACGCGAAAACGGTCGTTTGGAACGGCCCGATGGGCGTTTGCGAAATGCCTCCGTTCGACGCCGGGACGAAAGCGGTCGCCGAAGCGATCGCGGCCAGCGATTCGATCTCGATCATCGGCGGCGGCGACAGCGCGGCGGCGATCCAAAAGCTCGGTTTCGCCGACAAAGTTTCGCACGTCAGCACCGGCGGCGGCGCGTCCTTGGCGATGTTGGAAGGCCAAAAGTTCGCGGCGGTCGAACTCCTCGACGAAGCGTGATTCGCGCTTAGTTAAGGGCTTTTCGTCGAAGCGTTTGCGTTGGCGAGCGCTTCGGCGTCGCGACGATTTAACGCTCGACGACGTTTCGAGCGTTAAAACTTAACGATTATCCGACGGACGCCGGCGCGTTTGGTAGCGCGACGGCGTTCGGCGGTCGCGTTTTGTCCGGTGGGAACGCCGAAGCGGGACGCGGACTCTTTTATATTTGTCGTTTTTAAACGACGAACGTCGCCGAAGAACGACGGTTCGTCGTTCCGAGACGACCGAAAACGGCTCTTG
>JAZNJF010000032.1:0-4117 GCA_045577885.1 Thermoguttaceae bacterium | reverse complement strand
TCGTATTGGTAGGGGCCCGGAACCTTGTTTTCCGGTTTGTTGCGATCGAGACGCCAAACTTCGTTGCCGGCGCGGTCGTTCAACCAACCCGGGCCGCCCATACCTTTGGTGCCGTAGAAGGTTTCGCTAACGTTGTTCCAGCAGTTGCCTTGGTGGCGGCATTGGCTGAACATTTGGCTGCCGTCGTCGTAGGTGAATTCGCAGACGTAGTGGTCGTAACGATGACCGGAGTTCTTGAAGCGCGGGAATTTACGGACTTCGCGACCGCCCATCGCGTTGCACTTGACCGGGTGCGCGTTTTTGCCCATCGGATCGCCGAGGCTGTGAACCCAGTTCGCGACGTCGATGTTGTGGCAGTGTTGTTCGACGATGCCGTCGCCGCAGAGCCAGTTGAAGTGGTACCAGTTGCGCATTTGGTACATCATTTCGGTGTCGCCTTCTTGACGCCCGCGTTCCCAAATGCCGTCGCCGTTCCAGTAGACGCGGCTGTACATAATTTCGCCGATTTTGCCCTCTTTGATCTGTTCGACCATTTGCATATATTGGGGCTCGTAGTGGCGTTGGAAACCGACGACGACCGTCAGGCCTTTTTCATCGGCGAGTTTGTTCGTTTCCATCGCCATTTTGTAACCGCGAGCGTCGACGCAGCACGGTTTTTCCATGAAGACGTGTTTGCCTTGTTCGATCGCGTATTTATAGTGGATCGGACGGAAACCCGGGGAGGTAACGATGAGGGCTTGGTCGCATTCGTCGATCGCTTTTTTGTAAGCGTCGAAGCCCCAGAAGACGCGGTCGCCGAGATCGACGCCGTCGGGATTCATGTTTTGGAACGCTTCGGCGGCGGCTTTCGCGTTCGCTTCGAAAGCGTCGGCGATAGCGACGAGCTTGACGTTGTCTTTCGCGCTAAAACGGTCCGCGACCGCGCCGCGACCGCGACCGCCGCACCCGACGAGAGCAATCTTAATAACGTCGTCGCCGCCGACGTTGGCGCCGCGCGCAACGCTCATACCGCCCAAAACGCTCGCTCCGGCGACGAGGCCGGTCGATTTCAGAAAATCGCGTCGTTTCATTATTACAACTCCTAATTAATGGAAAAATACGCTTCGTTCGCGGCCCGATCGGAACCGTTCGTCGAACGGAAACGAGGAATAATCGTTCGTCGCGACGGAAAAATTTCTGCGGCGTTCCAAATGCGCGACCGCCTATCGGCCACAATTTTTCGCCGCCGCGCTCTTCCGTGCAACCTACGCTAATATCATAACAGCTATTAAGGTCGATTGCAAGGATTTTATCGGGTTTTTTTCCCATTTTTAGCAAAAAAAACCAAAAAAATCCCGTCGCTCGGCCCCCAATCCCCCTAACGCGGTCGTCAATCGAGGAAATCGCCCTCTTTCAAGAGCCTCGGGACGTATTCTTCGGTCATGTAACTGATGCTTCGGCTGACGAGGGCCTCGACTTCGAGTTTGAAACCGTTCTTCATCATCGTGTCGATTTCGCGCTGCCAATCTTTCTTTTTCGCGAACCAAGGATACTCCGCGATCTGTTTGGCGCGCTTGCGGTCGATATCGCTCAACGAAATCTTCACGCCTTCGGAGAGGCCGCAACGTTCGAAGTCGCGGCTGCGAAGCCCGATAAATTTCGCGTCCGGCGTCGCCATTCGGTCCGACTCGTAAGCCAGGTTGATCGACCCCTGCTTCACGACCGAATAAATGTAATACCCCCAAGGGTCGTTATCGAGGAGGCAAAAGATAGGCAACCCTAACTCGTTATGAAGGCGGTTCAAAAGGCGACGCACTCCGCGCGGCGGCTGCCCGTTCCCGTGCGTCAGGATGCAATTGTGCTTCTTCCAAAATTTGTCTTCGTTGAACCGTTGCCAAACGGTGTTTTTTTCGACGTGCAGGACGAAATCCGCTTTGCACTCCTTAAACTGAATGACCGACGGCTCGACGATCGACGGAATCGCGTAACCGCCCGAGCCCATTCGCGAGCAGTCGATTTCGTCGCCGGAGTCGATAATCGTCAGGTTGCCGACCATATCGCCCCGTTTGTCGGCGAAGAGGTGCAGTTCCTCGCGCAACGATTCGAGCAAGACTTCGCAGTCTTCGATGATCGGGTCGCACTCGCCTTGGTCGTGAAACGTCGGTTCCTTCGTCGAGCGCACGTCGTGTTTGAGCATATAGTAGAGACCGCGGATGCTCGTCGTTTTCCCCATTTCGATGAGGCGTTTGGCGCCGGCCGCGACGAGCGTCGTTTGCATAAAACTCTTCGCTTGCGAGAGATTGAAGAGCTCGCGACTCGTCGTCTTCGAGCCCATTTGCAGAATGCGTTTCTGTTCGTTAAACGAAACGTTCCCAAGCGACCGCGTCGGAATCGCGAGGAGCGGCTCGTCGTCCCGCTCGACCGTCGCCGACAAACGAGACGCCATGTTGAAAATCTGCCCGAGCGTTCGCTCGTCTTGCGTCGACAACTCGACCGGCCCGCTCGGTTCCTCGAACGCTGGATTGGGAGTTATTTTCGCCGCCTTCTTTCTCGCTTTCGCCATACAAACCGCCTATCTTCGCTATTTTACCGTTTTCTTCTTCCTTGAAACGCCGCTTGCGCCGATTTCGCCGCCCGCGAACGTTCCGAGCGTCCGTTCGAACGCTTCGCTTCCCGCGTAAAAAACGCGACGCGCCGCCGGAGCGACGCGTCTACGTTACCTAAAACCGTTTTTGACCCCAAAATCAAGTCAAACGTCTCGTTTCAGCCGACGCCCCGCAAAAACTCCGGGACGTTCGAACGGCGCCGATCAAAGAACGATCGCGCACTTCGGTTTCGCGCGTTTGAACTCTTCGACTTTCGCCTTCGTCGCGTCGTCGGAAGCGCCGAGCGCGGAACCCTTGACGTAAATGCGGCGAAGGTTCTTCGCTTGCGCCAACTTCATCATCCCGTCGACGGTCAAACCGGCGTTTTCGCGAAGGTCGAGCGTTTCAAGATTTTCGAGCTTGACGATTTCGTCGATCGCCGCGTCGGTAATTTGGACGGCGCGCAGGGTCAGCGTCTTCAATTCCGGCATCGCGGCGACGATCGTTTTCACCGTTTCGTCGGTCGCCGGCATCGTGAAGAGCGAAAGGCTCGTCGGGGACTTCCAAGCGGCGAGAAGTTCGTTCAAACCGGCTTCGTCGACGGACGGAAGTTCGGAAAGTTCGACGCTTCTAAGCGACTCGGCGCCCATATCTTTCAGGGCGAGAACGCCGTCGTTCCCGACGTTCAGGTCGCGGAGTTCCAAGCGTTCGAGTTTCATTCCGGCGATCCCTTGGACGCCCGCGTCGCCAAAGCTCTTGCAACGGAAAATACGGAGACCGGTCAACGCCGGAGCGGCGGTGAAGTGCGCGACGGACGCGTCGGTCAACATATCGCAGTCTTGAAGCTCGATGAATTTCAACGTCGGCGAGCTTTTGATGTGTTCGACGCCGGCGTCGGAAACTTCGAAACGGAAATAAAGTTCTTCAAGTTTCGGCAGGCGAACCAAATATTTAACCGCGTTGTCGGTAACGCCGTTGCAACCGCGCGCGTCGACGACTTTCAACGTTTGCGACTTCGAAATTTTGCTCATCGCGGAGTTCGTCAGGGAGTTGTAATAAACGAACAATTTTTCGAGTTTCGGGAAAGTCGGGATCACTTCCATCGACGCGTTGTCCAATTTCAGGTTGCGGCGAAGGTCGAGCGAGGTCAATTCCGGATAGGTCGCGAACATTTTCAGCGTTTCGACGGTGATTTCGCTGTTTTGAACGGTAATCGTCTTAAGCTTTTTCAGTTCGCTCAATTGCGCGAGAAATTCGTCGGTGAAATTCGAACCGAGGAAGAAGACCTTTTCCAAATCGAAGAGGCGGCCGAAAAGCGCCATGTCTTCGACGGTCGTGTCGGCGGATTCGACGTTAATTTCGATAATCGCGCCGTTTTTCGCCGTTTTGTACGAA
Organism: Thermoguttaceae bacterium; assembly: GCA_045577885.1. GTDB lineage: Bacteria > Planctomycetota > Planctomycetia > Pirellulales > Thermoguttaceae > RUG369. The sequence goes on along the minus strand of JAZNJF010000032.1, from coordinate 158 downwards.
CCGCGGAGTTCGTCGATGCGCGCCTTGGCGGCTTCGATATCTTCTTTCGCGGCGAGAGCCGGTTCGACCGGAGCGGCCGGTTTGGCGGCGGGACGCGGAGCGGCGGCCGGTCGAGCGACGGGCGCGCCCTTCGAGGCGTTGTACATCGCGACGTATTC
>JAZNJF010000031.1:0-4732 GCA_045577885.1 Thermoguttaceae bacterium | reverse complement strand
CCGCTTTTTTGCGAGCTTTCGTCGCTTTCGCTTTTTTCTCGCCGCAAGCGCGCTTGGTTTTCGCGGCGGGCGTTTGCGCGACGCTCTTTTCGGCTTCGGCTTCCGCTTCGGCTTCGACGGCGGGCGCGGTCGACGGTTCGTCGGCGTTCCAATCGTCGACGTTTTGCGGCGCTTCGGCTTCTTGCGACAGCGCCTCCGACAGATTATCCCAGTCGCTCTTTTTTTTCTCTTTACCCATTTTAATTTTATTTCAGTATTGTCTTAAGATATAACGTCGTTCGTTCGCGTTTCCCGGCGACGCAGCGGCGTCGTCTCGAACGCGACGAAAAAATAACGGCGAACGGCGCTCGACCGACGACGGTTCGTTCCGAAAGGCGGCGCAAACGCGCGAAGTCGGCGGCGTTCAATTTTTATATTCTTTTTAAAAGACGCGTTTCCGAGGACGCGAAAAGCGTCCGGCGCCCAATTTCTCCAATTTAACCCGTTCATTATAACGTCGGCGTTTTATTCTGTCAAGTTGGGGAGCGGCGCCGACCGTTCCGACGCGTTCGTTTTTCCGATTTTTACCGAATTTTTTATCGGCGTTCGGTCTTTGCGTCCGCCGCGGAGGCGGGGGCGGGGCCGTCGGGGCGCCGAGCGACGAAAAGGGAGGCGGTCGTTTCGACGTCGAGCGGCGCGTCGGAAGGGTCGGGAGACGTTTCGTCGACGGCGGTTTTCGGGCGTCGGAGCGCGTTTCGCCGTCGCGCCGTTTCGAGGAGCGCCGGGAGGAGCGCGAGAAGCAAAACGAACGCGAGCCCGACGGAGCGCCAATCGAGAACGTAAAACGCGAACGCGGCGCATCCGACGAGCGAGGCGGATAAAACGCGTTGCAAACGCGACGTTTTCGGCGACGAGCGGAGCAAACGGAGCGCGATCGCGGTCGCGGCGAGAACGAAGAGGGCGGAGGCGAAGCGCGACGAAACGAAGTCGAAGCGTCGAGCGGGCGCGACGACGACGATTCGGTCGAGGTTCGCGTCGGTCCAACCGGCGAGGACGCGAGCGTTTAGCGTTCGGTCGATCGCCCAAAGGATTTCCGGCGCGACGTCGGGCGCGTCTTCGGAGAGGTCGGGCAAGGCGCGCGTTCCTTCGATTTTTGATTTTTGTTCGACGATTTCGCGATAACGAGCGTTCGACCAAGTTTCGAGCGGCGAATTTTCGGGCGCGTTGGGGGCGTCGATCGGAGCGACGGCGCGAACGGCGAGGAACGCGTCGCGCTGCGAAGCGTCGAGCGAGTCGACGGCTCGGTCGGGCGCGACGAATCGGGCGATTTCGCGTTCGTTGCGGAGCCAAGCTCGGGCCCAACGGAGGCGGCGGCGTTCGAATTCGTCGGCGCGAGCGTTGGCGAAGAGGGCGGCGTCGCGTTCGAGTTCGGCGAGGAGCGCGTTCGCGTCGTCGACGCAAAGGCGGAAGAGGAGTTCGTTCGCGTCGGAGTAACGGATCGGCGCGAGGCGCGTTTCGGGGCGTTCCGGCGTTTCGTCGGCGTTGGGATCCGCGACGTCGCGTTGTCGGACGCGCCAACGAGGCGCGGCGTCGTCGAGGGCTTCGAAGGCGCAGAACCAAGTCGTTTCGTCCGGCGCGGCTCCTTCGAGGCGCGGCGCGACGAGTTCGCAAGTCGTTTCGCCGCCGAAGAACGAGCGTTCGACGCGCGACGAGGAGGACGCCGGGAATTGGAGCGCGACTTCGAGGCGTTTGCCGACTCGCGTCGCGTCGAGATCGATCGCCCAACGACCGGCGCCGAGATTTTCGACGCGGCGACGCGAGCCGTTGACCGTCGCTTCGAGAACGCGCGCCGATTCCGGGGCGATCAAGACGCATTCGAGCGGCGCGTTCGGCCGGAGCGAAAAGGTCGAAGAAACGAAGATTTCGCCGCGAGCGTCGACGTAAAACGACGAGCGGGCGCGCGAAATTTGGAGGCGGTCGTTTTCGGAAGCGATCCAAGCGTCGGCGTCGGCGTCGGTCGTTTCGAGAATGGAGAAGTCGACGGCGTCGGCGTTCGACATGCCGGATTCGATCGTTAGGATCGCGGGCGGAACGAGGAAGGCCGGCGAATCGTTCGACGCGCCGCCGGCGACGAGCGCGGCGGTTCCGCGCGTCAGTTCGCGGGGGTCCGCGCCGAGCGTCGTCGGGTAATCTTCGCGGGGGACGGGGCGGAGGTTTTCCGTTTCCCAACGAATCGCCGTCGAGTTGGAGCGTTGCGGGAGGAACGCGAACCGACGAACGCCGGAAACGTCTTCGCGCGCCGACGCCGGGAGGAGGCGAAAGCGGGGAAGGCGAACGTTTTCGGTTTTATTTTTGATCGTCGCGACGAAGACGAACTCCGCGGGGCCGACGAAGGGCGTTTTTTTCGGTTGGAAGACGAAGACGCGTTCGCCGGTTGTTTCGAGCGTCGTTTCGGTCGCGACGAAGTTCGAGTCGGGGGCGAGCGGTTCGAGTTCGTAAGCGTCGTCGGCGGCGACGCAAAATCGGTCGACGCGTCCGTTTTGAACGTCGACGCGGAAGTCGACCGCGGTTTTCCAAGACTCGCCGGTTTTGCAATAAAGGAAGACGCGTTGAACGCCTTCGAGACGCGGGGCGTTGACGCGAACGACGACGTCGCTCGGGCGGATCGGCGCCGGGCGCGCCGCGGGATCGGCGTCCGTCGTCGGTTGGAGGCCGAGCGCGTCGAAAGCGCCGACGAGGAAAACGTCTTCGGTCGGGGCGGGGTCGAGCGTTTCGACGTCGGCTAAGCGCGCCGCGTCGAGGGGCGACCAAGCGCCGGGCGCCGTCCAATCGAGGTAAGCGTTGGACGCGCGGTAAAGGCGAACGCGGTTTTCCAATAGAACGACGTTTTGTAACGAAAGCGTCGGGAAGGGGCGGGCGACGTCGAGCGTCGTTTGGGCGCGACCGACGATTCGGAGCGAATAACGTCCTTTGAGCGGCGAGCGGAAAAGGAGCGAAAGCGTTCCGGGGTCGAGGAAAAATTCGGGCGTTTCGACGGCGACGTTTTGTTCGTCGAAGAGCGCGACTTCGTCGACCGCGAACGGCGTCGGCGTTTCGAGATCGAGACGGAAAAGCTCGGTCGGCGCGTCGAGCGTCGCGACGAGGCGCGTTTCGATTTGCGTCGGGCGGAAGACGAACGTCGTCGTTTCGGACGCGGTTGGGCGAACGGACTTTAAGCGCGTCGAGATCGCGGCGCCGCGCGGCGTTTTGTCGAGATTGTAAACGGCGATCGGCGCTTCTTTAAGGGGCGAACCCCAAGCGTTTTGGAACGCGGCGACCGTTTCGGACGACGGCGGAACGTCCGCGCATTCGACGTCGCCTTCGGGGACGAGCGCGAGCCAACTTTTCAAAACGCGGGCGTCGCGAACGGAAAGCGCCGGAAGGCGCGCGCGCCCGACGCCGGAAAAGTTGCGGGCGACGAAGTCCGCGTCGAGAGCGAAGGCGCCGGAAATAGGCGTTTTGAACGAAACGCGCAAGGAGCCGTCGGCGAGCGTTTCGACCGATTCGATTTCCGATTTGTCGCATTGGCGATAACCGGAGAACGAGTAAAGAGGGTCGCCGACGAGGACGAGCGAGTCGACGGCGCCGCCGACGACTTGGCAACGGAAGGACGCGCGAACGTCCGCTTGCGTCGGGCGAGCGCGCATTAGGAAGAGCTGCTCGACGTCGACGGTCGCCTTGCCCGACTTGGCGTTCGGTTTCGTTCGGGCGACGACGAGGCGGTCGATCGCGCCGAGTTCGACCGCGACGCGACCGGCGGAACGCGTCGTTTTGCCGAGCGCGTTCGGGAAGTCGAGCGTCGGCGCGTCCGGCGGGACGGTCAGTTCGAGTCGAGACGAGGGAACGCGGGGGATCGGAAAGGAGATTTCGGCGTTCGTTTCCGAAAATTGCGGCGGAGCGATCGTCAGTTCGAGGACGTGTTCGCCCGGCGTCGCGTCGACGATTTCGAAAAAGATTTCGCGTCCGTTTTCGGCGAACGTCGGCGCGATCGCGACGTCGTCGAATTTAACGTCGAAGTCGGGCGCGAGCCGCGTCGCCGGGAGCGAAATCGTCGCGTTCGGCTCGTCGAGGACGACGGAGTAAGTCGCCGTCAAGTTGAAGAGCGAAGTCGCGTCGGCGAACGCGTTGTGATTGACGACGCCTTCGTAAAGCGCGTCGACGACTCGCCAAGAGCGCTCCGGCGAGCGCGCGGCGAGCGTCGAGCGGATTTCTTCGTAAAAATCGGAAGGGATCCAATAATAAGGGCCGACGGGGCGACGTTCGGCGTCGACCGGAACGAAGACGCGGCGCGGTTCCCGCCAAGTCGACGCGTCGGGCGTTCCGTCGGACGCGGCGACGGCGGACGGAACGCCGGAAGGGGGGCCGTTCGTCGGGGAGCGGTCGAGCGAACCCGAGCCGGAGGCGTTCGTCGGGGCGGAGCCGGAGGACGTTTCGAGCGCGCCGTCGCGCCCGACGGAGCCGTCGACGCGCGGGGAAACGTCGAGTCCGAGCGACGAAGCGCCGAAAAGAAGCGCGAGGGAGAGGGACGCGAGCGCCGTCGTCGTTTGCATCGAGGTCGATCCTTGTCGTCGGGAGGGGGGAACGGGGCGGTTTTCGTCGAGCGACTCGCGCGTCGCGTCGGTTTCGTCGGTCGCGTCGGGGAAATCGGCGTCGCGCCGCGGCGGAGCGAGGGTCGCGTCGGGGAAATCGGCGTCGCGTCGCGGCGGAGCGAGGG
>JAZNJF010000030.1:0-3319 GCA_045577885.1 Thermoguttaceae bacterium | reverse complement strand
CGGTTTGACGTTCGACGCCGGGACGTTCGTCGCTCGCGCTTCGCTCCGTTTTAACGCGCCGGTCGACTCGGGCCGCCTCTTGACGGCGCTCCAAACGATCGTCGACGAGGCCGCGCATAAGACCTTTAGCGCCGACGCGTCGCCGTCGACCGGTCTCGTCCCGCAAAAATACGTCCAAGAGTTCAAACTGACGCCGCTGGCCCGCGAACTTTGGCGCGGTCAAATGCGTTCGCAACTCCCGAAACAAAACGGCGCCGAACTCGTTTTCGAACGCGACCTGACGAAAGCCGCCGCGAAAGCGTCCGGAAGCGCCGCGCTCTACGTCGTCGGCCTCTCCGCGCTCGCTCAAGTCGTTAAGAAAAACGCTCAAAATCTCGACGCGGCCGACGGCGAAATCGATTTCGAGTTCGACGAAGCGGACGCGACCGAAACGTCCGCCGACGAAACGACGGTCGACGAAGCGGAAGCCGAAACGCCCGCCGAATAACGCCGTTCTATCGATTTTAACGATTACGCAAACAACGAAACCCGTTCCCGATATTGGAAAGGCGCTCCTTATGCGACGCAACTTCGTTAACGCCCTTTCGACCGTTCTTCTCGGCGCCGCGTTTTTCGCCGCCGCGTCGCCGGTCTCCGAAGCTCAAACCTCGCTCCGTCGTCAAGCGCGACCGCAAACGCAAGCGCAAACCGCGACGAACGCCGGCGCTTACTCGCGCGTCCAAGCGTTCGTCGACGCCGACGCGTTTCTCGTCGCTCGGCTCGACTTGGCGCAAATCGACCTGAACGCGCTCGACAAAACCGCGACGAAAATCTTCGTCGAAACGCTCGAACGCCAAGAATTCGACGCGGAGTCGATCAAAACGGCGCGCCGCGAATTCAACCAAACGTTCAACGCGGTCAAAAAGTTCGCGGAGCCGAAATTATCGCAATTCCGCGACGAAATGGGTCTGCGCGAAATTTACTTCGTCGTCCCGCGCTCGAGCGAGCCGGAATGGTTCGTTTACGCGCCGTTGGCGAAGTCGAAGCGCGCCGCCGCTTCCCTCTTCCTCGCGACGTTCGCGTCGTCGACGCCGTTCGAAGTCGGCTCCGGCGTCGCGTTCGGGACGAAAAAGTTTAACGCCGCTTACTTCGAGCGGTTCAAAGCGACGCCGAACCCGAAATTGGAAGCGTTCCTCGGCGAGTCGACCGCGACGCTCCAAATTTTCGTCGGCGATTTTAACGTCGCTCCCGCCGTCGCGCTCGCCGGAGACGACGCCGCGAAAGCGTTCGCCGACAAGCTCGCCGACGCGCCGCGCGAAACCCGTTCCGCCGTCGAAACGTTCGACACGTATTACGTCGACGGTCGCGTCGAACTCGACCTCAACGCGCTGAAAACGTCGGCGCGTCTCGACTTCGCGTCGGCGGACGCGGCGAACAAAGTCCGCGTCGGGCTCGAAAAGCTCGCCGACGTTATCGTCGCCGACGTCGAAAAGACGCTCGCCGAAAACGCGACGGAAGGAAGCGCCCAATACAACGCCGTTCCGGTCGTCCGCGAGTTGTTCCGCGGTTTCCTTCAAAATTCGCTCCCGAAACGCGACGGCGCCGCGCTGACGTTCGAACTGCAAGTCGGCCCGACCCTCCCGCTGACGAACCCGGTCGCCGGCGCCCTCCTCGCCGCGAACGCTCCGACCGTCGCCGAAGCGCTCGCCTCCTGGACGCCCGACCTCGGCGCCTTCTCCGCGATCATCGCGGCGTTCGCGAACCGCGCGAACCAAACGACGGACGTCGCCGAAACCGAAACCGAACGCGACGTTCTGACGCCTTACGTCGAAGAATTCGGCTTCTTCGTTAGCAAAGAACAATTAGCCCAAGAAGCCGAAGAGGCGCGAGCGGCCGCGCAAGCGGAAGCGTCGTTCGCGACGCCGGAAGACGCGTTGCGCGCGCTCTCCGACGCGACCAACGGTTTTTTGCGCGAATATTACAAAATGCCGCTCCGCTATACTCTCGTCTCCGACGCCGAACTTCCGGGACACAGTTGGCGCGTTCATCTTCTCCCGTTCCTCGGCGAAGAAACGCTTTACAAGAAAATCAAGCTCGACGAGCCTTGGGACAGCGAATACAACAGCCAGTTCCACGCGCAAACGCCCGCCGTTTATCGCCGCGCCGGCGCCAAACTCGACCCGAACGAAACGAAGGCTTGCTTCTATTCCTGCCTCGCCGACAGTAATTCCGCGCTTATTCCCGCGTCTTCGCTTTTCGACAAAACCGGCGCCGATCCGACGGTTCCGTCCGGACGACCGGGCGCGATCCTTTACTACGAGCGTCCGGACGCGGTTTGCTGGATGGATCCGAACGCCGACGGCGACGCCGCGTTTCTCCAAAAACTCCGCGAAAGCGAAAACGGCGTCCTGACCGTTCGCGACGGCGGCTTCATCCAACGCTTCAAAGCGACGTCCTCGTCTATTAAATCCAGCGCGTCGGTCGCCGAAACCGCCGCGCAACAAGACGAGCAATTCAAAGCGAATCGAGAGTTCCGAAACGCGTTGACGCACTTCGGCAACGTTCTGGGATATTCCTATTGGTTCGAGCTGAACCGCGCCGAAACGAGCGCCGAGATTCAAGCGAAGAAAAACGAGTTGCAAACCAAGAAAAACATTCGCTTCAAAGCGCCCTTTATGAGCGTCGAAGCCACGAGAAACCGCCGCAATATCCGCTTTAGAAATATCTCCCACGCGCTCGAGAACTTTATTCGAGCCAACAACGCGCTTCCGGCCCGCTACTCGGCGGACGAAACCGGAAAACCGTTGCACAGTTGGCGCGTTCACCTTCTTCCCTATTTCCCCGGGCAGATATATCGAAACCTTTACGCAAAAATCCGCCTCGACGAACCTTGGGACAGCGAGTATAATCGCCAGTTCCATTCGCAAGTTCCCTCCGCCTATCGGGAGATACTCTCTCCCAAGGGAACCAGCACGGCGGTTTGCGTCGTCGACGAACGCGGCCTCTTCACGAAACCGGCGAAAGCGGGAAGCCCTCTCGGCGCCCCGGTTAAAGGAAATTTTTCGGACGACCCCGACGTAACGCTCGCGGTAGTCGACTCGTTGAAACCGGTTTGCTGGATGGAACCGAACGCCAATATGTCGTTCGAAACGTTCGTCGCGTCGGTCGCCGCGTCGCGTCCCGACCTTGAAGCCATCTGTCTTGGCCTTACTTGCGAGCCGTTCGGGATTCCGTCGAACGCCGATCCCGCTCTGTTAGGCGGATTGGTTACCCGCGACGGCGACGAGACGATCGACACGTTCGCCTATCCGACGAATCCTTAACGTCGACGGTTCCGACG
>JAZNJF010000029.1:0-32955 GCA_045577885.1 Thermoguttaceae bacterium | reverse complement strand
GGCTACGATCCGACTTGGCCAAGTCGCTCGGTCTTCTCGTCGTCGCGTCCGGCACCTTCGACAGCGGCAAGAAAAAAGACCGCACGATGATGGGCGCGACGCCGGAATCGTTCGCGCAAGCGGCGGAAGAAGCGGGCGCGGACGCGGTCGGCTCGAACTGCGGTCGCGGAATCGAAACGTTCGCCGAAATCTGCTCGCGCATGAAAGCCGTTACGTCCCTCCCGCTTTGGATGAAAGGAAACGCCGGCCTTCCGAAAATGGTCGACGGCGCGACCGTTTACGACCAAACGCCGGAAGGTTTCGCCGCCGAAGCGTTGAAAGTCGTCGCCGAAGGCGCGTCCTTTGTCGGCGGTTGTTGCGGTTCGAATCCGGCTTTCATCGCCGCCGTCCGCGCCGCGCTCGACGCTCGTTGACGTTTGCCGACGCTCGTTGACGTTTGCCGACGCTCGCAAGGAACGCTCGACGCGTTAAACGCCGCTCCTCGAACGCCCTTTCCCTTTCCTTAAACTCAACCGAAATCCCCTATTTCAACCGGCTCAAAGCCCCAATCGCCCCGCTCGACGGCGCGAAGGAGTCATCGCATGACGACGCAAAACCCGGAAAATCTCGACCCGAACGCCGCGCCCGAAAAGGCCCGTTCGCTCCACTTCATCGAGCAAATCATCGAAGAAGACAATCGCACCGGCAAGTTCGGAAACCGCGTTCACACCCGTTTTCCCCCGGAACCGAACGGTTACCTGCACATCGGACACGCGAAGTCGATCGTCTTAAACTCCGGTTTGGCCAAGGAATACGGCGGCCTCTTCAACCTCCGTTTCGACGACACGAACCCGGCGAAGGAAGACGTCGAGTACGTCGAATCGATCAAGGAAGACGTCGCTTGGCTCGGCGCGAATTGGGAAGACCGCCTCTTCTTCGCGTCGGACTACTTCGAGCAAATGTACGAGTACGCCGTCCAACTCATCAAGAAGGGGAAGGCTTACGTTTGCGACCTGACCGCCGACCAAATCCGCGAAACCCGCGGAACGCCGACCGAGCCGGGCAAACCGAGCCCTTGGCGCGACCGCTCCGTCGAAGAGAACCTCGACCTTTTCCAACGGATGCGCGACGGCGAGTTCCCGGACGGTTCGAAAACGCTCCGCGCTAAAATCGACATGGCGTCGCCGAACTTCAATATGCGCGACCCGGTGATGTACCGCATCGTCCGCGCGCCGCACCACCGTCAAGGGACGAAGTGGAACATCTACCCGATGTACGACTGGGCGCACGGTCTCGAAGACTCGATCGAAGGAATCACGCACTCGATCTGCACGCTCGAATTCGAACACCACCGCCCGCTTTACGAATGGTTCTTGAACGAACTCGGCGTTTATCGTCCGCAACAAATCGAGTTCGCGCGCCTCAACCTGGCTTACGCCGTCATGAGCAAGCGCAAGCTGATCGAACTCGTCAAGGGCGGTTACGTCGCCGGTTGGGACGACCCGCGCATGCCGACGATTTGCGGTCTCCGCCGCCGCGGTTACACGCCGGAAGCGATTCGTCTCTTCTGCCAAACGATCGGCGTCGCGAAGTTCAACAGCACGATCGAAGCGACCGTCCTCGAAAACAGCCTCCGCGAAGTCCTCAATAAGTCGGCGCTCCGTCGAATGGCGGTGTTGAACCCGATCAAGTTGATCATCGACAACTATCCGGAGGGCCAAACGGAGACGCTGACCGCCGTCAACAACCCGGAAAACGAAGCGGACGGAACGCGCGAAGTCCCGTTCTCGAAGACGCTTTACATCGAGCGCGACGACTTTATGGAAGACGCGCCGAAGAAGTATTTCCGCTTGACGCCGGGCAAAGAGGTGCGTTTGCGTTACGCTTACTATGTAACGTGCAAAAACTGCGTCAAGGACGCGGACGGGAACGTCGTCGAAGTTCACTGCGATTACGACCCGGAAACGCGCGGCGGTCAAAGCGCGGACGGGCGCAAAGTCCAAGGGACGATTCACTGGGTCGACGCGGCGACGGCGCTGAACGCCGAAGTTCGCCTTTACGACCGCTTATTTAGCGTCCCGAACCCGGACGACCCGCAAAATACCGGCGATTACAAAGATTACCTCAACGCCGATTCGTTGACCGTCGTCGAAAACGCGAAGCTGGAACCGGCCCTCGCCGACGCGACGCTCGACGAGCGTTACCAATTCGAACGCGTCGGTTATTTCGCGCTCGACAAAGCGTCGACGCCGGAAAAACCGGTCTTCAACCGCGCCGCGTCGCTGCGCGATTCTTGGAGCAAAATCGCGAAAAAGTAACGCGAACCGTTAAACCGCGTTAAAAAAGCGTTAACAAGACGCGAAAAACGTCGAAAAACGAACCGACGCCGCGCCCCTTCCTTCGTCGGAACCGAGCGCGACGCCGGTTTTCGCGTTTCTTGCCGCCGTCAAACTTTGCGCGTCTTTTGCAATTTCAAGTAAAAAACGTCGCGTCCTTTCCCGCTTTCCCGGAAATCGACGCGGCGTCTCCGTCTTCCGTCGTTAAAGTTGGCGCGCCTTTTGCAATTTCAACTCAAAAAAAAACGCCGCGTCCTTTCCCGCTTTCCCGGAAACAGACGCGGCGTTATTTTCGCCGTTAAAGTTTACACATTTTTCCCAACTCCAAGAAACAACGAACGCCGCGCCCTTTCCGCTTCCCCGGAAATCGACGCGGCGTTATTTTTCGCCGTTAAAGTCCGCGCGTTCGTTCCAATTTCAAAAGCGCGAACGCCGTCAAAGTTGGCGCGACTTTCCTATTCCGCCGTTTTTCCCGCGTTCTCCGCTTTTTCGAGCGCGAGTCGCAACGTTTCGGCGACGAACTCGGCCAACTTGACCGGAACGGCGTTCCCGATCATCTGCTCCGCGTCGGTTTTCGAGCCGACCCAGCGGAAATCGACCGGAAACGTCTGAATTTGCGCGCGTTCGGCGGTCGTCAACGCCCGAATTTCCGGTCGTTCGGCAAGAGAGCAAGCGTCGTTCGGATGACCGGGATACCCTTTTGGAACGGGCCGGTTGACGCCGCGCATCGTCGGGGCCGGTTCGTCGACCGAAAAAACGGCGCGTCGGTTGTAATTGCGCGGGTGCCGATAATAATACTCGAACGGTAGCGATTCGCCGAAATAATCGCGCAGGGTGGTCGGCTTTTTCGAGAGGCGCGATTCGATAATTTCGGTCGCGAACCCGTCGGCGACGCCTTGAATCCCCAAGCAAACGAAGCGCTTGCGTTTCTGCGGCGCCCCGCAACGGCTCGCGTCGAGAACGACTTCCGCCAGTCCATAACCCGCTTCTTTAAAGAGTTTGCGCGCCGACGCGAACGCCTTGCTGAGCCGGGCCCGCTCGACGTTCTCCATCGCGAAACAGCGCGGACGAATCTCCGAAACGACGCGAGCGAAACACTCGGTCAAGTTGGCGCGCTCCGCTTCGACCCGTTTCCCGGCCTGCGAAAAATCTTGGCAAGGCGGCCCGCCGATAATCAGCTCCGGCTCGAAAGCGCGAATCTCGGCGACCGCCGCGTCGACGTCGGAGAGGTCGGTTTCGGAAACCGGATGGTCGAAGTTCGCTCGGTAACACGCCGCGGCGACCGGCCAAAACTCGAAAGCGCCGACGACGTTAAACCCTTGCCGCGCAAAACCTAACGACAACCCGCCGCATCCGGCGAACAAATCGACCGTTCTCATCGTCTTTCGTTTTTCTCCGTTCCGGGCCCGTTTCGAGCCGTTTTGCCGTCGTTTTTTCGCGTTTTCGGCGATCGTTTCGACGTTTTCTCGACGGCGAAAAAAGGAACGCCGTCCGATTTCCCCGATTATAGACGCGCTTCCCGGCGTCGTCAAGGGGCGACAAACGCTAACGACAACGCAAAAACGGCGAAACGCCGCCGTCAAACTCCGCGTCGTTTCGCCGTTTTGCCGATTTTTAACCGTCGAAGCGATTCGCGCAATCTTCCCAAACCGCGCAAACCGCCCGTTTCGCCGATTTTACGGCGCGACCGTTACGAAGACGCCTTCGCCCGGCGCGAGGTAAAAGTTCGCGAAACCGTCCGCGTCCGGCTCGACCGTCGTCGGGACGCCGCGCGTCCAAGCGGTCGCCGTTCCGTCGAGTTTCAGTCGAACCGTCGCGCCGCGATTCGCTTCGAAGTCGGCCATATTCACCAAAGTGAACGCCGTTCCGGGCCCGTCTTTGCGCTCGAAACAGCCGACGAGAAGCGGTTCGTCGCAACGGATTTCGCGAATCGTTTCAAAATCCTTGTATTCGTTCTTCATTTTCAAATACGGCGTCGCGTCGCCGCAGTTGTGCGTAAACGCTCCGACGTTGCGGTACTTGACGTATTCGTCGGAAAGGCGCCGCAACTCTTGGAAGACCGGACGCGCTTCGTACCAAGCGGTCGATTTGCGGCTCGCGACGTCGACCAACGACGGGAACTTCGGATTATAACCGGCGTAAGTCCAGCAAAGAATACACTTGCAACCGAACGACAGCATCGAGTAACATTGCCAACGGTACTCCGCTTCGGTCGGGGTGCGCTTGCCGTTCGTCCAAGCGAACGTTTGAATGAAGCACCAAAATTCTTTGTCGTATTCGCGGGCGACGGTCGCGATCGCGTTGATCGACTCGACGTAATCTTGGTAAGTAACCTTCTTGCCGCCGACCCAGTTGAGCGGGTAAATGTCGGTGCAAATGTAATCGACGTCGAACTTTTTGCAGAAATCTTCGCAGTAACGGCGGTAAACGTTCGGGTCGACGTCGTAATACTCGATCGCGGCGGCCCCGGCCCCGTATTTCAGCTGCGCGTCGTTGGCGTACATCGGCAAGAGGTTGATATACGGGACTTTGCCGGTCGCGTCGGAGTACCGCTTCGACGTCGCGGCGAGTTCGTCGTAAGCGTCGGAACCGGGCTCGTCGACGATATAATGCCCGCCGTAATTCGGCCAATCGCAATATTCGGCGGTCGCGGTCTCCGGGTTCTCGAAGCCGCCGTCGTTGACGTAAACCTCGACGCCGCGTCGCGCCGCCGTTTGCAGGAGCGTTTTCGTCGGAACGCCCGGCATCGCGATCAAAAAGTCGAATCCGCAATCGGCGTAAGTCCGCATATATTCGTCGTTAAAGTCGCCGGGTCGGAAGTTCCCCCAAGCGCCGATTCGGAGCCGTTCGCGCCCGAAATACGCCGCGTCGAAGGGCGAATCGACCCAAACGCCGAGGAAACGTTCGACCGCCTCCGCGACGCAAACCGCCGCTTGCGCTCGGGTCGAGGCCGTTGCGAGCGCCGCTTTCAAGCCGGAAACGTCGACGCCGAAACCGACCGCCCGTTCGCAAAGCGCCGCCTTCTCCGCGTCGGTCGTCGGCGCGTCGGGGCGGAACGCGTTCTTCTCGGCGTTTTTCTCGTCGGCGGCGAAAAAGCCGCGAGCGACGGCGAATCGAATCGCCCGCTCGTCCGGACGCCCGGCGACGTCGGTCAACGACGCGGCTTCCTCCGAAACGGTCAAGCGATACGGCCCCGGCGCGGTCGCTTGGAACGTCGTAAAGCCGAGCCGCGTCGTCGACGAAAGGAGCGCGGCGCCTTTGTTTTCCTCTCCAACTCGAACGACGACAAGCGTTTCCGGGCGCGCTCCGTCGGCGATTATTTTCGGCGCTTCTTCGGCGTTTTGCAGGAGATAATCGGCGCGATCCCAACCGTCGGCGAGCGTTCCGCCGGGAATTTCGCACTTTTGGAGCGGCGCGTCGAGGGTCGCCGGGCGGGAATAATCGGGCGCGTCGTTCGCTTCGGCGAGAAACGCTTTGGCCGCCTCTTCGCTCGGGAAGAAGCCGAGTCGGGAGAGCGAAATCGTCGAGCCGGGCGAACTCGGGTTCGTCGCGTCGAGTCGGAACGACGTAACGACGCCCTTCCAATTTTGATGTGGGAACGAGCGCATATCGACGACTAAATCGCGCCAAACGCCGTCGCAAACGACCGGAAACTGCGAGAAACTTTTATCGGAAAGGCTTGTCAGTTCGTCGGTTGTGAAGAAAATTCCGCCGACTTTTTTATCGGACTCGATTTTATACCGCAACGCGAAAAAGGGCCGCTCCGCCGCCGCGAATCGGGCGTCTTCGTCGATCGGGAGCGAAAACGTCGCGTCGGTTCCGCGAACGCGCATCGTCGTTAAACCGGCTTCGACGCGCAGTTCCGCTTGCCCGACGGTCGCGTCGGCGACGTCCGGGCCGTTGTTGAGAATCCAAGCGGGCGCTTTCGGCGTTCCCTTTTCGACCGGCGCTTCGTCGGCAAGCGTCGACGAAATCGGCGAAATCAACGGCGAAACCGCGAACGCGGCCCCGGCGAGCGTCGCCCAACGAAGCGAACGGCGCGTTTTCGAATTGCGTTTCAACGTCATTTTTCTCGGCTCCTTTTTATCTATTTCCGCTTTTTTCGCCGCTTTAACCGCTTCAACCGTCTTATCCGCCTCAACCGCGTCAAACGTCTTAAACATTAAACGTCTTAAACGTCAACCGTTTTGAACCGTTCGGCGGCGTTTTTTGACGGCATTTTCGGCGATTTTTCATTTTTTTCGACGTTTCGACCGTTTTCGCGGCGATTTTGGCGGCCCTCGTTGCGAAATCGCGTTTTTTTTATACAATGAACGCGACGAACGGGTTCATTTTACAGCGAAGCGCCCGGCGATTCAAGCGTTTTTTTGGTCGCGTCCGTCGAGCGGCGGAAAAAAGCCCCCTTAACGGAAAAAAGTTGGGCCCCTAAAAACGGAAATCGCCCGACAAACGACGCTCGCCAACCGTTTCAATACGTTCGTTAATATATTTTCAACGCGTTTTCATTGATATATATTGACCCAAACGGCGAAAAACCGCCGACGCGACGCAAAACGGCGGTCAGCGACAGACGCTTCCCCAAGCGGTCGAGCGACGGAACGCTCCCGCGACGCTTCCCCAAGCGGTCGAGCGACGGACGATTCCGCGACGCTTCCTCAAACGGTCGAGCGACGGACGATTCCGCGACGCTTCCCCAAGCGGTCGAGCGACGGACGATTCCGCGACGCTTCCCCAAACGGTCGAGCGACGGAACGCTTCCGCGACGCTTCCCCAAGCGGTCGAGCGGCGCGACGTCGGGCTTTTCCGCCTCCCGTTCCCCTTCCGAACAAGCCAAAAATCAACCAATTTTCAATAAAGGAAACTAAAATGAGCGAAAAAACTCTCCGCGTCGGGATTTTAATGGGCAGCGACAGCGATTGGGACAAAATCAACGGCGTCGCCAAAGCCCTCGACGAGTTCGGCGTCGGATACGAAATTCACGTGATGAGCGCGCACCGCACGCCGGACAAGGTTCTCGAATACGCGTCGGCGGCGAAAAGCCGGGGCCTCCGCGTTATCATCGCCGCCGCGGGAGGCGCCGCGCACTTGGCGGGCGTCGTCGCGTCGCACACGCCGTTGCCGGTGATCGGGATTCCCGTTAAAACCGACATGATGGGCGGGCTCGACTCTCTCCTCGCGACCGTTCAAATGCCGGGCGACGTTCCGGTCGCGACGGTCGGAACCGGTTCGGGCGGAGCGCGCAACGCCGGGCTTCTCGCCGTTCAAATTCTCGCGCTCTCCGACGAAACGCTCGCCGCCGCTTACGACGACTTCAAACGCAAGCTCGTCGATAAAATCGCCGCCAAGGACGCCGCGTTCCAAGCGAAATTGTCGTCCTGACGCGCTCCGAATCGACGGCGCTCGACGTTGGCGCCGCGTCGTTTCGCCGCCCTCTCTCCGCCGCGCCGTTCGAACGCTCGACCGTTCCCAACGACGCGGCGGTTTTTCTTTCGCGCAATTTCAACCGATAATCCATTTCCGCTACTTTTGCCGGTTTTCGCGCGTCTTAAACAACCCAAAAAGTTTTCGAATCCGAAAAAATCGTCGAAATCTTAAGAAAAAAACGGCGAAAATTTCGTTCCGCGTTTTTTTCGTTGTCCTTTCGCGCAAAAAACGGTATAATAAAGGGCGTTCCCGGAAAGGACGGCGGCGCTCGTTTCCCGATCGCTCCGCAAGCGCGACCGTTCGACGTTCGCTCGTTCCCTTTTCGAAAAGGAACGCGGCGCCGTTTCGCGATTTATCCGGTCGGCGTCCCGTTATCGTCGTTTTTTTGCATTTCATCCCGCGAGATTATCCGGCTTGTCCCGGTTCGAGTATTTCCGATGGCCCCGAAAAACAAACTGAATTCCCTCGCTTGGCGCGTTCCGGACGGAGCGTCGAGCGCGACGACCTTCGACGCTTTCCTCAACGGCGCGCTCCAAGCGCTCGACCAAACGCTCCTCCCGACGGAGCTTCGCCGCGACGATTGGCGAACGATCGAAAGCGTTTGGGAAGGAATCAAAACGCTCCGCGTTCGAGGCGCGCCCGCGATCGGAATCGCCGCCGCTTACGGGGTTTGCGTCGGATTGCAAACGGTCTTTCGCGATTCGGAAGGCGCGGTCCGCGAACCGTCTGAAGCGGAATTTTTCGCCCGTCTCGACGAAGCGACCGCCTACCTCGCGTCGAGCCGACCGACCGCCGTCAACCTCTTTTGGGCGCTCGACCGAATGAAGGCGAAAGCGGAGTCGCTCCGCGGAACGGCGACGCCCGCCGAGATCGCCGCGACGCTCCTCGACGAAGCTCGCGCGATTCACGACGAAGACCGCGTCCTTTGCCGCAAAATGGGCGAGTTCGGCGCGCAATTCGTTCGCGACGGCGGCGGCTACCTGACGCACTGCAACGCCGGCGGGCTCGCGACGAGCGATTACGGCACCGCGCTCGCCGTTTTCTATTGGGCCGTCGAAGAGGAAAATAAGAAAATCCGCGTTTTCGCCGACGAAACCCGCCCGCTCCTGCAAGGAGCCCGCCTCACCGCTTGGGAGCTGAAGGAAAACGGCGTCCCGGTAACGCTCATTTGCGACTCGATGGCGGCGTCGGTGATGCGCGAAGGCAAAATCGACGCGGTTTTCGTCGGCGCCGACCGAATCGCGGCGAACGGCGACGCGGCGAACAAAATCGGCACCTACTCGGTCGCGCTTTGCGCTAAAGCGCACAACGTTCCGTTTTACGTCGTCGCGCCGAGTTCGACGTTCGACTTGACGCTCGAAAACGGCGCCGGAATTCCGATCGAAGAGCGCGACCCGGAAGAGATCCGACGCGGCTTCGGCAAGCAAACCGCCCCGGACGGAATCGACGTGTACAACCCGGCGTTCGACGTTACCCCGGCGGAGCTGATCGCCGGCATTATCACCGAAAACGGCGTTATTTCGCCGGTTACGCCGGAAAACGTCGCGAAAATCGTCGGCGGCGCGTTCAAGTAAACGCTCGCCGACGTTAAAATAGAGAAGCGGCGCAAGCGTTGACGCGCGACGCCGTTTCTCCTTGTCCTCCGTTTCATCCATTTTTCCCAATCCAAACAAACAGCGTTAACACCCCTTTTTGCCCGCCCCGCCGCGACGGCCCTCGTTCGCGCCGCCGCGTTCCTCCCGCAAGATTATTCCGAGGTTATCGATGTCGAAAGATTACAAAGAATACGACGATTTAGGCGTCCGTTTTATTTACCCGAGCAACTGGTTCGTTCAAACGGAAACTTGGGACAAAGGAACCTACGGGATCACCGTCGACAGTCCGGAAGGGAGTTTTTGGTCGCTCGCGATTTATCCGAAAGAAGTCGACCTCGACGCCGCCGCGAAGCAAATTCTCGGAACGCTCGACGCGGAATACGACGAAATCGACCAAGCGGAGGTCAAGCGTTACGTCGCCGACCGCGTTCTGACCGGGTACGAAGTCAACTTTTTTTACCTCGACCTGACCAGCACGGCGCTCGTTTTGAAATTTGAAGACGAAAATCGCGGTTACGTCGTTTATTGGCAAACCTGCGACCGCCTCGCGCTGACCGGCGAAAACCTCTCCCGCGCCGACGTGTTCGACGCGATGACGCACACGCTCGTTTCGAACCTCACCGGGCAAGAGGTCGAATATCGCGGCGACGGCGACGCCGAGTTCGATTTCGGCGCTCCGGTCGACGAAAAAGCGCGCCAAATCGCCGAAAATCGCGAATTTTACCGCAAAAAATACGAGCGCCAACGTTGGGAGGAAGAGGAAACCCGCCGCCGCGAAGCGCTCGACGACGAAGAAATTCGCCGCAGTTTGAACGACGAAAACAACGACGAAGCCCGCCGTCGCGATTGGGTCGCCGCCGACGAAAAGCTCGAAGACTTCCTTCGCGTCGACGACGAGGAAACCGACGAAGCCTTCGAAGAATTCGACGAAGAAGATCTCGACGAAACGTTCGAGGAATTCGACGACAAGGAAACCGACGAAGCCTTCGAAGAAGCCGACGACGAAGAGGAAGTCGACGTTCGCGATTGACGGCGCCGCGTTTTCCCGTCCGTTCCGTCTTCCTATTTCGCCCGCGTTTCCTATTTTAACCGTCGAAAGGCCGTTCAATGCCCGCCGAACTCGATTTTGACGCGAAAATTCAACGTTTCGCCGAACTTTTAGCCGCGACGCCGAAAATCGCCGCGTTGACCGGCGCCGGTATCTCGACCGAAAGCGGAATCCCCGACTTCCGCTCGTCGACCGGAATTTACCAAACGACGTCGGAAGCGGTCTTCTCCATCGATTTTTTCAACGAGAATCCGGGCGAGTTTTACCGGATTTTCGGGCCGTTTTACGCGCAAACGGTCGCGGCGGCGCCGAACGCCGGGCACGTCGCGCTCGCCGACTTGGAACGCAAGCTCGGCAAGCGAGTCGAAATCGTTACGCAAAACATCGACGCGCTTCACGCGGCGGCCGGTTCGACGAGCGTTTGGGAAATTCACGGAACGCTGCGAACGTCGAGTTGCGTCGCCTGCGAGCGGTCGTTCGAGCGTCCCGTTTTCGACGCGGACGTCGCGGCGGGTCGGGTTCCGCGCTGTCCCGAATGCGGCGGCGTTTTGAAACCGGACGTTACTTTCTTCGGCGAAGCGCTGCCGGAGCGGGCGTTGGCCGGGGCGCAACGAGCGATGTGGGAGACGCGTCTGCTCCTCGTTCTCGGAACGTCGCTGCAAGTCTATCCGGCGGCGGGACTTCCGCGCGAGTGCGACGCCGACGTTCCGTTTGTCGTCGTCAACCGAACGCCGACGCCGCTCGACCGTTTCGCGACGCTCGTTTTCCGCGAATCGCTCGGCGACGTCTTGCCCCAAGCGGTCGAGCGAGCCGCGACGCTCCTTCAAGAGCGTTCCGAAAACGCGTCCTAACCGTTTTAGCCGCTCCCCCCGCTCGCTCCAACCGCTTCGACCGTTTTAGTCGCCTTACTCGCCGCGCCGCGTCGTTTCGTTTTCCTTCCGTTCCCCATTCCCCCCGTTTCCCCATTTTCGCATTACCTAACTTTCCGTCGACGCGCCGACGCCGAGTTCGCCGATTTTTCCGGCGTTTCGACGTCCGACGCGTTATTTTGCAACCGCGAGGAACCGTCCGATGAAAAGATCGTTATCGTCGTTTTTCTCCTTATTAATATTAATGACGGCGGCGCCCGTTTTCGCCGAGCCCGTTTCCGCGCCGACGCCGGACGCTCCGCCGGTTTCCGCGCCGCTCGTTTTTGACTTCGAAAGCGGCGATCTCGCTTCCGCCGGTTGGGCGATCGTCGAAGGCGCCAACACGAAGCCGATCGGCGACCGCGACGCCGAGTTTCACGACGAAACCGTCCCTTACGTTAAACAGGGCAAGCGTTACCTAACGACGCTCGAATCGACCGCTTCGGCGGCGCCGACCGACGACGTTCGTTGCGTTATCGAGTCGCCGGTCTTTGAAATCGTCGGCGACGAGCTGAAATTCCTCGTCGGCGGAGGGGGCGCGGAGCGTCAAAACGTTTACGTCGCGCTCGCGCTTCTCGACGAAAGCGGCGACGTCGAAACGGTGTTGAAAGTCGTCGGTAAAAACAACCAAAAGCTCGACCCGGTCGCTTGGAACGTCGCGGAATATAAAGGCCGCCTCGCGCTGATTCGGGTCGTCGACCTCGAAACCGGCGGCTGGGCGCACATCCGCTGCGACGCGTTCGAAATCCCCGGCGCCCTCTCCGACGTCGGAACGAAACTGCGCCGCGACTTCTTCGAAAAAGCGCGCCTCGAAGCCGAGCGCAAAGAAGCGGAAAAGAAAGAAGCCGCGCTCGACGCTCTCCGAACCCTCGACGCGCCGGTTCTTTACGTTCGCCGCGCTCAATACCGCCCCGACCATCACAACACCGCGACGCTCTTCCAAAAGGGCGAAATCAACGAGAACAGCTTTGTCGGCGACTCCGCGCTCGTCGTTTGGAACCCCAAAACCGGCGAGTCGAAAACGCTTCTCGAACTCCCGGACGGAATCGTTCGCGACCCGGAGCTTTCGTTTGACGCGACGAAAGTCGTTTTCGCGTTCCGAAAATCTAAAGCCGACGACTATCACATCGGCGAAATGACGCTGAACCTCGCCGCCGACCGCGGCGCGATCAAAATTACCGCCGAAACGACCGCCGAGGAAATCGCCGCGCTCGCCGAAACCGCCGGTTTTCGCCAGTTAACGTTCGTCTCCGGCGCGTCCGACTTCGACCCGATTTACCTCCCGACCGGCGAAATCGTCTTCTCGTCGACGCGCGAACCGAAGTACTGCATGTGCAACCGCCACATAATGGGCAATTTGCACAAAATGAACGGCGACGGCTCGAACGTTCGCCAAATCGGCAAAAGCACGCTCTTCGAAGGACACGCCGCGCTCCTTTCGGACGGTCGCCTGATTTACGATCGTTGGGAGTACGTCGACCGCAACTTCGGCGACGCGCAGGGCGTTTGGGTAACGAACCCGGACGGCGCGAAACACGAAATCTTTTGGGGAAACAACACCGCGTCCCCCGGCGGCGTTATCGACGCGCGCCCGATTCCCGGCGACGACTCGACCTTCGTTTGCGTCCTAAGTTCTTGCCACGACCGACCTTGGGGCGCCGTCGCGCTGATCGACCGCTCCTTGGGGCTCGACGGCAAAGCGCCGGTCCTCCAAACTTGGCCGCCGGAAACGATCGACTGGATCTCCGACGCGCCCGGCGCCGACCCGTTGCGCGAAGTGATGAAATACGATACGTTTACGCGCTCGCCTCGCAAATACGAAGACCCGTTCCCGCTCGAAGACGGTTACATTTTGGCGACCGGTCAAACCGGAAACGGCGACGAAACCGCGCTTTACGTTCTCGACCCGGACGGCGGCGCGACGCAAGTTTGGGCGGACGGCCCCGGCTGTTACGACGCTCGCCCGATCCTCCCGACCGACGAACCCGCGACGATCGCCGACCGCGTCGACCTCGACGACCCGAACGGTTACTTCTACGTTAGCAACGTTTACGAAGGTTTCGGGATGCAAAACGTCGAGCCCGGCTCGGTCAAATATTTACGCGTCGTCGAGTCGCCGGAAAAACGTTTCTGGACGCACGCCAACTGGCAGGGCGCCGGAACGCAAGCGCCGGGAATGGCTTGGAACGACTTCAACAACAAACGAATCCTCGGGACGGTTCCGGTCGCGGAGGACGGCAGCGTTTCGTTCGCGGTTCCGTCCGACCGTTTCGTTTATTTCCAACTCCTTGACGAAGAAGGCGTTATGATTCAGTCGATGCGCAGCGGGATTATGGCGCGCCCCGGCGAAACGAACGCTTGCGTCGGTTGTCACGAGAGCCGCCTCGACGCGCCGACGTCCGGAACGCTCGCCGGTTCCGCGCTCGCCGGCGACCCGCTTCCGCTCGAACCTTGGCGCGGCGAACCGCGTTTGTTCAGCTATTTGGAAGAAGTCCAGCCGGTCTTCGACAAGTACTGCGTCGCTTGCCACGACTTCGGGAAACCGGCGGGCGAAAAACTCGTCCTCGCGGGCGACCGCAACCCGGCGTTCAACGCGTCGTATTGGCAAATTCGCTCAAAGGAACTCGTTCGCGTCCCCGGCGCCGGGCCGCACAACAAGTTCGAGCCGAACTTCTGGGGCGCTCGCCAAAGCCGACTTTACGAAGTTTTGACAAAGGGCCACTCGAAACCGGAAATCGACGACAAACGCCGCGAACTCGGGCTTTACGTCGACCGCAAAATCGACGCGGAGGCGGTCGACCGCGTCGCGACTTGGATCGATATTAACGCGCCGTATTACCCGACTTACGGCTCGGCGTACCGCGACAACCTTTACGGTCGCTCGCCGCTGACGAACGACGAAACGAAGCGCTTGTCCGAACTGACCGAGCTCAAAAATTTGGCGTTGACCGCCGCGATTTCGTTCGACCGTCCGGAGCGGAGCCCCTGTTTGAACCGTTGGGGCGCCGCCGACGCGCCGGTTTCGCCGGAATACGCCGAAGCGCTCGCTTTGATTAAGCGCGGTCAAGAACGCCTCGCGAAACAAGATCGCGGCGAAGCGTCCGATTTCGAACCGGTCGCCGCCGTCGAAGTCGATCAAGAAAAGCGTTACCGTTACTTCCGTCAACGCGAACAAGCCGCCCGCGACGCCGTTTCGAAGGGCGAAAAGCTCAACGACCTGCAAATCGACGCGCTCGTCGGCTCGACTTGGCGCGACGAATAATCGTTTTTCGACGCGACTTCAACGGATTTCGGCGGTTCGCGATTTGCGCCGCGACCGCCGATTTTCCGCGATTTCCGTCTTTTAACGCCGAATCCGCCGCCGCGCCGATTCGGCGTTTTCTTTTCGCCCTATTTTCGACGCGCTCCCTTTCGCGGTCTCGTCTTGTCTTCTCGTTTTTTCCTTTTTCGCCGAAATTTGCTCTTGCGTCGAACGCGCCGATTTGTTATCTTCGTCGCGCCGAGGGCTCGCGTTGCGCCCTCCTTGTTTTCGCGACGTTTTCCGCGTTCGCGCCTCGTTTCTTTTCGACGCCGGAGACCTTATGAACACCTTCCAACGCGACCTCGACGCCGCCGCCGAACGCGCGCGCCGCTTTTTCGCCGACGCCCGCGCCGCCGAACGCCGTCCCGGCGACCTCGCTTCCGCCGCGCTTTCGTTGTCGGAAGTTCTTGTTTCGCTTGCGTTCCGTTCCGAGCGTTCGTCGAAAAACGACGCGAACGTCGCCGCCGACGCCGAAACGCTCCAACGTCGCGAAACCGACCGTCCTCGCCTCGCCCTTTTCTCGCCCGAAGCGCCCGCCGACGGCGAACCGACGATTCTGCGCTTCGACGCGTTCCGCCCGACGTCGCAAGTCGCCGCCGATTCGCAACCGGAGCCGAAACGCGCTCCGACGCTCAAAATTTTCGCCGCCGACGCCGAAACGCCGCGCCGCGCCGCCTTCCCTCGCCTCTTCGCCCCCGCCGACGAACGCCCGCGCCTCCGCGTCGTCGCCGCCGACTAGTCGACGCTCCAATAAAAAAGACGCTTCCCGTCCGGAAAACGTCTTTTCAAGCTCGCGCCGACTTTCGCCGCGACGTCGGTTACAACGCGCCGTAAAAACGTCGCAACGAACGCTCCGCCGCGCCGTCTTTCGCGATCGCCCTTAAACGCTTGCTCGGTTTCGCCGCGAAAAGTTTGCGCGCCGCCAAATCGTTCAAATATTGCGGCAACACGTCGCGCGTCGCTTCCGGTCCGTTCAAAAACCAACAGACCCAAGCCCAAGAATCGCAATACTTCGGAGCCGTCGTCTCGTTCATGTCGGAAAGTTTTTCAAGCGCTTCCAAACTCGAAAACTCGCCGCGCCGCAATCGCTCGACCGTTCGCGGACGCCAAGTTTCGTTCGTTAAACGACTTTCCTTCGGCGCTTCAAAATATTCGGCGATCCCTTCGTCGAGCCAAATCGGAACGCTCCGTCCGAGCGCCGCCCCTAAAACCGCGTGCGCGCACTCGTGTCGCAAGTCGTTCGCGAACAACGGGTTGACGCAAAGATAAACGCGACCGTTCGCGCCGTCGCGGTCGAAGAGGTAATTTTTGCGGTCGTAAAGAGCTCGCCTAAACGGAATCGGTCCGAATTCGCGATTCCAATAATCGCGCCAAGTCGCTTCGTCGCGGAAGATACGAACGACGACGTTTTCTCGCAATTTCGGCAGTCGCAAAGTCCGCGTCATCTCGTCGAGAAGCGAATCGAGTTCGCGCAACTCTCCTTCGAGCGGCGTTAAGTCGAAGTCGGCTCGAACGATAAAGGGACCGCGCCGAATTTCCGTCGTCGCGTTTTCTTCCGCGACGACGTTTCGCAACGCCGCCCCCGTCGCCGCCGCCCAAACCGCGACGACGACGGCGAACGCCGCCGCTTTACCGACGAATCCGCGCCCCGCTCTCTTCTTTTTCAACGCCGTTCTCCTTGCGCCGACGCGCTCTCGACGCCCCGACGCTCTTCGTTCTCCGCTTTAACGTCGTTTCCAAACGCCGCCGTTAAAAGCGCTTAGTGATAAACCGTTAAAAGCGCTTAGTGATAAAGCGGTCCCGGCGACGAACCGTCTCCGCCGCCTTGAATGTAATTGCGCCCCGGCGCGACGCCCGTCGACGCGTTGTAATCGACGACGCGCCCCGTCGGTTGCAAGTCCGTCGCGACGATCGCCCGCGACGCCAACCGCCAATCCCAAACGGTCGCCTCGAGCGGAATCCAACCGGCGTTTTCTCCGAGCGCGACGTTGTTCTTCTCGACGACGAACCCCCAACGGGCCCCCTTCGCGTCCGTCTTAATTTCCGAAACGGTCAGCAAGTCGGTCGACGCGACGCTCTCTCCGCTCGCTCGCCCGCCCGCTTCGTCGGTCAAACGAAGCGTCAACTTTTCCGCGTCGTTGCGAGGCGGTTTCGCCGGTTCGCCTTCGCGCCGCGACCTAACGTAAAGCTGAAATTTTTGCCCGACCTTATTCCAGTCGTCGAGCGAACCGACGTAATCGCCCAATTTACGACGCAAACTCCCGCGCAGCGCCAACGCCGCCGAGTTGTTCGGCGCGCCCTCCAAGACGCAGTTCAACGTTTGAACGCCGACTTCGTTGACGTCGCGCGTCCACTTGACGTCCGACAAAACGCGTCCGACGTACAGCAAATACGCTTGATCTTGCCAAGCGTCGACGTCCGCGTCCTTCAAATCGGCGAGTTGGACGCGCGCCAACGTCGGCGCCTTTCGCAAACCGACGTTCGCCATAAAGAGCTCCGGCGTCTGCGTCGCGCCGGTTCCGTCGCTTCGCGCTTCTTCCGCCGTCTTCGAATACGCGTAATTATACGCCTCGACCAACGTAACGGCGCCGTCGCAACACCCGACGTAATCGGCGGGCCCGGCGAGTCCTTCGACAAAATAATACCCGAACGCGCCGCGCCATTCGCGGTTCTTGACGATCTCTTTCGCCCGTTCGCCCAACGAACAACTCGTCAAGACGTAAAACGCGCCGCCGTCGGTCTTTTTGAAGTTTTCGTCGGCGTTTTTGAGCAAGTCCGCGAACTCGCGCATAACGGAGTTCGCGGCGTCGCCGTCTCGACAAGCGTCCAACAGCAAAATCACCTCTTTCGCCTTCGCGCCCTTCAAGATATCCAACATTTCCGAAACGGCGATCAAATTGAGCGCGGCGCCGTTTCCCGCTTCAAGAGCGGCGGTTCTTTTCTCGACGTCGCCGTCTCTCGCGTCGAGCGTTAGAGGGTTCCAAGCGTCGCTCGGGCAAAAATAACTTTTGCCGCCGACGCCGACGCCGTGTCCGGCGAAAGAAACGAACAACCGATCGCAAGGCGTCGCGGCCTTTCGCCGCAAAACGTTCAAAATATTCTCGCGCGTCGGCGACGCGACGTCGTTTTCCGCGTCGTCGCTAAGGATCGCGATCTTGCGCCGATACTCGTCCGTCCGACGATGCGCTTCGTCGAAATTGGCGTCGAGCCAATCTTTCAGCGCGCGAGCGTCGTTAACGCAACCGTCCAACGCCGGAAACTCGCCGGACTCGTACCGCTCGACCGCGACGATAACCGCTTCCAGCGTCATCGTTTCCGCTTCGCCCGGCTCGACGGGAACCGATCGGCGCGCCGCCTCTTCGGCTTGGCGCAGATTCGCCAACTGCGGTTGAACGGAGCCGGAGTAAAACCCGGGAAACTGCGCCCAACACGTCGTTCCTCCGAGCGCGAACGCCAGCGCCGCCGCCCCGATCGCGCCGTTTTTCCGCCGTTTTTTTCCGTTTTTTCGCTTCGTTTGCGTCATTTTGTCGCTCCTTGTTTCGCGGCTTCGGCTTGTCGGCTTCGCTTCTTGGCGGAATCGCGCAGTTTTTGATATTCGGGACGCGTAAACGTTCGCTCGATCGCTTGGTAAAGCTCCGCCGGAACGCTCCACTCGCGCCGCGACGGACAGAGCGAATACGTCGCGTTCCCGTTTTGCGCGACCGCGACCGCGCCCCCGCGACCGTTCGCGCGAACGTACTCGGCCAACTCGCCGGCGCCGACCCAACCGTTTCGGTCGCCCGCCAAATCGGCGCAGCCGCTCAACCCCTCGCTCATCGTTCGATAAAAGGAGTCGACCGTTCGCGCTTCCCAACGTTCGTTTTTCGTCGAAACGCGGACATGACAATATCGAACGGTCGACTCCGCGTTTCCGAAGTCGCGCGCGACCGAACGTTCCAAGTCGACGTCGTTCAACGAAGCGCCGGGCGTTCCGCCGCCGCGCGTCGCCGCCTCGACCGTCAAAAAATTAATCGCCAAAAACGTTCGTTGAATCGGCGTCGCCCGTTCGTCGTCCGGTCGAGCCAACGCTTCTTCGATCGCGTCGACGCGCAACCAACGCTCGGCTCGCGTCGCTTCGTCGACGTCGTCCAACGGCGCGTCGCAGGGGGCGAACCAATCGCCTCCGCCGTCGGTCGCCGCGACGCCGGGCGCCGTCAAGTAAATCTGCGCTTCGCAAGGCGCGTTTCCGTCGTCGTTTTCGTCGCCGCGCCAAAACGGCTTGTCTTCGCCGGGACGTTCCGGATAAAGCTCGCAAACGCCGTCGACGTCGCGCAACGTCGCCAACGCGTTCAAAATCGCTTCCCGCGTCGGACGGCGCGACTCGTCCTCCGCCGTCGACGTAAAAAAGAAAATACGGTCGGGCAAAATTCCGCTCGCTTCCAAATCGGCGCGAAACTTCTCGCGCGCCGCGTCGATTCGAGCTTGCGCTTCGCTCGACGCGGCGGGTCGCGACGCGTCGAAAACGAGCGCCCAACGATTGCTCGCGACGATCGGCGCGTTCTCGCCGCCGTTCTCGCCGCCCCTCTCGCCGATTTCGTCGGCGCGCGCCGCGCCGAGCCCCGCGCCCAACGCCCAAAGGACCAACGCCGCCGACGCCGCGCTCTTTTTTATCCAACGTTTCATTATCCCGCCTTTCGTTCGCTCGAAACGCCGCGCGCCGCGCCGACGTTTCAACGCTCTTCCTTTACTCGCTCCAACCGCCGACCGCCGGCGTCGCCGCGGCCTCTTCTTCGAGTCGCGCGATAAACTTCGCCGACGCGTATCGCAACCGCAACACCCCAAGGGGCGCGCCCGGTTCGACGCCCTCGACGACGATCGTCGAAAACCTTTGCCGCGGCCCGGGTTCCGTCATTACGTCGCTTTCCGCGGAACGCGAACGCGTTGTCTCGTAAAACGCGACAAGAATCAAGCCGCGTTCGTCGTCGACGGGCGCGTCGGCGGCGGCCGCGTCCGTTTCGACGACGCGAAAAACGTCGCTCGTTTGCGAAATTTGATCGACAAATCCGTCGATTATATATCTTTTACGCGGCTCCAACAGCCAAAAATTCGCGGCCTCGAGAGGAACGACGGGCGCTAAAACGACTTTGGGCTTGCCTCGCGTTCCCTCCGTCTCCTCCGCTTGCGACGTTTCGTTAAAAGTTTCGCTTAAAGTCGATTCGGCGTTTTCCGTTTCCTCTTCGATTTGCCATCCGAAGTCGCTCGGCGCCTCGACGTAAGGCTCGTACTGCGCCAACGAATTGCGACCGTCGACCAAAAGTCTCGCGCAAACCTTTTCCGCCGCGCTCGACGCGGCGCCGTTCGGTTCGAAAACGACGCGATACGTCTCGCCGGGATTCAATTCGACCCATTGCGCGCCGTCGATTTCGCGAACCGTTCGCGTTTGCCAAACGCTTTCGCCCGCGCCTCGCGCTTCGATTCGAACGTTCATCGGAACGGCGGCGGCCCGCGTTCCGTCGTCCAAACTTTTTAAAGCGGCTTCCGGAGCGTCTTTCATCGCAAGCCGCGCGCCGACGTCCCCGTCGCTTCGCGTCTCGGCGACGTCGAAATTACGTTGGACGCACGTCATCGCGTACTCGATTTCTTGGTTGGCGCCCAACCGCGCTTCGACGGCGGTCTTCACGACGAAACGCCGGTCGCCCGCTTCCGCGGCGGGAACCGTCGTCGTTCCTCTTTCGAGCGCGTCCCATTTTTTTTCAACGCTCGCTCGCAACAGCGCGATCGTTTGAGAGGCGAACGAATGCAGGACGTTCGCCGCCCACTTCTTTTTGCGCAAGTCCTCGTTCGCGATCGACTCGACGAAATCCTCGACGTAAATCTCTTTTTTTCCCAAGATTTTCGCTTTTGTTACGATTTGTTCGGCGAGATCGTCGATCGTCTCCAAATATCCGCGACTCGGCGCGGCGCAAAGCGGAAACGGTTTTTCGTCTTTCGAAGCGACGATCGCCGGCGTTTGATCGCTCCGTCTCACGGAACGCATCCAATGAAAATTTTGCTCGACGTAAGCGAAAAGCTCGTCGGACCCAACGACTCCGTCCGTTTTTCCGTCGACGGCGCCGTCCGCGCGCCCCTTCAGGGCTTCGTTAACCCAATAAGTGAAGACCGAAACGTCGCGCTTTCTTTGCGATTCGTCGAAACGCCTTACCGACTTCAACAAGACGGCGCTCGTTTCTTGAAACGAACAACTTGCAAAGGTCGGCGCGCCGTCGACGCCGCCTTCTCGCCAAGATTTCTCAAAGATCTGCGAATAAGCGAGCGTTTCTGCGCCTCGCGTTCCGCCGGCGTGACAAGCGTCGATCAACAGCAGGCGACGTTCGCACGGCGTCGCTCGAATCATTCTCCGCAACATTTGCGCGCTTAGAGTCGACCGATTCGCGGCTTCGAACTCGGAATCGCGCATAAAAAGCCGCGTTTCCTCGCTCTTTTTCCTCGTTACGATCCCGTGTCCGCTGAAATAAACCAAGAGCGTCGCGTTTTTCGTTTTAAAAACGTTTTTCAACGGTCCGTTTTTCGCGTCGCGAAAAGCGTCTTCGATATTCTCTTTCGTCGGCAAAATCGGTCGTTTAATCTTTCGATTCTCCGGATCGAGTTTGACGGACGCTTCGCAAAACGGGTAAACGTCGAACCCGCGCGCCGCCAAGGTTTCGGCGAGAATCGCGACGTCGTTTTCGACGAACGGCAGGTCCGCATTCGCGACGCCTTTGTAACACGAAACGCCGATCAACACGGCGTATTTCTTTCCCTGCGCGACCGCCGAGTCCGCCGACGCGACGACGGAGACCGACGCGAGCGCGGCAACGCTCAACCAACGAAACCAAGCGACGAGGCCCATATTTACCCGCTCCTTTCGTAAAATCGCGCGACTTTATCGTTGGAAAACGCAATTCCAACCGTTTTAGTCTTCTTTTTTCGGACGTTTATGAATAATATTCATTTTATCGGCGAAGGCGGCGCGGTCAAGAGCGGACGCGACCTTACAAGCGAAGTTCGCGTAAAAACGTCGCGTCTTTTCATCGTTTTCGTCGTCTAATCGTTTTTTTCGTTAAAAACCGCGCGTTCTTTAATTAAGCGCGCTCGACATTGAAAAAATTTCTCGCTTTTCAAAAAACAACGCAAGATTTTCGCGCCCCAATACCGATAAATTTTTCACGTCGGACAACGCCGTCGTCGACGCGCGTTTTTTACGACCGACAGAGCCGAAACGGAGTTTGGCGAAGCGGCGACAACGGATTGTCGTTTCTTGACTTATCCTCGACGAGCATTTGAATTTCGCCGTCGACGAACGCGGCGTCGCGTTTTTTTTCTTCGTTTTTGCTTATTTTGTGCATTTTCGCTTTTTTTTGCGCGCGACCGAGCGACGTTTCGCTCCTTCGTTCGCGCGTTCGCCGAAAGGATTTGCCGCCATGCCCTCCGCTTACCGCCGTTCTTCCGCCGTCGTTACCCGCCGCGCCGCCGTTATCGAACGTCTCCGCCGCGCTCTGTTTTCGCCGTCGAAAATATTGGCCGTCGGAGCGCTGACGTTAGCGTTCGCCGCCGCCGGAAACGCGTTTGCGCAGACGCCGTCCGGCGTCGTTACGGGAACGCTCGCCAATCAAGATTACAACGCAACCGACTACGCCGATTCGACGCTCGATCTAACCGGCGCGCGTTACGATATTAATACGAACTACGATTCGACGATTACGCTCGGCGGAGGAACGCTTAAACTCTCGACCGGCACGAGCGGCCCCGTCTACGACGCGGCGAACGAAACGCTCTATATCCGCTCGCTTTCGAACCAAGTCGACCCGTTAACGCCGGAGGAAGAGCAAGCGGGCGCGTCGGACTACTCGTATTACGAATTGTACTACGGCGGTCCGATTTCGCGTTACGTCGAAACGCGGGGCCATCATATCGACGCGAGCGCCGGAGGCGAAATCTACGTCTCGAACACGTTCGCCCAAAATCTCGATATGCCGAGCTACGTTCAAGACGCGTTGGGCGTTTATATGTCGACGCAGAAGATCGACGGCGATTTCGTGAAAAGCGGCGACGGAACGTTGACGATGCTCGCTTACGACATGTCGCTAAATGAGTTTGGACAACTTCAACCTATCTCGACCGGCCAAACGCAAACCACCGGCGCCCTAACCGTTAGCGGCGGAACGCTCAATATTTTCGGCGAAGGCGATTATCAAAACATTAACGTCGACTCGGAAGGAACTTTAGGGCTTAACCTCGGTTCGCACAAAATCAACGGCAATCTCGTAAACGACGGCGCCGTCGTATTAAACTATGGCGTCGACGCGTTGGGCAATACCTATTCCTACGGTATCAAAGGCGCGCTTGTCAACAACGGCGTATTAGTTAACGACAGCGTATTGCATCTCGGAACCAACGACCACGTTATCGGCGGAGCGCTTGAAAACAACGGTTATCTCACTTTTTACGGTGGAACGTATACTATCGACGGCTCAATAATCAACAACTTTGTAACGACTTTCGACGACACGGCGCATGTTATCCACGGAAACGGAACTATCGTAAACAATTACTTCGTCGACAATTACGGCAAGGTTTCCATTGAAGGCTCCGGCGACGCCGAAACGCCCGATAGTTTCAAAATCGTTGGAGGAGCGTTGCGCAACTACGACGCGATGTTTGTAACAGACGGCGCGCACGTCTTTGAAACGCTCGTCGCAAATTTCGGAATATTCGCGTTTGACGAAGGCTCTCACACGATCGTCGGCGAAGTCCAGAACAACGGCGAGTTCTACCTCTACAACGGCGATCACGTTATCGACGGCAACGTATACAACAACTCAAACGCCGTATTTGAAATGGGCGGAGGCAACTGCGTCGTCAACGGAACGTTTTACAACGCTTACGGCGACGCGTATTTCGCGCAAGGAACGCATACCTTTAACGGTTCTTACGTTAACCATGGCGGCGTTACGTCGGCTTACGGTATGCGCGAATACAACGCTAAAGTAATTTTTAACGGCAATGTTTCCTCTGTCGGAGGAAAATGGAACTCTTGGGGCGACGTCGAATACCGCGGACAAGTCGTTATCAGCAACGGTAACGCGTACTTTACCCGCGACTATAACGGCGAAGGCCGGAATATTTTTGCCGACGCGTCGCTCCTATACGTCGACGCAGCCAAGGTTTACGGAAACGCCGACTGTCTTAACGTCGCTCTCCAATTGACCCCTCAAAGCGAATTGACTTACAGCAATATGTTGGCGGGGATGGAAACCGGCGAAGACAACGCGTTCTATCTCACCTACGACGAATATCGAACGCCGACCGTCTTGGAGTGGAACGCGGGACGTAATAATATCGCGACCGCTATCGACAACGGAAACGTTGTTCGCAAAACGATTTACGGCGAAACCGGAAGCAATATTTCGTTTTACACCTACGGCAAAGAAAATGTCGAAACAGGCAAATCGGCCAACGGTTATACCGTCGTCTTCGACTCCGACCCCTACCAATCCTTCCAGCACGAAGGCGACGTCGACGTTATGAACGCCTTTGTCGCCGTCGCCGGAGACACGAATTTCGGCGCCAAAGGCGACAAAAACATGTTCAGAGTTTGGGGCGAGTCGTACCGCTTAGTCGCCGCCGAAGAAGGACGTTACGAATGGTTGATCAACATGTGCGGCATGCTCGGTTTCTACCGCGACGGCGAAACCGACGTTAACGCCGCCCCGTCGGTTACGTCGAGTATCGTTAGTTTTATGAACGGTCTCGACGACCCGCGCCTTCCTAGCGACCACATCGGCGGCTCCCGAATTTGGGTGGACGCAATCTACCGCGACGAAACCGGCGCCGTCGCGCAAGTCGACCATAAACTCGGCGCGATCAACGCCAACTCGATTATTTTCGGCGACTTAACGCAAGTTTGGTACGACGGTATTTCAAGCGTCGCCTCCGACGTCGAAATGACGTTCGACTTAAACGTCGAAAAAACAATCCAATACGGCGATACCAACGCCTACATGCAGGGCGAAGCCGCCGCGCTCCACGACGCGACCAAAGAAGAAATCGAAAGCGTTTTCGGCGCCGCGCAACTCGTCGACGCAACCTTTACCCCAACCTCCGCCGACTCCGCCGCAGGGGTCGTTACCGTCCGCGCTAAAGACGTCGGCGATTACGCGGCCGAACAAGGCATGACCGCTCGCGAACAAGAGTTAGCGCAAAAGCTCGACGGCGCTCGCGTCCAAGGCGGCGAATCGTCGACCCGTTTCTACGACGCCCTGTACAACGAAACCGAAGGCGGCAAGGTGCGCCAAACCATCCACAACCTGTCGCTCCTCGGTTACAATATGTTGAACGCCCAAGGACACTTCGGGAACCCGACCAGCTCCTTCTTCGGCGGCGCGAGCCTTTCCGGCGAAGCGAAGCGCGGTCAAAGCTCCGAAACCGACTGGCCGAGCGAGCCGGGCGCTCAACCGGACCCCAGCGCCATCGCGCGCCCAACCTACAACCCGAACCGAAGCGTTTGGGCCGCCTACACCCACACCGCCGTCGACGGCGACGACTACGATTGCGGCGGCGTTACGACGCACGGTTACAAACTGCGCCGCGACGGTATTATCGGCGGTATTCGGCGACAAGCCGACGCAACGACCTCGGCCGGCCTCTTCTTCGGGCTCTCCATGCCGGAAGTCCAGTCGCGCAACGCCTTAAACGCCTACGGACAAATCGCCGGAAACGGTTACGGAACCGTCGGTTCCAAGATGGAAATGACCGACTTCCAATTCGCCGGACACGTCGAAAAAGTCTTCGCCGACGTTTGGGAACTCGCCCTTTACGCGGGCGGCGGCGCGCAGTCGATGGATTGGGAACGCGACGCCGACCTAACGAACGGCGGTTACTACAAATACGAAGCCGACGGCGCCGGAAACACCCTCACCGGAACGATTTACCTGTCGTACCGCGCCGACCTGAACGACGCGCTGACCCTGCGCCCGACGATCGGCGTCGACTCCGAACACTCTTGGCTGTACGGGTTCCAAGAAACGGCGACCGTCGAAGGCCAAGGCGGCGCCGGCAACGTCCTCCTCGACCCGTATACCGACATGTTCGCGCAAGCGTACGACTACAAGAAGACGTATTACAACCGAAACACCGCGCGCGTCGGGCTTTCGCTCGCTTACTCCGACCCGCGCCACGGTTTGATCGGCTTGAACGGTCGCGTCTTCTACGGCGTTAAACTCGGCGGAGACGACGCGCCGGAACTGTCGTATTACAGCGAAAACTATCGCTGGGAAGACATGACGTCGCACGAGATGGGCGACACCTCCCTGACCGTCGGCGGCGGCGGCTTCATGCACCTGAACCCGCTCAAAACGCTGACCGCGACCGGCGCCGTCAACGCGATTTGGTACGATAACGCTCAAACGTTCAACGTTACCGGAGGCGTCAGCTATCGCTTCTAACGTTTAACGCGACGTCGGGTTAACTCCTTTTCGCCGCGGATCGACGCGACTTCTTCGCTCGGTCCGCGGCGTTTTCTATCGCGTCGGCGAACGCTCTCGACGCCGTCTCCGCTTCCCCTCTTCCTCGTTAAGTCTCGCGATTCTCGACGTTCCGAACGATCCGCTCGCGCTTTTGAAAAAAAAGCGAAATTTTGCGCTTGATTCGAGAACAAATTTTTGGTATCCTCGCCGCGCTTGTCGTCGCGCCTTTTCGGACGCAAGCTCGCCTGATTCACCCTCGTTTTACGCGCCGCCCCCGGCTCGCCAAGGAATCCCGTATGCTCGCCGCACGTCCCATCGTTCCTCGCGCCTTGCGAACGCTCGCTCTTCTACTCGCGCTCGGCTTTGTCGTCGACGCGCCGTCGCCGTCCGCGTTCGCGCAAACCTCGAAACCTCGCGCCGCGTCCGCGACTCGCTCGACTCCGAAAACCGCCAAAGTCGCGCAAGCGCCGACCGCTCGCCCGACTCAAACCGCCCCCGCCGCCGCTCCTAAAGCCGCCCCCGCCGCGACTCCCGCCGCCGTTCCTCAAACCGCCCCCGCCGCCGACGCGCCCAAATTGTCCGCCGCCGAGGAAGCGAAATATCAAGAGGCGTTGCAACGCTTTAATTCGCAAAACTTAGCGGGAGCGCTCGCGTCGTTGCAAGAACTCGCCGCTTCGAATCCCGCCGCGACGCCGCCGCGTCTGATTTTGGCGCGCTGGTTCGCCGAACTCCAAAACCCGAAAGCGGTTAGAACGTCGCTCGAACTCGCGACCGAGGAATCGCCGAACGACCCGGAAGCGTTCCTTTCGCTCGCCGAAATCGCGCTCCTCGAAGGTTCGCTGACCTCCGCCGAGCTGTTGACGCTCCAAGGCCGACGCGTCCTCGAACAGTACTCCGCCAATCCGACGCGCAAGCAAAACCTTACGCGCAAAGCGCTTACGCTGCAACTCGCTTACTCGAACGCTCGCCGTCGTTGGCCCGCCGCCCAAGAAGCGATTCTCGCGCTGATTCAACTCGACGGCGAAACGGCGGAGCTCGACCGCGCGCTTGGTCGCGTCTTATTTCAACAAAATCAAGAGGATAAGGCTCGCGAAATGTTCGTTCGCGCCGACAAACTAACGCCGGCCGACGCCGCGTCGACGACGCTTCCGGCCGACGCGCTCCTTTCGC
Source organism: Thermoguttaceae bacterium (assembly GCA_045577885.1). Classification (GTDB taxonomy): domain Bacteria; phylum Planctomycetota; class Planctomycetia; order Pirellulales; family Thermoguttaceae; genus RUG369. The sequence goes on along the minus strand of JAZNJF010000029.1, from coordinate 5,711 downwards.
AACTTTACGCCGAACGCGGCGACCTCGCCAACGCGAAAAAGAGCTTGAACGCCGCTTTGCAAACGTCGCCTAACTCCTTGTCGACGTTGGTGTTGTCGATATCGACCGCCCTCGAGGAAAACGACCTTGAAACCGCTTGGACGCGCGCTCGCCAACTTTACGCCAACGACAAAAGCGCCGACGTATTAAAGATTTACGGCAAGGTCGCGCTCTTCCGCTCCGACTATCCGCAAGCCGAGGCGGCGTTCCAAGAAGTCGTCCGTCAAAATCCGCTCGACGCCGAAGCGGTCGCCGGGCTCGCGCTCGCGCTCTGCGAACAAGACGACGTCGAAAAGCGCAAACGCGCCGTTCAATACGCGACGAGCAACGTTCAAAAACAATCGAACAACCGAGATTACCTCGCGACGCTCGGTTGGACGCTTTACCGTTCCGGCGAAACCGACGCCGCGATTCAAGTTCTGCAACAGTCGGTCGCCGACGGGCAAATCAACGCCGCCGCCGCGTATTACTTCGCCGTCGCGCTCGTTGAAAAGGGCCAAACCGAAGCGGCGAAACAACTTCTGAACGCCGCGCTCGCGACGAAACCGCCGTTCGCCAAACGCGCCGCGGCCGCCGCTCTCGCGCAACAACTTGCGTCCGCGCCGCCGCAACCGCAAAAATAAAACGAAATAGCGTTTTCCGCCAAGACGTCGACAACACGTCGCGGCGCAATTTTAACGCGTCGACGTTCGAACGTTTTATCGTTTAACGTCGACGCAACTTTTTTTACCGTCCGACTTAGGAGATCAATAAATGTTCGTCGTCGAACTGCCTTTCGCGTCCGATTTCTTTTTCCGTTCGTTGGCAAAACTGCAAGCGCCCGTTCTCGCGAGCGCCGCCGTCGAGGAATTTAACGTCGCGAACCGCAACCTTAACTTGGTTTCGGACAAGGAGTTCGTCGAGTATTACCGCAAAATCCCCGAACCCTTGTACTGCAATTCGGAAAACGGGTTAAGCCGCGTCGCAACTCTTTTACCCGACGCGCCGTTTGTTCGCTTCGCCGAATTGTTCAAAAATAAAGCGAAATTTCGACAAGCTGTCGCGCCGCTTTACCCGAATTTCATTTTCCGCGAAGTCGACTTAACGGAATTGCAAACGTTGCGATACGAAGACTTGCCGCGTCGTTTTGTTATTAAGCCGTCGGTCGGATTTTTGAGCGTCGGCGTTCGTTTCGTCTCTTCGGCGGAAGATTGGGAGCGCGTCCGAACCGAAATTCTCCGCGAAAGCGCCGCGTTCGCCGACGGCAAATCCGCCGATTTTCCGCGCGAAGTCGTCGACCTAACTCGTTATTTGATTGAAGAAACGGTCGACGGCGAGGAGATCGCGGTCGACGCTTATTTCGCCGTCGACGGCGCGCCGGTCGTTCTCGACGTGTTGCGGCATCCGTTCGCCGACGCGACCGACGTCCGCGACCGAATTTACACAACGTCGCCAAAGTTCGTTCGCCGTCTTTTACCGACGCTCGAAACGACGCTCGCGCAAATCGGCGCAACCGTTGCCGACGCGTTGGATACGTCGTTCGACGTCGCGTTTCCGTTGCACGCCGAATTCCGCGTCGCCGCCGACGGTTCGCTCGTTCCGATCGAAATCAACCCGGGTCGCTTCGCCGGTTGGCACACGACGGAGTTAGCGTTTTACGCTTACGGCGTCGACGTTTACGAAACGCTGACGCGCGGTTTGCGCCCCGATTGGAACCGGATTCTCGCCGACGTCGGGACCGACGACGTCGTTTCGTATTTCGCGATTTTCGAGACGCCGCGCTCTCTCGCCGACGTCGCCGCAACCGCCGACGCCGCCTTCGATTACGACGCGTTAGCGCGCGAGTTTTCGACGCTGTTCGAGTTGCGCCGCGTCGATTGGCGCCGTCGCCCGCTCGCCGCGATCGCGTTCGCGCAAACGTCCGATTCGCAAGAACTTGAACGCGTTTTACAACTCGACGTCGAACGTTTCGTTCGCCGTTAAACCTTTTGTTTTTCGCTTTTCGGTCGAACGTCGCTTCGCGCCGCGTTCGACCGAAAGCGCCGTCGCCGTTTAAAGTTTCGCTCGCCAACTCGCCAAGAAAGCGGAGTTTGCGACGACCAAAACCGAACCGGCGTTATGAGCGAGCGCGCCGAGCGTCGGCCCGAGCCAACCGCAAGCCGCCAGCGCGACCGCGAGAAAATTCAACGCCAACGAAAACGCTAAATTGAACCGAACGACCGCCGTCGTTCGCCGCGCCAACGCAAAGAGCGACGCAACCTCTTTAACGTCGTCGTTTACAACCGCGACGTCGGCGACGCTCGCCGCGAAATCGCAACCGTTTCCAAACGCGACGCCGACGGTCGCCTTCGCCAACGCCGGCGCGTCGTTAACGCCGTCGCCGACCATGCAGACTCGCCCGCCCGCTTCTCGTCGCTTCGCGATTTCTTCCAACTTATTTTCCGGCAAGCAGTTGGCGACAAACTCGTCGATTCCCAACCGTTTCGCGACCGTCGCCGCCGCGCCCTCGCCGTCTCCGGTCAACATCATCGACCGAACGCCAAGACGTCGCAGTCGCTTTATCGCCGTCGCGCTCGTCGAACGTTCGACGTCCGACAAGAAAATCGCGCCCGCCGCCGCGCCGTCGATCGCGACGTAAACAACGGCGCAACCGTCTTTTACGAACCGATCGACGTCCTCTCGCGCTTCGACCGAAATCGCGACGTTCCGCTCCGCCAACGCTCGCGCGGAACCGACGAAAACCTCCTTGCCGTCGACGACGCCAAACGCGCCGCGCCCCGGTTCCGCGACGAAACGCTCGACGTTAACCGACGGCGCCGCCAAGATTTCGCGACAATATCGAACGATCGCTTTCGCTAACGGATGCTCCGAAAAGCGCTCGACGGCGGCGACGTCCGTTAACAACTCCTTCTTGTCGCGTTCGCCAAACGCCGCGACGCCGACAACCTCCGGTTTTCCAACGGTTAGCGTTCCCGTTTTATCCCAGCAAACTGTCGAAATAGTCGCCAACCGTTCGAGCGCGTCCCCTTCGCGAACAAAGACGCCGCGTCGCGCCGCCGCGCCGATAGCCGCCGCGACCGCCGTCGGCGTCGCTAAGGTCAACGCGCAAGGGCAGAAAACGATTAAAACGGTCGCCGCCCGCGCGACGTCGCCGGTCGCCCCCCAAACGCCGAGCGCGATCGCCAACGCGCCGAAGACGACGTAAGTCGCCCAACGGTCTGCGATACGAACGATTCGCGTTTTCCCGACGTCGACCGAGCGCGCCCAGCGAATCGTCCGTTGAATCGAACTGTCGGCGGCTCTCTTTTCGACCGTCGTTTCAATCGCGCCGAAAAGATTTTGCGTCCCGCCTAACACCTTGTCGCCAATCGTTTTATCGACCGGAAGCGATTCGCCCGTCGCGACGCTTTGATCGATCGAAGTCGCGCCGAAAATAATCTCGCCGTCGAGCGGAACCGTTTCGCCCGGCAACACTCGAACGCGCGCTCCGACGGCGACCTCCTCGACCGGAACGTTTCGCTCGTCGCCGTTTTCGTCGACAACTCGCGCCGTTAAAGGCGTTAACTCCGTTATCGTTTCGAGTCCGGAACGCGCCCGAGCGACCGTCCAATCTTCCAACAGCGAACCTAACTTCATGATGAAAGCGACTTCGCCCGCCGCGAACGTTTCGCCAAGAGCAAGCGACGCGACCAACGCCAACGCGACTAAAAGCCCCGTCTTCACGTTCAACGACCCGAAAAAACCGACCGCCGCTTCCCCAATAATCGGAACTCCGCATAAAACGACCGCGACCCAAGCGCCGCTCCAACCCCAAGGATTCCAACCGCATACGTCCGCCAAAAGCGCGAGCCGGAAACGGCGAGCGCCGCCGCGTTCCATTTAACGCCGTTCCAATTCGTCGCCGCTTTTTTCTTCTCATTCTCTTTTTTCATCGCCCTCTCCTAAAAAATACCCATACCTGTATATGGTTATACAGTATCCCCCGTCGGGTACGGACGTCAAGAGGGCGATAAAAAAAAGAGCGATCTTTCGACCGCTCTTTCTTTCGTTCATTTGGAAACTTGTTTTACTTCAATCGCAACATTCTCAATTACAAGCCGTTACTGCATATTCGCAAATCGTTCGACCGCTTTCGCGAATCGCTCGATCGTCTTTTCGGCGTCGCCGTGTTCCAAGCCGTCGCGCACGCAACAGTGAATATGCCCCTTCAAAATCAGCATTCCTACTTTGTTCAACGCCGCTTTCGCCGCGTTGATTTGCGTCAACACGTCTTCACAAGGAACGTTTTCGTCGATCATTCGGTCGATCGCCTGCGTTTGCCCGACGATCTTCTTCATTCGCCGATGTAAATTTTCGGCGTCCATACAACGTCTCAAGTCGCCGTCTCCCTGCTTTAAGAGCAAATCGCGAGTTGTTTTCGCGCTCCAAATCAACGCACTTTACAGATGAAGCGAACGACGCCAAACTCTTTCGGTTCAAGAGGTTCGGTAATTTCCCAACGCAAATTCAACGAACCTTGTTCGTTCAGCTCCGCGAGGAACTCCGCCGGAACCGACGATTTCGCGGTGTTGTCGACGTAAGCGAGGCGCGCCGACAAGTTGTCGAGAATCGTTACGTTCCCGATCGGTTCGTCGCCGATATTTTCGAAACGCAGGGTGAATTCGACCAGTTCGCCCGGACGCGCCGCGTCTTTGTTCGCGATCTTAATCACCCGCAGTTTCGAGGTTTTCGTATCGTCTTTGACCGAGTAAATCGTTCCCGCGCCTTCGAGGTAAGTATTCGAAAACGCGTTGACCGTATCGAGCGCGACCGCGACCTTTTGTTCGCCGCTCCACCCTTGCGCCGCCAACGCTCCTTCGAGGAGCAACGACGCGTCGTTCGTCGCCAAATTATCGACCGTCGCCGACGTAAGCAACGCGTGCAGGCGGAGTTGCGCGCTCGCTTCCATCAACATAACGCGCGACGAACCGATCGTCGGAGCCATCGCCGATTCCGCTCCGGCGACGCCGACGTTTTGCGCGGCGCCAAGGGGTTTCGTTTCGGCGGTTCGAGCGTCGACCGCTTGAACGCCTTCTCTTTGAACGGCTTGCGCGGAAGTATTCGCGCTTTCCAACATAACGCGACTCTCGCCGGAAACCGGACCGACAACTTGTCGCGCGGCGCCGAAACGCGGGCTGTACAGGAACAAACGGTTCGTCGGTTCGCTCAAAATACGACCGTCGATCGTATCGAAGTGCGCGACGGAGTCCTCTTTGTCGAGATTTTCGACCGACCAGTCCTCGCGGGAATACATTTCGCCTTTCGAGTCGCCGCCGGTAACGACATATTCGCCAAAGTCGGAACGCGGCGCGTTCGGAGCGTCGGCGTCGAGCGGGCGCGAAGTCGGACGATTAACGTTCGCATACGGCGCGGCGATCGACGGATCCACTTGCAACGGAAGGACTTGACCGCCGATTCGATTCGACGGCGCCGGGGCCGGAGCGACGGCGTTCGGAGCGACGCGCGCCGTCTTGACGTTCTCCGCTTTCAGCTCGACGACCGGCTTAATTTCCGGCGCGACGGCGGGTTTCGCTTCGTCTGACGCGGCTTTTTCGCCGTCCGCGACGTCTTCCGTTTCCTCGTCTTGCATTTGTCCGCGCAGAATCCAACCGGCGGTTCGGAAGTCGGAGGCCAAGCGGTCTTAGGAAGACAAA
>JAZNJF010000028.1:0-2502 GCA_045577885.1 Thermoguttaceae bacterium | reverse complement strand
ATCGTCGTCGTCCATCAGGAGGAACGTCGGTTCGTCGTCGCTTTCGGTGTCGACGGCGGGGATCGCCGGGCGGCGCGACTCGGCGGCGTTGCGGGCGACGTCCGAACGAGGCGGGGTCGCGGCGCGCGGCGTCGAGGTTCGCGTCGTCGAGGAACGTCGCGCCGAGGCGGCGGGCTTCGTCGAAATCGGCGTTTGCGGACGTTTCTTATAATCGCGACTCGGGTCGTATTCCGGGACGTCTTGCAGTTCGCTCATTTGATCCGGGTGAAGGAGATCGTTGACGATGTTGCGCGTCTTCTTCGTTTCGCGGCCTTGGTTGGTCGCGGCGTCGTAAAGGCCCATATCGCCGTTGATTTCCATCGCTTCGGAGAGGTTGACGTTCGTTTTGCCTATTTCGACGCGAACGATTTCCTCGAAGTCTTCCGGCGCGCGCAAGATGCGCGGCGTCATCACGATGAGGAGTTCTTTGCGTTGTTCGCGCTCTTGGTCGTAACGGAAGAGCCAACCGAGCCCCGGGATATCCGACAGATACGGAACGCCGCGGCTGATTTTTTCCTTCGTCGAAGTCAAAAGACCGCCGAGCATGACCGTTTCGCCGTCGCGGGCGCTGATCGCCGTCATCGCTTGGATCGTGTCGATCGACTGCGACTTGATGACTTCGCCGTCTTGCGAGAAGATCGGAACCGCGTCGGCGTCGTTTCCGAGGGACGATTTTTCGGCGCCGATTTCCATGACGACGCGACCGTCTTTCGTAACGCGCGGCGTTACGAGGAGGATCAGCCCGACCGGCGTGTCGGTCGTGTTCATCTGGACGCCGTAGTTGGTCGTCGTCGTGCCGTCAATGCGCGGGACGCGTTGCCCGACGAGGATGAACGCCTGTTGGTTGTCCATCGCCGTAATTTGAGGACGGCTAAGGATTTGCAGACGGTTCTTCTCGCGGAGCGCGCGGAGCGTTACGTCGACCGAGCGGCTGCTGGCCGAGAGAACGAACCCGCCGTAACCGAGGGACGAACTCGACGCGCCCATCCCGAAGTTGTTCAACACTTGCCCGGCGATGTTGGTCGCGGGGACGCCGGAGTTCAAGTTTTCGCCGGGGCCGGAGCCGTTGACGATATTGAAACCGGGCGTTCCGGTCGCGTTGGCGCCGTTGGTTCCGGAGGTGGTGATGAGGCTGCGGTTGAAGGACGACGCGTCTTGCAACCCGGCTTCGATCCCGAATTCCTCTTGGTCGGTGAGGGTAACTTCGGCGATCAACACTTGAATAACGACTTGCGGCGGGTCGGCGTCGAACGTTTTAATCATTTCGAGGATTTTCTCGATGTGTTCCGGCGACGCGCTGACGATGATCGAGTTCGAGATCGATTCCGGAATGACGATGACCTGCGATTCGTAAAGCTGATACGTCGTCAAGACTTCCGAAAGCGTTTCGAGCTGTTGCTTTTGCGCGAGGTAGTCGTCGATGGCCGACGCGACGACGTCGGCGCGAATGTTGCGCAGTTGGACGACTTCTTCGACCCGTTCGGTCGCGTCTTGCACGTCGAGCGCGACGATGAGCGCGTCGACGATCGCGAGTTCGCGCGGCGCGGCGGCGGCGATGATGACGTTCGTGCGCGTGTCGATGGCGAACCGAACCGGAACGAACGTTTCTTCGCCTTCGGCTTGCGGGAGCGTCGGCGTCGAGAGATTGTCGTCGCTCGTCGCGAGGAGCGATTGGAGCGTTTGCATAATCGACGAAGCGTCGCCGTGTCGCACTTGGAAGAAGCGAATTTCCGCTTTTTTCGGCGCGACGTCGAGGAGTTCGATCAACTTCGCCATAAACTCCATGCAGTCTTCCGGCGCGTTGACGATCAGCTGGTTGTGGTAAACGTCGGCGCTGACTTCGACGTCCATCATGACGCCGGACTGAATCAAGCGTTGTCCGCTTTCGTCGACGGAGAGGAGCTCCAAGATCGGGAACTTCGCCGCGTCGGTTTCGAGCGTCCCTTGTTTCGCCGGAAGGATCGCGTTTTGGATCGTCGTCAAAATGTCTTCCGCGAGGGAGTTTTTGAGCGGGAAAATGCGCGTCGTCAGTTTCGTTTCCGCTTTGTTGACGTCGAGTTCGACGAGGAGTTTTTCGATTTCGAGCCAATCGTTCGGCGACGCTTGGACGACGAGCGAGTTGGTGCGAACGTCGGTGAAGACGAGGATGCGCGGCGCGAACCCGCCGGTTCCGTCGACGAGCGGCGTCGGGAACGCGTCGGTCAACAGCGCGGCGATTTCGGTCGCGGACGCGTACTTCAAGCGAACGACGCGCAACATGCCTTCGCCGTCGGCGATCGGTTTGTCGAACACTTCGATCAAATTCTTCATATCCTCGAAGGCCTGCCCCCAGCCGACGACGAGGATCGCGTTCGGATTTTGCAACGCGTAGAACATGACGCGACCTTGTTTCGTCGCGAACATTTCCGCGTAAAGTTTCGTCAAGACGCCGTGCAACATGGCGCCGTCGACGTGGCGCATCAT
>JAZNJF010000027.1:0-3294 GCA_045577885.1 Thermoguttaceae bacterium | reverse complement strand
CGAGGTGAAAACTTCGACGATAATCTTCCGGCGACCATATCCAAGTGGAAACGCCCGTTCCCATCCCGAATACGGAAGCTAAGCGCTTGGAGCCGATGATAGTTGTGAAACCGCGAAAGTAGGTATCGCCGGGTTTTTTTTCAAGATTCTTAACCGGGTCTTGAAAATTTAAAGCGCAAACTTTGAAAATTTTCGAAGTTTGCGCTTTTTTTATTGGCTTTTTGTTGACCTCTTGTAACGTTTCGCCTATAATTCTTGTAAGGGGAAACGGCGCCGCGCGGCCGGCGAAAATTGTCGGCGTTTCTTGAAAGGGCGTTTTGTCTTTCAGGTTAGCGCGGCGCGTTGCCGGAATCTTAGTTTTTCGTTGTTTAACTTGTTATCGCGTTTGCGTTTATCGATTGGTCGATCGGATAGGTCAAAAACAGAGGATAGACCCGTTCATTTCCGACTAATCGACGGCGCTTTACAATCCGAAACCTTCGCCGCGCAAACGGCGTCGTTCGCTCAAAGTTTCGTCGCGGCAATTTTTAAAGCGGCGACAATAAAACCGAATTTAAGGCGTTTGGCCGGCGGCGACGCGAACGAAGTGGGAACATTTTATTTAACGGGAGATAGAGCGATGAATTGCGATTCGTTTATTCTTTTCGCGGGGGGCGCTCATTACGCTTTGCCGCACGCGCTCGCGTTTTTACTTGCAATTTTATCGGGCGCGGCGGCGGAGCGGCTCGAACAAGCGTTACGGAAAAATAGTCGATTTTGGTTTCCGACGGCGTTCGGCGCGGCGATCGGCTTAGCGACGGCGATACTGCTTGTATTGTTCGGTTGGCGATCCGGCGGCAATCTCTTTCTAGCGGGAGGAATCGGCGGTTTTCTCGGCGCGGCGTTCGTTAAGGCGCGAAAAAAAAGAAAAAACGTCGACCAAAGCGGCGACGAGTCGGCGGAACAAGCTATTTCGGCGCCGGAGAAAAAGACGAAGAAAGCGATAAATATCGCGATTTACGCCGTTAGTTTGCTTGGCCTTTTCGCGGCGGGGGTCGGCGTCGTCAAATTCGATCGCTTTGCGGAGAAGGTCTCGCATCGATTGACGCAAAAGAAAATTTTTTACGAAAATTCGGAGGCGTATCGAAACGCTTTTGAGCGCGGCGCTTACGACGAAGCGTTTGAGTTCGCTTGCGCTTGCGAAGGGGCGGGGAGAGACTGGCCGGACAACGAGATGTTTTTGGGCGACGCGCATTTTATGAAAGCGGAAGCCGCGGAAATGGCGGGCGATTACGACGTCGCGTCGGCGTGTTACGCGGCGTATAAGGCGGAGCGTCCGGATCCAAACCGAGGAAGCGTTATAACTTCCGAGCCGCGTTTGGCTTACAAACGGGGAAAACTAGACGAGGCGTTTCGCGGATATTGCGATTTGTTCGCGTTGGAAGAGGAAGGCTCGTCGACGGGAGAGGCTGCGAGCGAACCGGCGCGTTTGAACCGTCTGCGCTTTCCGAAAACCGCGACGTCGATAATTCTCCTGTCGGATTACGCCGAGAGAGACCGCGTTTTGTCGCCGTTCGCGGAGTACGCGGATTTCTTAACCTTTATGGAAGCGGAGTTTAAAGCGCAGGGCGAACCGGAGGAACGCGCCGAGACGACGGCGTTTTTCCGTTCGCTCGCTAAGGACGCGAACGACGGCGAAAGCGAATCGACGGTCGCGGAGTAAACAAACGACGAGGTTTCGCGATGAACGTCGAAAAGCGGTAAGTTGCGATTTCGGCGAGTCGCGGCGCCGCGCCCGACGAACGAGAGTTTCTCCGAAACTTTAACGTTTCAGGTTCGTTTGGACGAAACGGCGGTTGCGAAGGCGGCGAAACGCGTCAAACGGTTCGCGACGTCCTTCGTTTTGGGATACTTTGCGGCGGTTATTTTACTTAAGCGTTAGCGCAACGCGTCTAATAACTTGACGATAGGGAATAAGTTATGAACCGGAAGAAAATTTTAGCGCGTCTCGGCGCCGGTTTGCTGGTATTGGCGTTGACGGCGAGCGGTTACGTTGTTTTTAAAGTCGGAAGAATTGTTAGCCTTTTCAAAACATTTGACGAACAACGCAACGAGTATCGCGTCGCGTTGGAAAAGGGCGAATTCGCGCGGGCGCTGGAGGTTGCGTTGGTGAGCGAGAGAACCGCGACGAAGTTGAAGACGCCGGGAAAGGCGGGCAAACCGGCGCTTACGATGAAGGCGCTCGCTTACGAACTGACCGGCGACTTGGACGCCGCGTCGGAAAATTACCGAAAAGGGGCGGAGGTTCGCGATTTGTTGAGAGACGCTCGCCTCGCGTATAAAAAGGGTGAAAAAGCGGAGGCGTTCGCGCTCTATTGCGCTTATCCGGAGGAAAACGTATTTCCGAAATTCGAAACACTTGCGAAACGTCGAGAAAATACGCGTATTCGCGTGATGTGCGAAGACCTTTACGCCGAACAGCATTTTTGCGGCAAGAATTTCGACGGTCGCGTTCTTGCGCCGTTCGCGACGTATTCGGACTTCCTAACTTTTATGGAGGAAGAGTTTAAAGCGCAAGGCGAACCGACGGAACGCGCGGAGGCAATGAAGTTTTTCCGTTCGTGCGCCCCCGACGCGTCCGTCGGCGACGTTGAAAACGGAAACGCTAAGGCCGACGAAAGCGCCGTAAGCGACGCTCCAGAATCGGACGGCGAAGCGTTGGAATCGGCGACGGAAACCTCGCCGAAATAACGAATTTTCTTTGTTTTTGCCGTCGGCGGCTCGAACGGGCGCCCATAAGGGTTCGGCGAGCGTCGACGGAATCTTGAACGCGAGCGTAATTTAGCGGTTAGCGCTATTTCTTGGATAAACGCGGTTGGATTGTAGCGGTTATAGCGATTTTAAAGGCTTCTGAAAAATATTCTTGCATTTGGGTTTTCACCTTGGACGCCGGGCGTCCTACGTTTGATTGACAAGCGATTTTTTTAAAATTAAAATAAATTTTGCGTCGATTCGAACGTAAATATTGCAAAGATTAACGTTTGGTTAACGTCGCGATTTTCCGAGTCGTCGATTGGGCGGCGAGAACGTTTGAAGTCGCCGCGTCGCCGCTCAGCAAGGTAAAGTCGTCGCCGCGCCGCCGACTCGAAAGCCGAAGTCGCCGGCGCGTTATTTTCGGCGATTTTGCAATTTTGTCGCGATTTGAGCGAAAAAGCTTGATTTTAACGAGAGGACGCGGTATAAAGAACGAAGGTTCGAAAGCCGCGTCGCCGGGCGTTTCGTTTTATTTTTAGTCCTCGAACCGAGCGCGCCGCG
>JAZNJF010000026.1:0-7035 GCA_045577885.1 Thermoguttaceae bacterium | reverse complement strand
GCGTCGCTCGCCGCGACGATGAACGGGCCGTCGAGCGGAATCACCATCCCGCCGGAGCCTTGCGAACAGGTCAGCTCGGTTTTGATTCCCGGCGGCGTTACCTTCGCGAGGTGTTGGCGGAGACCTTCGCGAATCTTTTCCGGATCTTGGTTCGGGACGGTGCGGAAGGTGATCTTCGCCGACGCCCAACTCGGAATGATCGTTTTGCCTCCTTCGCCTTGATAACCGCTGGTGAGACCGTTGACGTCGAAGGCCGGACGCGCGCCGCGACGTTCGAGCGTCGTATATTCCGGCTCGCCGAACTCCGCGTCGATTCCGATATGCGCCTTATTTTCCTTTTCGTCGAACGGGTTGCCGGCGAGCGCTTCGCGTTCCATCGGCGAAATTTCGACGACGTCGTCGTAAAAGCCGGGAATTTGAATCTTGCCGTTCTCGTCGATAATCGAGTCGATAATTTTCGCCAACGCGATCGCCGGGTTGTAAACGGAACCGCCGTAAATGCCGGAGTGAAGGTCGCGATTCGGACCGATCGTCTTCACTTCGAAACCGACGACGCCGCGCAGACCGTAAGTGATCGCCGGAATTCCGGGGCCCGCCGCCGACGTGTCGCTGACGACGATCGCGTCGCAAGCCAAGAGTTGACGGTTCTTTTCGACGCCGAGGAAGGTCGAAAGACCGTCGCTGCCGACTTCTTCCTCGCCTTCGAGGATGAACTTGATTTGAATCGGGAAGGAACCGTTGACCGCCAAGTAAGTTTGAAGGCCGCAGAGGTGCGCGCTCCATTGGCCCTTGTCGTCGTTCGCGCCGCGGCAGTAAACTTTAGCGTCGCGAATCGTCGGTTCGAAGGGCGGCGAAACCCATTCTTCGAACGGCTCGGCCGGTTGAACGTCGTAATGGCCGTAAATAAGGACGGTCGGAGCGCCGGGGATTTTCGGCGATTCGGCGTAAACGAGCGGAGCGCCGCCGGTTTCGATCGTTCGCGAGTTCAAGCCGAGGTTCGCCCGGAGGAACGAAACGAGCCAGTCGGCCATTCGGCGGACGTCGTCCTTATGTTCGCGTTGGGCGCTGACGCTCGGAATGCGGAGCGCCTCGAACCATTGCGAGAGGAAGGCCTCTTTATTCGTTTCGATATGATACTTATAGTCGTTGTATTTGTCGGTTTCGTTCATTTTATTTTGACGTAAAAACTCTATGCGTCGCGAAAAAGGGCGACGACGGCGTTAGGCGGCGACTTTGAAAAACGTTTGAAACAACGGCGCGCGAATTACCCCGGCGGCCAAGCGAAACCGCGTCCGCCGATCAGGTGAAAATGAAGGTGCGGAACCGTCTGCATCGCGTTTTGACCGCAGTTTGAGACGACGCGGTACCCCCCTTCGGCGACGCCGAGTTCGCGCGCTAGACGGCGAACGACGGCGAAAATATGCCCGATTAACGGCGCGTCTTCCGGTTCGACGTCGTCGAGCGAACGGAGTTCTTTTTTCGGGATGACGAGGACGTGAACCGGCGCTTGCGGCGCGACGTCGTGAAACGCTAAGCAGAGGTCGTCTTCGTAAACGATCGACGCCGGAATCTCTTTATCGATAATGCGTTTGAAAATTGTTTTTTCGGACATATAAGCGCTTTCTCGCGTAAAAAACCGCTTTTGGGCGAATGGCGAATGGAGGAACGGCGCGAAAACAACGGACGGCGCCGCCGACGGCCGAATCGTTCGGCGTTGGGGCGAACGGAACGTCGTCGCGGTCGACTGCGAAAAGGGGAAACCGTCGAGCGTTTTTGGCCGTTTTCTTTTTACCTAATATAACCGAAATCGGCCCGCGAAACAAGGGAACGCGAAGAAAAACCGTCTTTTTTCAAGAAAAATCGTCGAACGGTCGCGACGTTTGCGCCGATATTAACGCGTCGCGCCGGACAAAAAGGGAAAAATGGAGAAGCTGGGAGATTTAAGGAAAAAAGAGTGAATGGGCGGCGGCGAAAAAATGACGACAAGGGGAAAAAGGGCGACGTCGGCAATATTTGAAAGGCAATTTTAACGAAATTGGGTAATTAGGAGGATATGTCGACGACAATAACGAAAATAACGCCGTCGACGCGGGAAAAAGGCGTCGACGACGCTTGACAAACGAGATTGGGCGGTTTATATTAAATGTCGACGAGGTTAGTCGACTAAACGGAACCGCCAACTTGAACGTTTGAGTCGATTTTAATGATCGTTTGGATGGCGACGGTTGTCGGGAGGTTGACGGTCGCGCCGTTTAAACGAGCCGAAATTGCCAAAAACGCTTCCAATTTTCGGGCGTTCCGGGGGAAACGCGTCCGAGAAGCGATTCGCGGGACGCGCCGGTCAGTTGCGGAAGGGACGCGGGAACGCCCGCCGCGAAGAGGGCGCCCAACGTCGCGACGGCGACCGCGTCGAACGAATCTTCAAGGAAGCCGTATTCGTCGAGCGAGTGGAACTGGCGCGGCGTAAAAAGGGCGGAAAGTCGGTTGAAAAGGAGTCCGTTTTGCTTCGCGGCGCCGGTCAACACGACGTCGAACGGCTCGTTAAAACGGGCGGCGTTCGCTTCGACGTTTTCCGCGATCGACTCGGCGATGTAATGAACCGCCGAACAAAGGGCGTCGAGAGCGTTGAAACGGCGCGAATCGTCCTTTTGAAGGGCCTCCAAATAGAACGACGCGTCGAGCGTCGACGAAAGGGGGGACGAAAAATAACGGGGCGGAAGGGCGTCCTTGCCCAGCGCCCGCCGAGCTTCCCGCCAAAAGTCGAGAAGTTCGGCGCTCCGGCTTCCTTGCACGGAAAGGCGTCCGCCGACGTCGAGTTGCGTTTGACCTTTCGTCGTCGCTTCGGTTAGCGCGTTCAGGAGCGAACCGCAGGGGACGACTTCTTGAAACGCGACGCGAGCCCAAGATTTTTTGTCGACCGTCGACGACGGGATATACGTCCAGCGCGCCGTTTCGCCGAGATCGAGCAGGAGACGGTCGCGTTCGGAACCGCCGAGTAAAATCCAGTACGGCAACGCGAAAACGGGGAGACCGCGCCCGTCGGTCGACCAATCTTTGCCGACGAAGCCGTCGACGACGTTGAGACCGGTTTTTTCCGCCAAGAGCGCGCCGTCGGCGAGTCCGTATCGGGTCGGCGGCGCGTCCAAATCGGCGGGACGGGTCCAAACGCCGGGGTCGTTGATCGCGACGGCGACGACGTCTTCGCGTCGAACGTTGGTTTCCGCGAGGAGAGCGTCGAGCGCTTCGACTTGGAGCGTCGCCAACATGACGCGAATTTGGAAAAGCTGGGTTAAATCGGAGGGCGTTTCCGGCGACGGTTCCGCTTCGCGTTCGAGGTCGAGTTGAGCGCGCAGTTCGTCGAACGCCGTAAAAATTTCTTCCGGTAAGTCGAACGACATGCTCTTTTGGAGGAGAACGCCGGCGCCGGGACGAGCCGCTTCCAAGCCGACGAGCGCCGTTTCGAGCTTGCGCGCGTTGGACGAAACGTGAACGCCGACGAACCAATGGACGGACGACGACAAAGCCGGGGTTTTATTTTTGAAAAAAAACATCGAACGCTCCGTTTTTAGGCTCGACGCGGCGACGAACCGGAAAAATAAGGGAAGGCGAACTTAAGTTCGCGCTTCGGGCGGCTCTAACAATAAAATTTAACGGCGAAAAGTTGGGCGATATCGGTTGTTGCGGAAAGGACGACGGACGACGCGAATTTTAAGGATCGGCTAAAATTTAACGAACGCGCCGATCGAACCGAATTTTCGCTCGTTCTCGTCGGGGAAAACGAGCGAAAATCGGGGGAGCGCGGCTTAAATCAGCGTAATTTCCGACGACGCGTCGCGAGTCGGATAAAGGTTCTTGCGCGATTTTTCCGAAATTTGGGAACGTTCCGGTTTTACGGGCGTCCAAAGAAAGGGATTGCGGCCCGTTTGTCGGAACTCGGCGACCCCTTTAACGAACTCGTGGAAAATGCGACGGTCGAGAACGGACGCGGCGATCGATTCCGGGTGGAATTGGACGCCGACGGCGAGCCAGTCTTCGCGGGTCGATTCGAGCGCTTCGACGACGTTGTCGCCGGGGCAACGCGCGGAAACGAGGAAATTCGGGGCGACGTCGTCGACGGCCATGTGGTGCGCGCTGGAAACGCGAACGTCGTTGTCGCCGTACACTCGGTCGAGAAGCGAGTTTTTCTCGACGACGAGGCCGTGTCGGTGGTAGGGATCCATTGGGTCGCGGTGCGGAAAAGCGCGCGGGACGTCGTCCGGAATATGAAGGAAAAGGGTGCCGCCTTGCTCGACGTTAAGGAGTTGCATGCCGACGCCGATCGCGAGAACCGGGAGGCGACGACGAGCGACTTCGCGCATCAAAGCGCGGTCGAATTTTTCGCGTTCCGCGGCCATCGGACGGGTGTACGGGTGCAACATGTAGCCGTCGTTGCGCGGGTCGAGGTCGCCGCCGCCGACAAAAACGACTCCGTCCAAATCGTCGAGTTTTTCAAGGATAACGTCGAAATTATTGCAAACGGGGAGAAGATCGGGAACGCCGCCGGCTTCGACGACGGAATCCGTATAACTGTCAAAAATATAACTAACGCCCTGAACCCCGTTGCGTTCCGGCTTATACGCCATATTGAGACCGATACGAGGTTTTCTTTGGGACTGACGAGAGAACATTCTGCGCTCCTTGCAAAGCGATTTTTGACGACCGACCGCGCAAAAACGCCCCGTCCCGACGGACTTGGCTCGCCTCCGCTTTCTCGTTTTGCGACGCGGTTCGCCCCCTTTAATCCGTAAAATCGCTATAAAGCGAATGGAAAAAAGACGACAAACGCCGCCGAGCGACGTCGCGACCTAAATAATTAAAAATCGAACGACGCCGCAAAACGACGGAAAACGTTTAACGCCGGAACGCGAACGAATATCGATTCGACGCCAACCGAACCGAACGACCGCTTTCGCAACGAACGCCGATCGTCGCAAAAGAGGCGCGTTCGAAACAACCGTTCCAACGCAAAGACGCTAAATTTGGCCTCGTCGCGCGCCCGTCTTCCGACAACAAGACGAAACCTTCTAAGCGAGAAAAGGACCGTTGGGAAACGACCGCAAGCCTAAATGTTTCGCGAGGAAAAGGGGGGAGCGACAAAACGCCGGTAACAAAAAACGCCGGAACGCGAACCGCCAAGAACGCGTCAAACGTTGTTTTGTTCGTCAAAAATCATTTTTTCAAACTCAAAAAAACGTCACTCAATTTGAATTTGAAGGAGAATGCAAGTTACGCGTTTAATATACACGGCTCGCGCGATTCTTCAAGAGGGATTTTTTTATTTTGGTTAAACTTCTTTAAAGTCCCTATATGTAGGTTAAAATAGGCGGTTGGTAGCGGCTAAAGACGACTGTTTCAGTTGTTTTTAGGGGTTAAAATCGATTCTTCTTTTCTATCTTAACGTTTAGTCGCGTCGGCGTCAACGTTAAATTCGGCGTCGGCGTTATAAACGGTCGTTTTTTGAAGTTCTTTGGGACGCCCGATTCGACTTTGCGGGAAAGGAAAAACGGGCGGAATAAAACGGCGGCGCGGTTTTTGACGGGAGAATTCGCTTGTCGATTCCGACCTTTGAACGCGCGTCGTCGAAAAACGGAGCGGCGGAGCGAATAATAATTCGATTTTCGGCTCTTGGCGCCGCGTCGAGCGCTTGACGAAAAGGCGAGACTTGGCAAAATAAGAGTAATATATTAATACGGCGCGATAAGACGAATAAGCGCGTCGAATTGGCGGAACGACAATGATTCGGCAAGAACGGCGGATTTTGACGATTAAGAAGCGGGGATAAAATGGGCGTTATTTTCGATATGGACGGCGTGTTGATCGACAGCGGCGCGGCGCATTGGGAAAGCTGGCGAATCGTCGCGGAGGAAGACGGGGTAAACTTTACCGAAGAGGCGTTTTGGGCGACTTTCGGGATGGTTTCCGACGCGATTGTCGCTCGGCATTGGGGCGCGAATCCGCCGACCGACCCGACGGAGATCGCGGCGATCGTCGACCGCAAAGAGACGGCGTTTCGGGAGAGCGTCGCGACGCATACGACGCCGATAGCGGGCGCCGTTGACTTTATTCGTTATCTAGCGGAGCGCGGCGTTAAGATCGCCGTCGGTTCGTCGGCGCCGCGAGAAAACGTCGAGCATATTTTGCGTTGGCTCGGCGTTCGCGAGCTGTTCGGCGACCGCGTCGTTGCCGGAGACGAAGTGAAAAACGGGAAACCGGCGCCGGAGATTTTCTTGACGGCGGCGAAAAAACTCGGCGTTTCGGCGGAAAATTGCGTCGTAATCGACGACGCGCGAAACGGCGTCGACGCGGGCGCCGCTTCCGGAGCGGCGACGGTCGGCTTTTTCAGCGCCGGGCACTCGCTCGACGAGTACGAGAACGCCGCCGTCGTCGTCCGTTCGTTCGACGAGTTGCGCGAAATGTTGGAAATCGCCGAGGACGGTTCGAGCGTTCGGTTGCGTTTGCCGCGTTGAAACGTTAGAATCGGCGGAATAGGCAAAATAAGCGGAATAAAAGGGCGCGTCGCGAACGAAACGGTCGAAAGAAAGAACGACCTCCTTATAAAAAATAAAAAATCGCGTATAATAAGGGGAGCCGTTTCGACCGGGACGGCGAACGCGGGCGTCGGGCGGCGTTTGCGTCGGTTGAAACGTTTGCCGCCGGGCTTCTTATGACGCCTTATTAATAATAACGACAAAATCGGAGATTTTCGCTTGCGCGGCGAAACTTGCGCGACGAGTTTCAGGAGGGAACGACGATGAATCGAGACGGCGAACATTCGGAAAAATACGCGGAATTTAGCGGTTTTGCGGCGTCGGCGAAATACGTCGTCGGGGTCGACTTGGGAACGTCGAACTGCGAGTTGGCGTATTTGCCGACCGACGGAGCAAGCGACGAGGAGCCGCGCGTTCTCGAAATTCCGCAATTTGTCGCGACTTCGACGATCGAGCGGCGCGATAAACTGCCGTCGGCGCTTTACGTCGGCCCGGAGGAGGAGCGCGG
>JAZNJF010000025.1:0-1642 GCA_045577885.1 Thermoguttaceae bacterium | reverse complement strand
ACAAATCGGAATGGAACGCGATCACCGCCGCTTCCGAAGAAGCGTTGAAAGCGGTTCTCACCGCCGAACAAATCGAGCGTTTCGAACGCGGCGTTTCGGAAAAAACGATCACGTTGCGCTTCAATAAAGAGCGTTGGGAAGACGTGTTGAAGTGGCTCGCGTCCGAAGTCGGTCTGCAGTTGGTGATGTCGGCGCCGCCGCAAGGCACGTTCACCTACAACGACAGCACGCCGTATCAGCCGAAAGACGCGCTCGACATCGTCAACGGTCGCCTTAACTTCCAAGGCTACACGCTTTTCCGCTACAACGAAATGTTGATTCTGCACGACTTCCGCACCGGAAGCCTGCCGCTTCAATACATGCCGAAAATCACGCCGGAAGACCTGCCGAACCAAACCCGTTTCGACTACGTCGCGCTGACGATTCCGCTCGAACGCCGCAGTATGAACGCCGTTCGCCAAACGATCGCGCCGTTCCAAGGGCCGTATTGCTTCTTGCGTTCGCAAGGCGGAAACTCGCTCCTCGTCGTCGACTCGGTCAACGCGTTGCGCGAAATCTACGCCGCCGCGATGTCGGTTCACAACCCGGACCCGCCGCCGGCTCCGCCGCAACATCGCCCGGGCCCGGGCCGCGCTCCGGAAGTCCCGGAATGGCGCGAGTTCCCGCTCGAAGGCGTCGCGTACAACACGGTCAAAGCGCAAATCGACGTCTTCGCGCCGGAAGCGAAATCGCTGTACAACCCGCAATCGAACGTTCTGCACTACCTCGCTCGCCCGAGCCAGCTGAACATTATCGGCGGTTTGATCGACCGTCTGAAGCAAGGCGCCGACCCGGCGAAGAACGCGATCGCGAAGGTTTACCCGCTCGACCGTTTGGCCGCCGCGTCCGCGTCCGACATTTGGGCGTTCTCCCGCCGTATGCGCGGCGGAGCGTTCGGCGCGCCGTCGCAATCGACGCTTTACACGCAAATCGTCGACGCGCTGCAACAAATGGCGCCGGACGCTCAAATCGAGCTGAACGCCGAAGCGCGTAAAATTTTCGTCGTCGGAACGGCGGCGGAACACGAAAAGATCGCCGCGACGTTCGCGTCGCTGACGACCGAAGTCGCGCCGGAAGAAGCGCCGGTCGTTAAAGTTTACCGTTTCCAAAATCAACGTTCGGCGTCGGCGACGCTCGACCCGGCGATCATGCAAGCGCTGCGCACCGTCGCGCCGTTCGCGCAACCGACGCCGACGACCGACGGCGGTCTCCTCGTGATCGCGACGCAAGCGGAACACGAAATCGTCGCGAAAACGCTCGCCGACTTCGAAGCGAGCGCGGAAGCGCCGGAATACCAACGCGAGCTGAAGGTTTATCGCCTCACGACGCGCCAAGTCGCCCGCTTTACGCAAATTTACGCTCAACTGGCGAGTTCGGCGGACATGCGCGACGCCGTTCGCGTTTCCGACTCGACGTCGCCGAACCGCGTCGTTTTCTGGGCGCGCCCGGCGCAACACGCGAAGATCGCGAAGATCATCGACGAAATCGTCGCCGCCGAATCTTACGTCGAAGCGAAGACCGAACCGACGCCGCAAGGTCTCCCCGCCGCTCAAGACCCCGCCGCTCCGGCTCCGGCCGCCCCGGCTCCGACCGCTCCGGCCCC
>JAZNJF010000024.1:0-5700 GCA_045577885.1 Thermoguttaceae bacterium | reverse complement strand
GAAGTTTCCATCGCATTTCCTTTCCGAGCGTAAAGTTTGTTATATTACCAGTTCCAAGTATCGCGCCGTTCGATCGCCACCTCAACGCGACCTTGCGCCGCTTGCCGTTCCGCCGTCGACCAAGCGAAATATCTTCTATTTGTCGGACGGCGAAGGTTCGTATCCAATGAAAAAATCAACGCCCTCGATATCGCAAGTTGGAATTTGTTCCTTAACGAATCCCCCTTTCTTCGTCCAATCTCGCGTCTTTTGCGACGCCGCGCGCCAAAGCCCCGAAACTCTAAGACCGCCGCCTCGACGCTCTCGCAACGTTTCCGCGATAAAATGCGTAAAAACGCCGCCGTCCAACGTTTGATCTTCGTAAGCGCGACCAAGGCTTTGGCAACTAAAAAGAAGCGCGAACGAGCTTTTGGGTTTGATTGCGCGCGTCGCCCGAGAAAGCGCCCGTCTTTGGTACTTTGTTTCGAACGGCGACAACTCTCGACAAGCGTCGACGATTAGCAACTTAAAACGCGCGTCGTCGTCGATTAAACGATCGCGCAACTCCCCGATCGAAATCGCCGTTTCCTCCCAGTTATCCGCGTCGAAATCGCTCGGACAGAACCAAACCTCGCCGTCTTTCGTTTCAAAACCGTTGCCGGCCAACAAAATAACAACGGTTGATTCCGGACCCGCGTCGTCCAATATCGCGTCGATTTCTTGACGAATCTCGACGTTTGTCGCCCCTCGATTCGTCAACGCAAAACACGCTTTTTCCCTCGCTCCGACGTCGCGCAAAACATCGACCATTTTTTTCGCGTCGTCGGCGCAAAATAGTAATTTAGGAAGCCGCTTATCTTGATATTCGTCGACGCCCACGCACAACGCGACAAGATTACTCTCCCGGTTTTCCGGGTATATTTTCGCCCAAACTCTGTCGTTCAACGCCGCGACGACCATAAACGCCGCGACGCCGACGATAAAGCTCGCCCAACTTGCCTTCATTCGTTTCAACTTTATCGTTGCCATTCTTTAATAAACGTTTTTAGTTCGATTCGACCTCGTCTCCCGCAAGCGGAAAATCGGGCCCCGCCAAACGACAAAACGGCGTTTGCGTCAAACCGGTCATCCTACGTCGCGCCTGATACTCGCTCGTTCGCGGCGCCGCGTATTCCCACACGCTTGCGGCGGTCGGATCGTCGCCGCGCCTCGCGGCTTCTAAAATACTCTCGACAACAAAATGCGTAAAAACGCTTCCTTTTGCCGGTTCGCTTAATTCCCACGCCAATTCGTCAAACGAACTCGCGTGAAAATAAGCGAAACCGCGCGCGCCGTCCGAAACCGGTTCCGCAAACGAAATACCGCCGTGCGCGGCGTCGATTAGAACCGTCCTATATTTTGCGTCGTCGCTAGCAATAATCTCCAGTAATTCGTCGACGCGAAGCGCGCTCGTCTCCCAATCGCTCGTATTCACGTCGTACGGTAAAAAAAAGCTTATTCGCCCCTCCGGAATCCTCCGATAGGAATGTCCGCTAAACAACACCAACAACGCGTCGCCCGGTTTCGTCATGCCCGTCGCTATCGTCAAAGCCTTTAAAATCGTTTCGCGATCGGCTTCATCGTTCGTTAACGTTAGGATATTGTCCGGTTCGACCCCGATTTCAATCAACGCGTCGCGCATCTTTTTCACGTCGGCGACGGCGCATTCAAGTCTGGGAATATCTTCGTCTCGATACTTATCAAGGCCGATCAAGACAACGAACGCTCGTCGCTTTTTCGGCGTTTTAGCTCGTTCGACCACCAACCGAAATCCGGTCGCCGAAAATCCGACGTCCGGACGCGAACTCGCGCGACTCGACGAAGTCGTTTCGTAAACGCCGTGCCAACATCCGCCGCCTCGCAATACGCGCTCCGTTCCCTCTTCCGGTCCCTTTGGATCGACGCAGTCCTCGTCTTGGTACGCCCCGCGCCAATCGGCGCACCACTCGGCCACGTTGCCCAGCATATCGTAAAGGCCCCAATTGTTCGGCTTAAAACTCCCGACAGGCGCCGTCGCAACAAAACCGTCGTCAAACGGATACGGAGCTTCGACCGTAAAACGGCTCGACGAGTCCGCGGCGTTCAAAAATCCCGCGCCGCTCGAAGGGCGTTCGTCCCAGAAATAGGTCGTTTCCGTCCCCGCCCGACAAGCGTACTCCCACTCCGCCTCGGTCGGCAAGCGATAAAACGGTTTGAACCCAAGTTCTTCCGAAAAAGTCGCGTTTTTATTCAGCCACGCGACGAACGCTTGCGCGTCGTCCCAACTTACGCATACGACCGGCTCGTCGTCCCCTTGCGCAAACCCGGGCCGGCGCCAGTTCGCGCCCTCGACGAATAAGATTTCGTTTGTTTCTTTGTCGAGCGCTAAACAACGTCCCTCTTTTTCGGCGGTCGTTTCGTATCCGGTCGCTTCGACAAACGCCGCGAACTCGGCTTTCGTCGTTTCGAAACGCGCCATATAAAACGGTTTGGTTATTTTCACCTCCGCGTCGCGCGGCATTTCGTCTAGCGCGACATTGTTCGGCAATCTCCCCGAAAAGCTTCTCGATCTCCTTGCGCGCGCCAATTCTCCGCTCCCCATTTCAAAAGCGCCGCTCGGAATCTCGACGAACGCCCGCCCGCGCGCGTCTCGCGGCGTCTTTTCTAAAACGTTCGTCGTTTTGCCCGATTCCAACTCTTGCGCGCCGTCTTTCGTTTTCTCGCCGCTCGGCCCCGAGTCCTCGACTTTCTTAAAGTCGAGCAATTCTACGTCGGTTGCTTCGATATCGCAATAGGGCGTTTGCGTCGGTTTCGCGCGCTTCGTTTCCGTCGACGTTCGCGTTACTACTTCGAGAAGCGTAACTTCGCCGTCGTTGTTTATATCCCCTTTTTTAGTAAGACTTTCAGCCAAATAATAGGTAAAAATGCCGTGTTTCAATTCGTCGTCTTCGTAACTGTATTGCCCTTTGTCGCAACTTTGCAAAACAACCGAACCGGTCGGCGCGGTCAGTTTCCCCAACGCCGGCGAATCGTCGCTTAAACCGCCGCGCCGACGCTCCGACGTCGAGTTCGCCGTCGCCGCGCCGTTCGGGTCGATTTGCTCGCGACAAGCGTCGACGACGACCCATTTGAAACGCGCCTCCGTCTTCGCCAAGCGCACGAAAAATCGCGATAGAGAAAACGTCGACGCGAAATCGACGACGCCGTTTCTTTTTCGCGTCGCGTCGGACGGCGCAAACCCGACGTAGGGCTCGAAACCGTCGAACTCCCGCGTTTGAAAACCGTGTCCGGAAAAGAAAAAGAAAACGGCGTCGTTCGGACCGGTCGCTTCGAGCGTTTTGGCGATTTCCCGTTCGATGTTGGCGCGATTCGGCAAGCGAGCCTCGTCGTTTTGGCCGGCTTGCATCGTCAACACGACGACGTTCTTCTCCGCGAATCCCAACGTCAATAGTCGTTCGCGAATCAATTCGACGTCGGCGCCGGCGTACTTCAGGTCGGGCAAGACCGCGTAATCGTCGACGCCGATCAAGACCGCGCGCCGCGTTTCGATCGCGTTCGCGGAAATCGTTTCGTCTCCGCGCCGCGTTTCGATCGCGTTCGCGGAAATCGTTTCGTCTCTGCGCCGCGTTTCGATCGCGTTCGCGGAAATCGTTTCGTCTCCGCCCCGCGTTTCGATCGCGTTCGCGGAAATCGTTTCGTCTCCGCGCCGCGTTTCGATCGCGTTCTCGGAAATCGTTTCGTCTCTTCGCTCGTCGGCTATTTGATCGACCGCGCCGTTCCAATATTTGCCGACAATATCGCCAAAATCGTCCGCAAGAACGATAAAACTCCCAAGGGTCGCGAGGCTCAATAGAACGCTCTTGAGTTTGGCAAACCAACCGACGTCTCTTCGCGTTATCGTTTTCACGAAGTCGAGAAACGCCGTTCCCATACGAATAAATCGATTGCGTTCAGCCATTTTTCCCTCAAAACGCTTATTGCCTTCGTTTTCCTATCGTCTTCTTTTCGCGCCGCTTTCAAAAAGGTTAAGCGGCGGTTTCGTCGTGGTTTACGTTCGCGGCGGCTTCCGCGTCGATTCGCTTTTGACGGTCGCGAGCGAACGTGCCGAACGCCGCGAAACCGACGCAGATCGCGCCGATCAGCCAAGCGCAAGACAAGGCGGTAAAAGCGGTTCGGTAGCCGTCGACGTACCCTTGCGCCCGGCCCGCCTCTTCGCCCAGCTCCGCGACCGACGCCGCGACCGACGAGTCGACGCAAGCCCCGACCATCTGCGCCGACCAAGAACCGATCAGGAACGCGAACATAATCATAAAGCCGACCGTCGTCGAACGGTACTTCGCCGGAACCGTCTCAAAAACCGCCGCGTGCGTGTTGCACTCGTAAAAACCGCGGCAAACGCCCATCAAGAAGAAAAGTCCGAAAAGCGCCTCCGGAGAACCGGCCCGCCCCATCGCCGCGACGACCGGAACGCCGAGCGCCATCGCCAAGCATTGCAACTTCGGACGGAACGTCGGAAAACGACGCGAAACCCGGTCGCTCAACCAAGCGCCGACGAAGATGAAAATCAACGCCGCGATATGATGCCAAAACATCCCGTGAAAGCCCGCGCTCGTCGGCGTCAGCGCGAAACGGTCTTGAAGGAACTTCGGAACGACGTTCAAATAAGCGTTGTTGACGAACACGATCGCGGTAAAACCGACCGTCAAGCAAAGCGCCGACGGATTGCGGAAAATCATCCCAAGGAACTCGCCGACCGAAACTTTGTCGCCGCTCGACTTAACGCCTTTCTCGTCCGTCGCGTTTTCGTCCGAGACGCCGCCGTCTTTCGCCGGGTCGCGGAGCCGAGCGATCAAGAGACAGCCGATCAACACGCTGATCGCGCCAAACGTCCAAAACGCCGCGCGCCAACTCAAATGTTCGCTCAACCAGCCGCCGACCAAGCCGCAGAAGATAACGCTCAAATAAACCGCCGTCTGGTGTATCGACAACGCTAAAGACCGCGTTTCCTTATGATACGACGCAATCAAACTCGTCGACGCCGGGCCGTAAAACGCCTCCGCGACGACCAAGCCGACGCTGTTGAAAAGAATCAACGCCAAAACGCTCCAAGACGCGCCGGTCAAGAGCGTCGCCGCGCTCCAACAGAAAAGACAGCCGATCAAGAGCTTGCGTTTGTTCGCTTTGTCGCCGACGAAACCGGCCAGAGGAACGACCAACGCCATCAGCGCGAACATGATCGTTCGCGTCATGTAGAGCGTTTGGTCGCTTAAGTGAAACTCCGACTTAATCGACGTCGCGACGACGCCGTAAATCGCGCGGTCCGACTGATGGAAGAAGTACGCCAAAAAGAGAAGCGCGAGCAACTCCCAACGGTAAAACGACGAAATCGGTTTCGCCGGACGCGGAACGTCCGGAACGCGCTTTTCGCTCGACGACGAACGCGGCATTTTCCTCTCCTTCAACAAGTTAAAGTCGACAAGTTTTGTCGAGAAAACGCCGCGCGGACGGCGGCGTCGCTCGAATCGCAAACGCCGCCTCCGAAACGCTTCGAAGTCGTTAAAGACGGGCGGCCGTTAAATTTCGGCGTCGTTCCAAACGGCGCGCAACCGCTCGGCGGCGGTCTCCGGCGAGATCGGGTTGACGTCGACGCCGCTCCCCTGCTCGTACCCGGCTTTTTTCGCCAAACTCGGCAAAATCGACCAC
>JAZNJF010000023.1:0-6676 GCA_045577885.1 Thermoguttaceae bacterium | reverse complement strand
CGCAAATCGACGCGGCGTTCCTCGCCGACCTCGGAAGCGCCGAAAACGGACGTTCGACCGCGCCGTCGTTAGCCGACTCGACCGATAAAACCGATTTTAACGCCGAAACCGCCGCCGCGACCGCCCAACCGCTCCTCATTTCCCCCGCTTCGAACGCCGTCGCGCCGTCGTCCCCCGCTTCGCCGAGTCAAGGCGCGCAGTATTTAACGATTTTACCGGGTTCGCGCAACCAAGAAGTAACCGGGAACCTCGCCGACTTGCTGACGACGGCGCAAAAAGTCGTCGCGGCTGCGCCGAACGTTCGCCCGGTCGTCGCGGCGTTTCGAGAGGAACACGCCGCCGTCGTTCGCGCCGAATTGGAGCGTCGCGGGCTCGATTACCCGGTTCACGTCGGCAAAACGCCGGAGTTGATGCGCGCGGCGACGTGTTGCTTGGCGGTTTCCGGCTCCGTTTCGATCGAGCTTTTATCGCTCTGCAAGCCGACGGTAATCCTTTATCGCATCGGAAAACCGCAACATTTTGCGCTTCGATTTTTGAAACGCGTTAAATACATCACGCTGACGAACTTGCTGGCGATTTCCCGCGTCCCGGGCGAAACGCCGTTTTACCCGAAGGGCGAATTCGCCAAGCAAACGGAACACACCGCCCGCGAACGCGCTTTGATGCTCTTCCCGGAGTTCATTTCGCCGAACGACCGCAGCGACGAAGCCGCCGCGATTCTCGCCGATTGGTTCCTCGACGCCGCGTCGCGCAACCGCCGAATCGCCGAATTGGAAACGCTCCGCCAAGCGACCGATTTCGTCGACTCGCCGATCGAACTCGCCGTCGAAAAAATCGCCGAAGATCTCGCCCGCCGCGACGCCGACGCCGACGTTTCTTGAACGCCTTAAACCGCTTCGCCTTGTCGCGACGTTTGGAAGCGCGCCAAGGCGCGACGTCGTGTCAATTTTGCTCGGCGTCGGACGCGAGCGAAACGTTGTCGGCCCAAGTTTCGCACTGCGCCAAGACGGCGTCGAGCGCGTCGGCGGCCTCTTCCGGCGGATACTTAAACCGTTTCAGCAAACGCTTTACCATTCGGCGCATATCGGCCCGCGCGCTTTTCTTACGTCGCCAGTCGATCGTTAAGTTGCGTCGCAGTTCCTCGGTCAACGCTTTCGTCAGCGCGACAAGTTGTTCGTTCTCGTAAAAATCTTGAACCGCTTTCGGTTGCGCGAGCGCGTCGTAAAACGCTTTTTCTTCGGGAGTTAGCCCCATTTCTTCGCCGCGAGCCGCCGCGTCGACAATTTCCTTCGCGAGGTTTAGCAACTCGGCGATCGTCTCTTCGTTGGTAAGGAGGCCGTCGAAATAACGCCGCGTCGCGTCGGAGAAAAGCTCCGAAAACTTCTTCGCTTGGACGACGTTCGTCCGACGGTAAACCTTGATCTGCTCGGCGATTAGGCGTTTGAGCAACTCGACGGCTAAGTTCCGGCGCTTCATCTTCGCGATCTCGGCCATAAACTCCGGGTCGAAGAGCGAAAACTCGTCGCGAACGTCGGCGAAGAGGTTCACAACTCCTTCGCTTTTAAGGCTTTGCTTCAACAGCTCGTTGATCTGGTCGTTGATTTCGAAAAGCCCGAGTTTCTTCCCTCCGGCGCCGCCGACGGTCGCGAACCGAACCAAAACCGACCGCAACGCTTCGAAAAACGCCGCCTCGCGACGCTCCGTCTCCTCGACGAGGGACGCGCAAAGGGAAAGCGCCTTTTTCATCGCCAGCGCTTCTTTCGCCAAGACGCGACTTAACCGTTCTTCTTCTTTGAGGCCGGCTTGCGACGCGTCCTTGGCCAGCGCGAAATCGACCGCGTCGGCGATAATTTTACCGCGCGCCAAGTCGGAACCGTCGACGAACTCGGAATAATCGAAGCCGCGCGTCAGGTCGCCACAAACTTCGAGCTTCGCCCGGAACGTCGCAAGCGCCGTTTTCGCAACGTTTAAATCGCCGTAATTCTCGCGGTCGCGCTCGGTGTACTCGTTCATCGCCTCCTTCAACGCCGACGCGATCCCGACGTAGTCGACGACGAGGCCGCCCTCCTTCTCCGGAAAAACGCGGTTGACGCGGGCGATCGCCTGCATTAAGTTGTGTCCCTTCATCGGTTTATAAACGTACATCGTCGCCAGCGACGGCACGTCGAATCCGGTCAGCCACATATCGACGACGATCGCGATTTTCAGCGGCCCGGCGTCGTCCTTAAAGCGTTGCGCCAGCTCGTTTTTCCGCTTTTTATCGCCGATAATCGGCTTCCAATCCTCCGGGTCGTCGTTCGAGCCGGTCATCACGACGGCGACCTTCTCCCCCCAACCGGGCCGAAGTTCGA
The DNA here is from genome assembly GCA_045577885.1 of Thermoguttaceae bacterium. GTDB lineage: Bacteria > Planctomycetota > Planctomycetia > Pirellulales > Thermoguttaceae > RUG369. Next base: position 4,325 of record JAZNJF010000023.1, on the reverse strand, counting down.
GAATGCGGCGATAAATTTTCATCGCGATTTCCCGTTTGTACGCGACGATTAACGCCTTGCCGGTCAAGAGGTTGGCGCGGTTCCCTTCGTAGTGCGCCAAGACGTCGTCGACAAGGGCGTTGACGGTCGCGTCGTGTCCCAACACGGCGTCGAGTCCGGAAAGTTCGCGCTTGCTCCGTTCGATCGCCTCCGACTCGGCGTTTTGCGCCAGCTTGTCGTATTCTTCGTCGATAAGTCGCAGATTCTCGGCGTTTAGTCCGAGTTTAATAACGCGGCTCTCGTAATAGACCGGCTTCGTCGCGCCGTCTTCGACCGCTTGCGTCATGTCGTAAACGTCGACGTAATCGCCGAAAACCTCCCGGGTGTCGCGGTCGGCGGCGGAAATCGGCGTTCCGGTGAAGCCGAGGTAAACCGCGTTCGGCAACGCTTTACGAATCAAGAGCGCGGCGCCGAACGACGTTTTCCCGCTCTCTTTGTCGAATTTTTCGCGCAACCCGTATTGGCTCCGGTGCGCTTCGTCGGCGATAACGACGACGTCGCGTCGCTCGGTCAGCGGCTCGTTAATTCGGGCGAGCCATTCGGCGCGTTTCGCTTCGTCTTTCTCGTTGGGCGGCAAGAACTTATGAATCGTCGAAAAGAAAATCCCGTTCGCTTTTCGCCCTTCCAAAAGTTCGCGCAGGCCCTCCTTCGTTTCGGCGCGCTCCGGCGTCTGACGCAAAAAGTCGCGACACTTTGTAAACTGCTGAAAAAGTTGGTCGTCCAAGTCGTTGCGGTCGGTGAGGACGACGAGGGTCGGCGAGTCGAGCGCGTCTTGAATCGCTTTGGCGTAAAACGTCATCGAGAAAGACTTTCCGCTTCCTTGCGTGTGCCAAAAGACGCCGCCCTTCCCGTCGCCGAGTTCGCGAGCGCGGCGCGTCGACTCGACCGCTTTTTTGACCGCGAAATATTGGTGGTAGCCGGCCAAAATTTTGACGTCGGAGCGGCCGTCGGACGCGAAGCAAACGAAGTTTTTGACGAGATCGAGAAAGCGGCGCTTCTCGAAAAGGCCGCGAAATAAGACGTAATACGGCGTAAAGCCCGTCGTTTCGCCGCTTCGGCGCTCGCCGTTTTCGGACTTCCACTCGGCGAAGCGCGTTTCGGGGGACGTAATCGTCCCGACTTTCGACTGAACCATATCGCTCATCACGCAAAAAGCGTTGTAAACGAAGAAGTTAGGCGCGTCGGCGATGTAATTGCGCAACTGCCGATACGCGGAGCTTGCGTCGACGCCGTCCCGAACCGGCGACTTCAACTCGACGACGACAAGCGGTAGCGCGTTAACGTAAACGACGACGTCGAAACGCTTTGTTAGCCCGTTTTCGACGTAATTCCACTGGTTGACGGCGACGAACTCGTTATTCTCCGGGTCGCGGTAGTCGAGCAGATACGCCCGGGCGTAGCGCTCCTCGCCGCGTTCGAAATATCGGACTTCGACGCCGTTTTGAAGGTAGTCGGTAAACTCTTTGTTTCGTTGAGTTAAGGTTCCGATTTCGATATGCCGAATCTTGCGGACGGCGTCGTCGAGGGCCTCGTCCGGAAGATTCGGGTTGACGCGCCGCAACGCTTGAGTTAAATCGACTTCGGAAAACGGCTCGCGATAATCGCGTTCGACCTCGGCGCCGCGTCGCGTTTGGTACCCGAGTTCCTCCCTGAAAAGCGACATAACGCCGTTTTCGAAACAATTTTCGTCGTAATGTTCGAGCTTCATCTCGCGTTATTCCTTAATTTACGTCGACCGATTTCGCGAGCGGAACCCCCGACCGTCTCGACGCGCCGCTCCCCGCGTCGAGCCGTCGCAATTCAAAGCGAAACGTCCGAAACGTCGATTTCGCCGGACATTAGCCGCGGAAGCGCCGCGTCGCGAACGGCGGCTAAAGCGATATTTTCTAAGCGATTATTTTCAATTTCGGTTAAAAGCGGCGTCGCTAACTTGTTAAATTCGTTCAGTTCGTCGACCGTCGGAATCGCAACCGGATACGTCATAATCTGTTTTTTGTCGCCGCGCGGCATTTTCGTCCCTTTCGAACCGGCAACCATAAACTCGAAAAACTCGTCGGCGTAAAGCGTCGCGAACAGAAACGCCGATAATTCCGGAGTTTGCGGCGTAAAACAAAGCACGTCGGGCGAACAGCCGCAATCCGTTTGGCAGTAAAGAATCTTCTTGAAATAAGGCCGAATATTCGAAACTAAAACGTCTCCCGCGCGGCACTTTACGACATTTGCGACCGCCGGCAAAGTAGCCGCGGCTAACGCGCCCGCTTTTTCCGGCGCCATATTTTCCGTCGAATAATATCGGTCTAACGCCAGTTCTTCGACCGCGACCCGTTCCGCCGAATATCGGCAAATATCGGCCAACGAACCGCCGCGTTTCATATCGTCGGCGGCGAAACGACCGCGATAAACGGTTTCCAACTGCGCCGATAAGTTCGCGTTAATTCGTCGGTTGAGTTCGATTTTATCGTCCAACGCGGAGAGAATCGCCGCGATTTTGCGCTGCGTTTCCAACGGTGGAAACGGTATCTTTATTTCTTCGCCCAAACGTTGTTTTGATAATTCAGTTTGTCCAGTTGAACCTTGCGCTAATCCTTCAATATTAGGCTGATTCCAAATCATTACGTACCCTAAAAAACTAGGGTCTATTATTTTGGACGGTCTAACGATAGTAATATGCGAATCGACCGTACACGGAAAAATATCTTCAACGACTTGCGCAACTCTTCCTAACGTGCCTGTGCCAGTAGAATTAACTAAAATATCCCAATGTCGTAAATATTTATCTTGCGCGACCTTTTTTTTAACGACGTTGTGCAACCGAGCTGGCGTTAACGAAACTACGCCGTTTCTAACGCACTTTTGATTAAGCACGCAAAGTCCGTCGCTTTCAACATATGCCGGAGTTATACCGCGAGAAATAAACTCGGCGACTTCATTTAGTTTTTTCCACTCAGATTTCATAACCGAGCGCCCCCAGGTTCTTTTTAATCGTCGTTTCGAGTTCGCGGGATTTTGCGAAAAGTTCCGAGAGTTCGGCGGTTAGGCGCGCCATCTTGTCCTCGAACGGCTCCGCGTCCGCTTCGCGCTCCTCGACGCCGACGTAGCGCCCCGGCGTCAAAATATAGTCCTGCGCCGCGATTTGCGCCGTCTCGACCGTCGCGACGTAACCCTTGACGTCTTCTAACGTTCCGGCGGCGTACGCTTCGTAAGTCTCGCCTAACTTCGCGATCTCCGCGTCCGTCAGCTGCTTCGAGTTGCGCGTTACCATCGTCCCCATGTTGCGAGCGTCGATGAAGAGCGTCGTCCCGGGCCGCTTCTTTTTGCGCGCCAGAAACCAAAGCGACGCCGGGATTTGCGTCGAATAGAAGAGTTGGCTCGGCAGCGAAACGACGCACTCGACTAAGTCCGCCTCGACCATCTTGCGCCGGATTTCGCCCTCGCCCCCCGTCTGCGACGACAAGGAGCCGTTCGCCAACACGACGCCCGCGCGCCCGCCGCTCGGATTCAAATGCGACGCGATGTGCTGCAGCCAAGCGAAGTTCGCGTTCCCAGTCGGCGGCAATCCGTAAGTCCAGCGAACGTCGTCCTTTAACGCCTCCGCGCCCCAGTTCGAAAGGTTGAACGGCGGGTTCGCCATCGCGAAATCGGCCTTCAAGCGCGGGTGCAAATCGTCGTAAAACGTGTCCGCGTTGGCGGCGCCGAGGTCGGCCTCGATCCCGCGAATCGCCAAATTCATCCGCGCCATCTTCCACGTCGTCGGGTTCGACTCCTGACCGTAAACCGAAATATCGTTTAACTTACCGCCGTGCGCCTCGACGAATTTCGACGACTGAACTAACATTCCGCCCGACCCGCAGCAAGGGTCGTAAACGCGGCCCTTGAACGGTCGCAAGATTTCGACCAGCGCCCGAACAACGCTCGACGGCGTGTAAAATTCGCCCGCCCGTTTCCCCTCCTGCTCCGCGAACTTCGCCAAGCAGTATTCGTAAACGCGACCAAGCAAGTCTTTAGATTCGCCCGCGCCGCCGACTTGAACGTTCGTGAAGAGGTCGACGACGTCGCCGAGACGCCGTTTGTCGAGCTCCGGTCGCGCGAAGTTTTTCGGCAGGACGCCCTTCAACGCGTCGTTTTCCCGTTCGATTTCGCGCATCGCGGCGTCGATCGTCGCGCCGATCTCCGGCGTCCGCGCCGCCGACGCAACCGCTTGCCAACGCGCGACTTCCGGAACCCAAAAGACGTGTTCCGCCTCGTACTCGTCGCGGTCGTCGGCGAAATCCTCCCCGAGTTCCGGG
>JAZNJF010000022.1:0-5247 GCA_045577885.1 Thermoguttaceae bacterium | reverse complement strand
GGGGAAATAGGGGAAAGGGGCGAACGGCGAAAAGTCGGCGGGGAAAAATCGCCGCGACGGGAGCGCCGAGCGTTCGGCGCGCAAAACGACGGTAAATTGGGCGGTTTGCGATGTTTGCGCTGGTAAAGGAGGCGTTAAAGGGGCGTTTGCGCGGGGAGGGAATCGACGTTAAAGGACGTTCAAACGTCGGTTCCGGTCGTCAAAAAGCGGAACAAACGCTCCGGATCGCCGAAGTCCGGCGCGATAACGTCGGCGCCCGCTTCGAGGAGTCGGCCCCGCTTCCAAGCGTCGACGCCGGCGCCCGGGGCGCTTTCGTTCGTCGCGACGCCGACCGCGTAACCGCCGACTTCGCGGACGTTTTCGATCTCGACGTAACCGTCGCCGAAGCCGACCAACTCCGCGCCGTCGAGCTTGTTGACTTCAATCAGCCGCGAGATGACGAGCGCTTTCGAAAACGTCTTGTAATCGTCCTGCGCGCCGTAAATTCCGCCGTCGAAAAAGTCCGTTAATTGAAGGAGTTCCGCCTCTTGCTTGACGTAAAACTCGTCGGTGCCGCTGGCGAGGTAAAGTTTGTAACCGGCTTCCCGCAAAAGAGTTAAGAAGCGTCGCGCGCCCGGGACGACGAAATCGTCCGGGGAAGCGATTCCGGCGGCCAACGCGTCGACTCGACTTTGAATCCGCTCTTGAAGACGTCGCAAATACTCCTTTTTGTACAGGAGCGGGTCGAGCGGCGTTCCTCCGCGCTCCTCGACTTCCTTTGCGAGTTGAATGCATTGGTAAATCGTTTGTTTGCCGGTGATTCGGTCGACGAAATCGCGAACGATTCGCTCCGCTTCCGCCGCGTCGTCCATCGTTTCGAGGAGAACGTCGCGGAAATACGGAACCATAATGTTTTGCCAACCTTCGCGAACGAGGCTCAAGGTGCCGTCGAAATCGAAAAGCGCGGCGCGAAAACGGCGGTCGGTTTGAGGGACGCGAATAATTTCAAGGGAAAACGGCGAAACGGTCAACGGAACGCTCCTTTCGGACGGTAAAATAGGAGGTTTGGACAAGTTGGCGAACGTCGAAAGCGGCGAAAGAAGGACGGCGGCGGAGCAAAGGCGGTTAGCGATAGGAAACGCCGCAAATTTGTTCGCGGTTTCGACCGTTTTATTTTAACTCCAGCGGTCGCCGTTTGTCAAGGAACGAACGAAATTTGCGGAAATTTCTCGCAAAAAAGTTTCGACTCGCCGTCGGCGTTAAAAGAAAACGAGAAATGAAAATTGTTTGATAAAACAATCAAAGAAAAATCAAATTGGGGCTGATATCAAAATATTGTTTGAATTGTTTGTCGCGTTAAACTTAGAATAGAGAAAATAGAGAGAATGGAGCGAGGCGCAAAGGGCGTTTGAATAAAAAGCAAGGGAGACGCAAAAGTCGACTAACCGCGTCGAACGGCAATATGGACGCGGCAAGTCGGCTTTTTAAGAGAGAAAACGTCGGAAAATAGGAGGTTGGCGGCGAACCTTAACGACGGCGTCCGGCCGATTCGCGGTTAGGAGCGGCGACCGTCGGCGGTTGACGAATCCGGCGTCGCGACGACGAAAAATCGGGCTCCGGAAAGGAGTTTGTCGAGCCAACGCGTCCAGCGGAAGAGCCAATCGTAAATTTTGAGCGTTCGTCGAGTCGGCGCTTTTCCGGAATTACCGCCGAGGAGAGCCGCGAGCGCGTCGAAGCGGTCGATTGTTTCGGCGCGGAATCCGGCGTCGGCGAGGAGGCGTTTGATTTCTCGGAGCGAATAAGATTTCAAACCGCAAGCCGGGAGGGTAAAAACGACGCGACCGTTAGATTTTAACAACGAGCGAAGGCGCCCGAACGCTTGCGGATCGTCGAAACGGAGCGCGTCGACTCGGTTAAGAGCGACGATCGCGTCGTATTGGGCGCTTTGGGCAAGTTGCGAAATTTGGACGTCTTCCGTCGATTGGGAAGGATCGTTGAAATCGAGGAGCAAGGCCGTTTCGGATTCCGCCGCGTCAAGACGAAGGCGAGCGACGTCGACGACCGCGTTGCCGTCGTAACCGGCGCGTAAAAATTTGACGTTTTTTTCGGTCGGGTCGGCGAGCGTTAGGCGTTCTTTTTGCGGCAAGTAACGAGACGCTTCCCCTTGACCCGCGCCGATTTCAAGCGTTCGCAACCCGAGGAAAGGAACGGATTTAGCGGCGGTCGCCTTCATCGAAAGACGACTCCGCTCGAAGGTTTGCGCGCCGGAACCGTCGGAAGCGCCGTCGTAAAAACAGTCGTCGACGAGCCAATATTTGACGATGGTGCGGATCGCGCTGACGCCGTCTTTCCAACCGATTTTTTTGCCTTCCGAGTATCGGCGGCCGTTGTAACTGATCGGGACTTCGTAAACCGTCCAACCGCGTTTGGCGATTTTCGCGGTAACTTCCGGTTCGATTCCGAAACGATTCGAACGGAGCGGAATCGACTTTAACACGTCGGCGCGAAACGCTTTATAACACGTTTCCATATCGGTCAGGTCGAGCCCGGTCGTCCAATTGGAAAGATGGGTCAAAAATAGGTTGCCGAGCTTGTGATGATAATTGACGATTTTTCTTGTTTCTCGAGTCGCAAATCGCGAGCCGTACACAACGTCGGCGCGACCGTCGAGAAGGGGCGCCAAGACGAGCGAGTATTCGTTCGGGTTGTATTCGAGGTCGGCGTCTTGAATGATCGCGTAATCGCCCGTCATTTCTTGAATTGCGCGTCGGATGGCGGCGCCTTTCCCCTGATTTCTCGCTTGACGAAACGCCCGAATTTTCTCCGGATAACGGGCGACGAGCGCCGCGATCGCTTCCGGCGTTCGGTCGGTCGAGCAATCGTCGACAAGAATCAATTCCCGCTCGACGCCGTCGGGAAGCGGCGCCGCCAAGACGCGCTCGACGACCCGCGCCAGATACGCCTGTTCGTTGTAAACCGGAATCAAAATCGAAAAGAGGACGCTCCCGCGTTCGGCGGAGGTCGACGGCGAAACGTTGGCGCTCATGTTGAACTGCGTTGAATGGATAAAAAGGGTAAAATAAGCGAGCGAGCAAATAGGGAAAAACGACGGTTCGGAGGGCGTCGGTCGGCGCCGAGGAACGCGAAGGGAAGAGCGACAAACTTGGCGAAGTCGCGCTATTTTCTTTATATTAACTATTATAGCGGGAACTTCGAGAAGGTGAAGCGGCGTCCGCGTTATTTTTCTTCCCTTATTGCGTCGCGACGACGGAAAAATCGGACGGAACCGAAGAAAACGAACGCGCGGAGGCTTTACGTCGACAAAAATTTGTTATAATATAAAGAGTAAACGCGGCAAAAGAAGGGCGCCCGTCGCGTCGAAACGCTTGTTAACCGCGGCGCCGTCTTTTTAAAGCGTTAAATTTAAAGGTCGCCGAGCGAACGCGCGACGGCGGCTTCTTTTGTAATGAAAGGCTTGAAAATGAAAAGTTTAAAAGGAACGAAGACCGAAGCGAATCTGTTGAAAGCGTTCGCCGGCGAGTCGCAAGCGCGCAACCGTTACACCTATTTTGCGTCGCAAGCGAAGAAAGACGGATTCGAACTCGTCGCCTCCGTTTTCGAAGAAACCGCGAACCAAGAAAAGGAACATGCGAAACGTTTCTTTAAGTTCTTGGAAGGCGGCGATTTGGAAATTACCGCGACCTTCCCGGCGGGTAAAATCGGAACGACGCTCGAAAACCTGCTCGCGGCGGCTTGCGGCGAACAAGAGGAATGGGAGCAAATGTATCCGGAATTCGCGAAAGTCGCGGAAGAAGAAGGCTTTAACGAAATCGCCGCCGTTTTCCGCAACGTCGCGATCGCCGAAAAGCAACACGAACGCCGTTATCGCGGCTTTGCCGACGCGATCCAAAACGGAACGATGTTCGAAAACGACGGCGAAATCGTTTGGCGTTGCCGCAACTGCGGTTTCGTTCACCTCGGCAAGTCCGCGCCGAAAGTTTGCCCGGCTTGCGCGCACCCGCAAGCGCACTTCGAACGCCTCGCCGAAAACTGGAAGTAGTTCAAAACGCCGTTTTTTAACGAATCTTTGATTTTTTTGAAAAACGGAATGAAAACGCGCCGTTTGAGCCGATTTAAGGTTCGACGGCGCGTTTTTTGTCGTTAAAAAACGCGTTAAGAACGCGACGTTTGAAAAATTTGAAAAACGTTTGATTGTTTTTGTCGCGCTTTCGCTTTCCGGCGTCGCGTCAAAAGAGCGAGCGGAGTTCGCGCGTCTTGGCGGCGGCGTCCGGCGTTTGCGTTATCTCCGTAACGAGCGCGATTCTTTCGACGCCGAGCGAACGCAACGTTTGGATATGACGCGCTTTAATTCCGCCCATTACGGTGGCGGGGACGGTCGTCGCTTTTCTTAATTCCGCCAAAAGTTCGAGCCCGACCGGCGGGTAGGCGACCTCTTTCGTTTGCGTCGCGAAAATGGGGCCGATGTTCAAATAGTCGACGTTAAGCGCTTGCGCCTCTTGGATTTCCGCGAGGTTGTGCGTCGACGCGCCGATCAATAATTCCGACGCTAAACGCTTCGCGACGTCAAACGGCAGGTCGTCTTGGCCGAGATGAACGCCGTCCGCGTTCGCCGCCAACGCGACGTCGAGGCGGTCGTCGACGATAAAGAGCGCGCCGAAACGGTTTGCGAGTTTGCGACACTCGACGGCGAGCCGAAAAACGTCGCGATCGGAAACGTTTTTTTCGCGAAGTTGAACGATTCGCGCGCCTCCTTCAAAAACTTGGCGAACGACGTCGAGCGGGTCGCGACCGGCGCAAAATTCCGACGTAACGACCGGATAAATATCGACTTGGCGAAACGCCGCCGCGCGTTCGGCGAGCGAGCGAAAACAGGAGGGCGGAGCGGTAAATGGCGACATAGTAAGCGGTTGCGAAAAAAAGTTGACTGGGAAAAAGGAAATATTCGACGGCGACGCTAAACTTATAATAAGGGACGCTTATTATAAGCGAAGGCAATGCCCTCCGGAGTTGCGATAAGTTGTCGGCGGCGCGCCGTCGGTTGGCGCGAATCGTCGTCTGCGGCGCGGATTCCGAGTCGAGCGAATCGTCGGCGACGGCGCGGTTTCCGAGTCGAGCGAATCGTCGTCTGCGGCGCGGTTTCCGAGTCGAGCGAATCGTCGGCGACGGCGCGGATTCCGAGTCGAGCGAATCGTCGGCGACGGCGCGGATTCCGAGTCGAGCGAATCGTCGGCGACGGCGCGGTTTCCG
>JAZNJF010000021.1:0-23229 GCA_045577885.1 Thermoguttaceae bacterium | reverse complement strand
CCCGTCGGCGAAAGACGAGTTGCGCAAGCTCGGCGTCGAATTGATCGTCGACGGCGCCGCGGCGGACGTCGCGAACGAACCGAATCAAGCGCCGGCGCGTTCCCAAACGCCGCGCGTTACTTACTCCGCGTCGAACGTTTTTGACGACGAGCCGATTCGTCCGAACGCGACGCGATTTTCGGCGGAAAGGAACGCGGCGACGTCGGCGAGCGTTTCGGGGCGGCTTTTTTGGGCGATTCACGTCGCGGAAGGCGAGCGTTTTCCGACGTTTGTCGAGAATTGCCCGATTCGCGAAACGGCGTTCGCGCAGTCGCGCTTATCCTGTTTGAAGGAGACGACAAAGCGAATCGCGGCGGAAATTGCGCAAAATAACGAAACGCGAGCGGTTTTAACGACCAAAAACGCGGCGATCGCGTCGATTTGGGCGAATCGGCTTTCCGGCGTCCGCGCCGTCGTCGCGTTCTCGACGGAACAAGCGAAGCGCGATCTCGAAGCGACGAACGGCAACGTGTTGATTGTCGACCCGAGCGACGTCGGCCCGTTCCCGTTCCGGCAAATCGTCGAATTTTTTGCGACGCGACCGGCGAAACGCTAAACGGCGGCGACGCAAAAACTGACGAAAAAGCGAATTAGGTAAAATAGCGAGTCGAGGCGAAGGAGGAAAAATGCGAGTCGCGCAAGTCGTCGGCAAAGTCGTTTTGAGCCGCGTTCACCCGCTGTTGATCGGTTCGCAGTTTAAAATAGTCGTTCCGTTGACGTTTAACGATTTGGCGACGCCGGATCCGGTCGAAGCGGCGAACGCGACGTTGCAAGCGGAAAAAGAAACGGACGTCGACGCGGAAACGTCGACGGCGAACGCGGCTAATCGGCTGTTAAACTCGGATATTCCGCGAAAATGGGGAAACGAGGTCGTCGCTTACGACGATTGCTCGGCGGCGGTCGGCGAGTGGATCGCGTTGAGCGAAGGCGCGGAGGCCGCGGCGGCGTTTCACCCGACGCAAAAACCGGTCGACGCGTTTTGCGGAGCGATTCTCGACGCCCTCGTCGTCGACGCGGAGGTCGTCGCGGCGTTGGCGGCGAAGAAGTGAAGCGGCGGCGCGTTAAAATTCAACGCAAAAAACGATTGCGCGGGTCGAGACGACTTTTAAAAAGCGGAAATCGCGAAAAAGTCGATAAAACGGAAGAGAATAAATTTATTTTAGCGGTATAATTTGACTAACGCGAACAACGGGGACGGGCCGCGAGGCCGCGTTCGGGGCGTTTAAAAGCAAAAGGAACCGATATGCTCAATTTGCATCAAGTTAAAGAAGAAATCTGCGACATGGGTCGCCGGTTGTACAATAAAGGTTTCGCGGCGGCGAACGACGGCAACATCAGCTACCGCATCGACGAAAACCGCGTCGTCTGCACGCCGACGCAAATCTGCAAAGGCTTCATGAAACCGGAAGACCTCTGCATCGTCGATATGGACGGGAACCAAATCGCCGGGACGCGCAAACGCACCAGCGAAATCTTCCTTCACCTGACGATCATGAAGGAACGTCCGGAAGTGAAGTCGGTTCTGCACTGCCATCCGCCTTACGCGACCGCGTTCGGCGTCGCGAAAGAAGCGATTCCGCAATGCGTTCTTCCGGAAGTCGACATCTATATGGGCGACGTGCCGATCGCGAAGTACGCCATTCCGGGCGGTCAAGAGTTCGCCGACACCATTCTGCCGTTCATTCACAAGTCGGACATTATCGTCTTGGCGAATCACGGCACCGTCAGCTTGGGTCCGACCGTCGAAAAGGCCTACTGGTTGACCGAACTTCTCGACGCGTATTGCCGTATCCTCTTGATTTCCCGCGACTTGGGTAAGACGAGCTACTTCACGCGCGAAGAAGCGGAAGACCTCCTCCAACTCAAAACGAAGTGGGGCATCAACGACCCGCGCATGAAGGTCGAAAACTGCGAACTTTGCGCGAACGATATGTTCCGCGATAGCTGGAAAGAAACCGGCGTCGGGCACCGCGCTTTCGACCCGCCGCGCTTCCGTCGCAACGACGAAGAGCCGTGCGGTTGCGCGTCGAACCCGATTCTCAACAACAACGTCGAACTCGGCAAAGACCCGCAAACCGAAGCGCTCGTTAAGGCGATCGCCGACCGCGTCATGGAAATGATGAACAAACGTTGATCGTTGAGACGCCGACTTATCAAACGGAAACCGACGGCAATCGCCGGTTTCCGTTTTTTTATGTCGCCGCGAATCGTCGATAAACGTCGCGAAAAGCGGGAGAAAGCGGAGCAAAACGAGCGTTTGCGTCGGTAAAATTTGCGGTTTAAGGAAGAAAGGAAAATGAGAAAATGACGGCGGAACGGAACGAAGCGTATCGGCGCGCGCGGTTGCGCAAGACGATGGAGGAGGCGCGGCTCGACGGTTTTCTAATCGTCGACCCGTTGAACGTTTCGTATTTGACGGGCTTTCGCGGCGAAGACTCGTATTTTTGGGTCGGCGACGTCGGCGCGATTTTGCTCAGCGACACGCGCTTCGAAGAGCAAATCAAAGAGGAGGCGCCCGATCTCGACGCGCTGATTCGGCGCAGCGGCGAAACGACGCTCGGCTTGCTCGACGGCGCGATCGCCGACGTTCGCTATTCGTCGCGGCGGCCGAAACGGGTCGGTATCGAAGCCGCGTCGACGACCGTTTCGCTCTTCAACTCGTTGCGCGAGAAGTTTCCGGAAGTCGAGTTCGTTCCGCGAGCCAACGACGTCGAGCGGTTGCGCGAAATCAAGGACGCGTCCGAAATCGCGGCGATTCGGGCGGCGGTCGACGTAACGATCGACGGGTTCCGCGCGCTGAAATCGGCGATTTTGCCGGACGCGACCGAAGTCGATTTGCGCGACGAGTTGGAGTATCGGATGCGCAAGGCGGGCGGGGACGACGTCGCGTTTCCGACGATCGTCGCCTTCGACGCCCGAGCGGCGCTTCCGCACGCGATACCGGGGCGCGGTCGCAAAGTCGGCGAATCGTCGTTGATTCTAATCGATTGGGGCGCGAAAAAAGACGACTACGTCGGCGACTTGACGCGAACTTTTCGGACGGAGCGCGGGTTGAACGCGGCGCCGGAAGGCGAGTTCGCTCGGAAGTTTCGGGAGGTTTACGACGTCGTCCTCGCCGCGCACGACGCCGCGATCGCCGCGATGAAACCGGGCGTTCGTTGCGACGAAATCGACCGAATCGCGCGACAAACGATCGCCGACGCCGGGTTCGGCGACTTTTTCGGGCACGGGCTCGGGCACGGTATCGGGCGTTTCGTTCACGACTTCGGCGGGTTGAACCCGCGCGCCGAACGGCTTCTTGAGCCGGGGATGATTTTAACGGTCGAGCCGGGGATTTACCTGCCCGGTTGGGGCGGCGTTCGCACCGAAGACGACGTTTTGGTAACGGAAAACGGCGTCGAAATTCTTTCTCAACGACTTTCGACCGACGACGCGGCGCTTTTTTAAGCGTCGACCGGCGAAAAAACGAAGCGAACGCGCGACTGCGACGACGGAGCGCGTTCGCCTTCTTGACGCGGCGGCAAACGGTAAAAAATACGGGAAAAACTCGGGTTTTATCGATTCTTTGCATTAGTGAAGACGCGTAAAAAAACACGCTCTTTTTTCTTAAAAAGCCTCGAAGAACGCGCGCTCCTTGGCCGATACATTTAATATCGGATAATGAAATGTTGCGTATTTTACCCAGTTTGCCTGCTTTGTCGGTCAATGAAAATTGGCGATCGCCGGGCGACGCGATATTTTAAGCCGACGTCCCCCCTTGGCTTTAGTATAACGTTCAGGAAAATATGGTTAGCAATAATATTTCGTCGATTAAAACGCTCGACGAACTGCAGAAGTACGTGTACGCGACGCTTTGCAGCGATCACGAACTTTTGGCGGACGCTTTTCCGACGACGGAAACGGCGATTCGCAAAAATAACGGCGACGTTTGCGGAATGATGTTTTGCGTGCACGGGCCGCGCACCGTTAATTTTACGGCGATTTGGGAAAAACAGAAAAACCGCGTGTTTTTTTACGGGCCGCGCGGAGAACGGTATCGTCAGACGACGCTCGACGATTCGCCGCTCGATCTCGAAACGACCGAAACGACGACGGAAAGGTAAAAAAATCGCGGCGACAAAGAAAAAAGAAAATTTTTCCCGTTTTCCGCGAAGTTTCGACGTTTTCTTTTCGATGTAAGGAAAGAGCGTTGAGACGCAAAAAAAATCGGCGCGTCGCGTCGAATAAGGCTAAGGATTGGCCGCGAAGATTAAAGGAGTAGGTATGTTGGTGTTGTCGAGACGAGAGGGCGAGTCGGTTTGCGTCGGCGGCGGGGTCGTCGTAACGGTCGTTCGAATTTGCGGCAATAAGGTGCGGATTGGCGTCGCGGCGGAAAACGCGTCGATTTTGCGGGCCGAGTTGCGAGAAAAGGACGAAGCGAAAAACGTCGCGGCTCCTCAAACGTTTGAGTTTGAAGCGACGCTGGACGACGGCGCGCTTTGCGTCGAACGCCCGGCTGCTTAAATCCTCTCGTTTTTCCGAAAAAAAATAAAACCTTGCGACGCGAATCGCAAGGTTTTTTTATCGCCGTCGCTCGTTTAGCGACAAACGAATTTAGGGAGAGACGCGGTTGTTATTTCGCGGCGTCGGCGGGCGCTTTCGGAGCGTCGGCTTCCGGAGCGGCGGCTTCGGCTTCCGCTTTCAGCTGTTCTTCCATTTGACGCATTTGCTTCGAGTACGCGTCGAGGTTTTCGGCGAGCGTTTGAAGCGTTTCGCTTTTCGAGGATTTGCAGTAAGCGACGATCGCGTCGAACGTTTCGACGAAGAGTTCCGGTTTTTTCAGTTGTTCGCCGATTTGATCGAGCGCGGCGCGACCCATTAAGAGCGCGGTCAACGATTCCGGACGTTTTTCGATTTCCGCTTTAAAGTCGGCGACGAACTTGTCGAAGTCGGCTTGCGTCGCGCCTTTTTCGGCGAGCGCGTTAAGTTGCGCGGCGACGCGAGCGGCGTAAAGTTGAGAAACGGCGCTTTCGAACGCCGGGTCTTTCGCGGTTTCTTCGAGGAATTTTTCGAATTGCGCGAACGATTCCGGATTTTCGGCGATCTTTTGTTGAATCAGCGACAGTTTGACGCGCATAAGTTGCGCTTTCAGTTGCGCGTCGGCTTCGGCGATTTGCGCGTCGATGAATTTCAAGAGACCGTCGACGTCTTTCTTAACCGTAAAGGCTTGAATTTTCAGGCCGATCGCTTGCGTTTTCAATTCCGGTTTTTCTTGCGCGAGCGCGAGCGTTTCGTCGGCGAACTTATCGAGCGCGGCGACGGCTTTTTCGTCTTTTTGCGCGGCGTCGATCAAGAGTTGGCCTTTGAGCGAGACGGCGAGATTTTGCAGTTCGGCGTCTTCTTCTTTCTTAAGGCGTTCGACGAGATCTTCGAGTTTCGCGGTCGCGGCGGCGTCGCCTTGTTTATGCGCTTCGAGGAGCGTTTGGAGGCGCAGTTGGTAAACGGTTTTCTTCGTCGCGACGGAGTAAGCGCCGTCGAGAAGTTGCGCGAAGAGTTTTTCGGCGTCGGCGGCGTATTTCGCGTCGGCTTGTTCGCCCTTTTCTTTTTCGAGTTCGGCGGCGACGACGAGCGCGACGAGTTTCATTTCGAGCGTTTTTTCGACGACGGCGGCCGGACGTTTTTTATCGGCGACGATTTTGTCGGCGAATTCAAAAACGGTCGGATCGACGACGCCGGTCGTTTGCGTCGCGGTCAAGAAGGCGCGCGCTTTAACTTCGACGGCGAAAACTTGCAGGTCTTCTTCGGCGCGAGCGAGCATTTCGTCGGCGAGCGCGTTGATTTTCGCGGTCGGGTCGTCTTCGCTAGCGTCGATCACTTGAAGTTTCAGTTGGTAAGCTTTGACGAGTTCGTAGGTCGTTTTCGCGTTTTTGAGCGTTTCGTCGACGAGCGCGTTCAACGCGTCGGCGGCCTTCGGGTCGACGTTGGCGCGGCTCGTCAACGCGACGACTTTCAACTGCGTCGCGCGTTCTTTTTGTTCCGGCGTCAAGTTTTTGGCGGCCAAAATTTGGTCGGCGATTTTAAGGTAGGCTTCCGAAAGCGCGTCGACGATTTGATAAAGTTCTTCTTGCGATTTCGGTTGCGGAAGTTTTTCTTGAAGGGAGTCGACGAACGCGAAAAGTTCGTCCGGAGTCGCGTTTTTCGGGGCTTCGAGGACGGATTTGTCGAACGCCGGCGCGGCGGGCGCGGTTTCTTCGCCCATAATTCCGTCGAGGGAGAGGGCGGCCGGTTGAGCGGCGGGGGCTTCTTGTGCGAAAACGGGCGTCGATTCCAACGCGAGGGCGCCGGCGACTCCGAGAACTAAAAGGGAAACGCGTTTGAGCATAAGGACGCTTTCTAATTGGTTTTTCGTGGGCCGTCGAGCGCGACGGGCGGTTGAGTAAGGGAACGCGCGCGGTTGCGGAATCGCGAGAACGTTCGTTTATTTTATTTTAGCTTATTTAGCGAAAAATCCTAGTGAAATTTGTCGATTTTTAGGATTTTTTTTAAAGTTCTGAAAAAATAAGCGGGGTCGCGGTAAAACGAAGGGGGAAAAAGCCCGTTAAAATGAGAAAATAGGAAAGAATAGGGGAACTCGGCGACGGGAACGGGCGGTAAAAGGCGCGGAAGAAATCAAAGCCGCCGTCGCGTCGGCGAAGGAAAAAGGAACGACGCGACGACGGGCGCTGAAACGCCGTTATCGGCGGAAAAGAACGAGGCGAGACGGCGTCGCGAGCGCGTCGACCGGGAGATCGAAGGCGTCGCGGGGCGTTTGTTCGACGATTTGTTCGTCGAGCGCGACGCCGACGAGACGCGTTTTCGGTGAAAGCGTCGCGAGGAAGCGGTCGTAAAAACCGGCGCCGCGGCCAAGTCTTCCGCCGTTTAAGTCGAAAGCGAGACCCGGGACGAGGACGAGGTCGAACGCGTCGGCGGAAACAAAACGCTCGGGCGCGGGGAGCGGTTCCCAAATCCCGAACGCGCCGGACGTTAAGCCGGTTAAACGGAAGGTTCGTTCGGGAGCGAAGGCGTCGCGATCGCGGAAATCGGCGTCGTTCGGCGTAAAAGGCTCGGCGTGTTCGGCGTCGAAACGCGGCGCGTCGAGGCGATAAAATTTAAGGTCGCGACCGACGCAACGAGGCGCGGCGACGGCGCGGTCCGGGCGTTCGAAAAGGCGCGGGAGGAAGGGGCGAATCGGCGCTTCGAAGCCAAAATCGAGATAAACGGCGAGCGTTTGCGCGGCGGCGAATTCCGGAAGACGTTCGAGATTTCGGGAGAGGGACGCGGCGGCGTCGAGGCGGTCGAACCGGAGTTCGCGAAGGCGACGTTTCATCGCGGAGCGCGCTTCTTTTTTGGCGGCGGCGATCGCGGCGTCGGGAGCGGCGGGATA
Source organism: Thermoguttaceae bacterium (assembly GCA_045577885.1). GTDB lineage: Bacteria > Planctomycetota > Planctomycetia > Pirellulales > Thermoguttaceae > RUG369. Next base: position 15,788 of record JAZNJF010000021.1, on the reverse strand, counting down.
AGAGGTCATCGGCGGAGGCGAGGATTGGAAAAAAGGGAGGAAAAAGTTAAGGAACGACGCGTTTATTATACGAGACGCGCGGCGGTTGGGAAGCGGGGAACGCGACGTTTCACGTGAAACATTTTGATTTTCTCGTTTGCATTCTTGGTTTCCGAGGATATAATAAAGGGAAAGCGCTCGTTGGGCGGGCGCGCGTCGGCGGAGGACCGTCGACGAATTAGGAGAGGAAAAAGAATCGAAGGCGATACGCGGGCGCTCGGTCGCGTAAACGGGAGTCGATAAGATGAGCGAACAAAACGACGAAATGAAAAAAGACGGATGTTGTTGCGGCGGACATAACGACGGCGACGGCGGTTGTTGCGGCGGACATAACGGCGACGACGGCGGTAAAGCGGAGGAGTTTTTTGACGCGCCGTTGCCGAAACCGAACTTGATAACGCTCGCGACGACTTTCGCGCAACAGGCGATGGTTTCGATGGGGATTTTGCCGAATCCGATGACCGGAAAGTCGGTCTTCATGATGAATCAAGCGGCGTATTTTATCGATTCGGTCGACCTTTTGTTGGAGAAAACGGAAGGAAATCGAACCGCGGCGGAAACGCAAACGCTCGAAAACGTCGCGCACGAACTGCGAATGCTTTTCGTCGAAGCGAATAAAGAAAAGGCGAAGCGCGAAGCGCAAGGAACGGCGACGAACTAACGGCGCCGCCGAAAAGAAAAAAAAGAAAAGCCGTCGGGGAAACTCGACGGCTTTTCTTTTTTATTGGGCGAACGATTCCGGGGCGGTTTTTAATCGCTCGACGAAACGACGGAGAGAATGGAAATCGCGTTCCGGCGAGGCGTTCGGATCGAAGAAAACGTCGGGCGGAAGGGCGAAGTCGGCGTCGAAACGGTCGGCGGACGGCGCGTCGACGAGGAGCGAAGGACGTTCAAAACGTCGAGCGGCGGAGAAATCGAGCAAAGTCGCCGTCGGCGGCGCGTCGCGGTCGAACGGGTCGGCGAGGAGAACGCGGGAAGGCGTTAGTTCGCCGGCGACCCAACCGACCGAGCGGAGGGCGACGAGAGCGGAAGCGAGTTGCGCGAAAAGAGCGTCGCAGGTCGCGGGGGAAAAGGTTTCGCCGGCGGCGAGGCGCGCTTCGAGCGTTCGACCGGAAAAAATCGGAACGACGACGCAGCCGCGTCGCGCTTGCGTCGCGGAAACGGCGCGAGGGCGAATAAAATCGACCGTCGGAAGGAGGCGCGGCGAAAGGAGGGAACCGAGAAAACGGTCGCGTTCAACCGCGGCCGCGCCGACGACGGAACCGCTTGTTCGGGCGTTCGTCGCTTTGAGCAGGAAGTTCGACGGAAGATCCGAGTTGCGAGGGCGGGCGAGGTAAAAATCGAATTCCGCGTCGGAACGGAGACGTTTCGTCGTTTCCCAACGCGAAAAACCGAGGTCGACGGCGATTTCGGGAACGCGGCGGCGTAAAAGTTGCGCGATGTTGTTTGGCGACGGCATTGGTTCGGTCGGAAAAGAAAGAGGAAAAGGAAAACGATCGGGTAAGGAAAAGCGGGACGGAGCCCTTAAGATAATTATCGGACGCGGGAGTATTAAATTTAATATAATCGTTAAAATTTCACTATTTTAACGCGAAGGATAGAAAAATTAGAGGAAAAGACGGAAGAGAAGCGAAAAAAGAACGGCGCGTAAAAAAGAAACCGCGTCGAACGTTGAGCGAATGGGAAGAAACGCGCAAAACGCGCCGCGTCGGTAGGGGGAGAACGCGACGCGCGTCGAACGACGCGGCGGGTTTTAACGTCGACAGCGGGGACTGCCGACGTTAAAGGGGGCCGGGAAAAAAGCGGAAAGCGACCGCTTCGCGCAAAGGAGCCGTAAAAGTCGACGAATCGAGATTCAACGTCGACGACCGACGAGGCGACGGCGAAATAGGGGCGCGCGTTTATCGGCGTTCCGCGTTCGGGCTCATTGGACGCCCGGGTACGCTTGCGCCGGATACGCGGCGGACGCGCCGCGAGCGGAGCCGCACGGATCGCACGGGGAACAGGCGTTCGGCGCGCACGGGTCGCAAACGGAATTCACGCTGCTCGCTTGCATCATGACGACTTCGTCAAACGCGACCGGAGAGGTTTCGGTCGAAGCGGTTTCCGCGATCGCGCCAGTCGGGACGCGGGAACCGTTCTTGGTGAAACAACTGCCGAATCCGCTTTTGCAACCGACGAAAGTCGTCGACGCGGCAAGAATCAGGAGGGAAACGATCAGAGGCTTTTTCATATTGCGCTCGCTTAAACGACCAATTGTCCGAAGTGCTAAGTGCTAAAATCGCGTCGAAAGGGGAAGGGACGGAGGCGACCGAAAGAAGTCGGGGCGCAATCCGCCGTCGACGCGCGACACTTATTAGGATAACTCCAAGTCGCGGTTTTGGCAAATTCTTTTTTCGCTTTTTTCGCCGCTTTCTCGTAGATATTTGCGCGTCGTCTCGGTTTTTTCCGTATAATCGGCGCCGTTTCTCCGACGAAGACGGAACTTTGGTAAAAATATCGCGAGCTGCGTAATCGTTAAAACCGGCAAAGGCGACGCTGTTTTTCTGTTTTTTTAGATTGGAATTGATTCTCTATTTTATTTAATTTGACGGTTAGCCGTTCTTGATAACGATAACGGCCCTTTGACAACGACGCCGCGCGCGATAGAGCCGTTAAATAAGAACAGATGAGGAAAATTTGCGGTTTTTCGCGCCGTCGCGGCGAAGAGGATGAGTAAGATGCGTAGGTTAAACGTTGCAACTTTTGTGAACATTTTAATCGTCGGTTTGGTGGCGTTGACGATTTCGCTTTTCGTTTTCGGCGGTCGCAAGGCCGATACTTTGGCGCCTAAGTCGTCGGCGCCGGTCGTCGGCGAGATCGAAACGGAAAGCGCGTTCGCGGACGTTTCGCTCGAAACGGAGGAATCGCCGGTCGTCGAATCGGAGGCCGCGCCGGAATCGGAAACGTTCGAAGCCGTCGAGGGCGACGCTCTTTTCGTCGACGCTTCGCTCGAAACGGAAGAATCGCCGGTCGTCGAATCGGAGGCCGCGCCGGAATCGGAAACGAGCGAAGTCGTCGATCTTGACGCTCTGTTCGCGGACGAGGCCGAAATTGCGAAAGAGGTTGTTGAAGCGGACGTCGCCGAACCGGTCGCCGCCGCGGTCGAACCGGACGCGGTCGCCGAGCCGGAAGTCGCGGTTGAATCGGACGCGATTGCCGACGACGTTGATCTTGACGCGTTGTTTGCGGAAGAAACGGAAATCGCGGTCGAATCGGACGCGGACGCCGAGTCGGAAGTCGCGGTTGAATCGGACGCGGTTGCCGAGTCGGAAATCGCGGTCGAATCGGACGCGGTCGCCGAACCGGAAGCGATTGTCGAATCGGAAATCGCGGTCGAATCGGAAACGGTCGTCGAGCCGGAAATCGCGGTCGAACCGGAAGCGGTCGTTGAAAGCGGCGTCGCCGTTCAAGCGGACGCGGTCGCGGTTGAAGCCGTCGATCTCGCGGCGACGGTCGCTTCGGACGTCGAGAACGCGGAAAACGGGGAAACGAACGTCGCCGCTAACGTTCGGGAAAACGAATTTTGGGTTCTCGGGCAAGCCGGGAACGGGTTTTACCTCTATCGCTTGCAAAACGGCGGTTGGGTCGCGGCGAACGCCGACGAGTTTTACGCCGACGCCGACGAGTTTACGACCGTCGTTTACGCGCACGGGTACCAAACCGATATGAACGACGCGACCCGCGACGCCGTCGCCTTTAAAGCCGTCCTCGACGCGGCGCGTCGAAACGTCGGCGCCGAACGCGCTTTCCGACTCGTCGTTTGGAAATGGAACTCCGAACGCGACGCGGCCCGCATTCGAATCGACGCGCAAGCGAAAGCGTCGCTCGCCGATTGGAGCGGAAAAGCGCTCGGACGCTTCCTCGGCGGTCTCGGCGCCGACGCCGATCTCGCGCTCGTCGGATTTAGTTTCGGCGCTCGCGTCGTCGGCTCCGCGCTCGAAACGCTCGCTCAAAACGGCGCGCAAGCCGCCGCGCTCGACGTCGAGTTCGACGAAAACGCCGAGTTCGCGTTCGCCGTCTCCGGGAAAATCGTCGCGGACGACGTCGCCGAAACGCCCGCCGCGCAAGTCGCCTCCGAAAACGAAGTCGAAAACGTCGCTTCCGTCGAAACGAGCGAAGGACGCAAACTCGCGCTGATCCTCGTCGCCGCCGCTTGCGACCTCGGCTCGTTCGAACCGCGCGGCGTTTACGGTCGCGGCGCGACCTTGCCGACCGACGTCTTGAACGTTTACAACCCGAACGACTTCGCGTTGAAATATTATCGACACGTCTCCGAAACGCGCTCCGACGCGCAAGGCGTCGCGCCGCTTCGCGCCGGGGTCTTCCCGAACGCCGTCGGGAAAACGTTCAATATCAATTCGAATCCGGCGCTCGGCAAACGGCATTCGTTCGTCGACGCGCTCGGGACCGTTCCGACGCAAACGATCGGCGCCTTGGCGTTTTAGTCGCCGATAAAGCTGAAAAATAAAGACGGGCCGCCGACTTCGCAAAGGAGGAACGGCGCCCGACGATAAAAAAACGACGCTCTCTCGGGCGTCGTTTTTTATTGTTTTACTTGCGGTCGACGAAAAAAAAGGAGCGGCGCCGCGTCGGGAAACTCGCGACGTTTCACGTGAAACATCGCTTGGGGTAACGGCGAAAAACGATCGAGGAACGCTCGCGCCGCCGTTAAAGAGACGCGCAAAGGAGAGCGAAACTCGTTCCGTTTAGCGCGACGTGCATCCCGACGACCGTCGCGTATCGGCGAATGCGCCAATAAACGACGCCCTCGGCCAACGCGAAAAGGAAAATCGGAAACGGGTCGACGATCGCGTTCGGGAAGAGCGAACGGAGCGCCGCGTTCGCGCCGAAAATAATCGGCGCGATAAAAGCAAACGCCGCGACGCCCCGATAAAAGTCGAGCGCGAAACGACCCAGCGACGCGAAACAACGTCCGGCTTTGTAAGTGAATTCGGGGCCGAGCCCGACGTCGCCGGTCGTCGCGCCGGTTAAGCGACGAAGGAAAAAAAGACCGACGGCGAGCGTCGCGACGTTAGCAAGTCCGGCGGCGAGCATCGTTCGGAAGAGACGGTTCAACGTTTCCGGGTCGCGAGCCTCTTCGGGCGTTTCCGGCGCGCCGACGTGTATTAGGCCGAAAATAAAAGCCGGAACGAGAATCGCGAACGCGGAGCGGAGATAAAAAGCGCGACGCTCCGCTTGCGTCGTTCGGTCGGTCCAGCGGAACTCGGTCGCCCTCTCGACGGGAAGGACGGCGAGAGGGAAGAGAGCGGCGCGAGAGACGGGACCGGGGAAACCGGCGGCGCTTGTCGATTCGTCGAACAACGACGCGTCGACGAAGGGACGTCGCGGCGTTCCGGGAGGCGGCAAGACGGCTTGGAGCGCGTAATTCTCGAGCGTTCCTTGGAAGAGAACGCGGAAGAGGAACTCCTCGGCGAACGGCGCGGCGATCACCGCGACGAAGAAGCAAAGGAGGAGCGTTTGAAAAGCCCAAGGCGTCGCGGAAGAACGAATCAGGAGACGAGCGAGCGGGTGTTGCGTCGCAAGGTCGCGGTCGGCGGCGCTCGCGAGTTCGGGAACGGCGTTCGGGTCGGCGGCTTGAACGCTCGCGAAGTCGGGGAACCAACTTTGCGGAAGGTGCGAAATCGCGTCGACGGCGAGGAGCGGGAAAAGAACCGCGCCGCAAATGAAAAGGACGAACGCCGTTCCAACGCTCCAAGGAACGGGACGTTTCGGCGATTGCGCCGGGGACTCGTTCCTAAAAACGTCGCCGACGAGCCGACGAGAGCCGACGAGAAACGCAAGGTAAAGGAAGGGCCCGGCGAATAAAAACGCCAAAGCGAGATTCAAACGCGCGCCGTCGCCGAAAAGAGGCGCGGCGCCGAAAAGGAAGAACGTCGGAAATTGCATCGGAAAAGCGCGAAGAAACGGAGGAAAAAAAAGAACCCGAACGGTTCGGGTTCGTCGCGAAACGGAAAGGACGGCGGTCGGGAATGCGAGCGTCGCCCTTTTCAACGATTTTAACGGCGTCGGATTATCGAGCGTCGGTCGGCGCTTCGGACGTCGGCGGCGCGACCGGCTTCATCGCGGCTTTGACGTAAATCCAGCCGGAGTACAGCGTCAAATAAACGACCGCGTAAAGGAGGACGACAAACGCCGCCGACAACGCGACCGGAATCGCTTCCGCGCCGCTTCGCTCCAAAATAATCAAGTAAACGAAGCCGAGCGGGAGCGCGATACATTGAAGCGTCGTCTTCCACTTGCCGACCCATTTCGCGGAAAAGTCGCCGCCCTTCGCTTCGACCATCGAGCGGAGCATCGTAACGAACATTTCGCGGAAAACGATCGCGACGACCATCCAAGTCGCCAAGCCGAGCGGAATCTTCGTCATCGGGCAAGCGCAAGCGTCCGGATTCGCGAAAAGGCGGACGTCGTGCAGCTCCGGAATCGCCGCGAAGTAAATGAACGTCCCGCAAACGAGGAGTTTGTCGGCGAACGGGTCCATAATGCGGCCGAATTGCGTTTTTTGGTTGAAACGGCGCGCCCACCAGCCGTCGACGAAGTCGGTCAGCGAGGCGATAACGAAGAGCGCGAGCGCGGTCGCGTAAAATTTGAACGGAATCAGCGCGAAAATAATCAGCGCGAGGACGATTCGCGCCATCGTCAGGACGTTCGGAACGTTCCAAACGTCGTTCGAGCGGTCTTTTTCGGCGGTCATTGGGGAACCTTTCGGAAAAGGGGGAAAGCGAAATTTAAGGGGAAAAAGCGGGAAAGGGCGTTTGCGTCGCGTCGCGAACGTTGGAACCGTTCGGGAACGCTCAACGCTCCGCGTCGTCGGCGAACGCGTCGACGTTCGAGAGGGTCGCCAACGCTTTGATTAGCGCTTGCGTCCCGAGTCGGCCGCCGCCTTGCGCGATCAACGCCAAATAAAGTTGACGGGCCAACGCGACGCCCGGGAGCGAAAGGCGGAGACGCTCCGCGTCGTCGAGCGCGATTCCCAAGTCCTTGACGAAGTGTTCGACGAAGAAACCGGGCGCGAAATTTCCCTGTAAAATGCGCGGCGCCAAATTCGACAGCGACCAACTTCCCGCCGCTCCGGACGAAACCGACGCGAGAACGGCGTCGAGGTCGAGTCCGGCGCGGTAAGCGTAAAGGAGCGCTTCGCAGACGCCGATCATGTTCCCGGCGATAAGAATTTGGTTCGTCGTTTTCGTTCGCTGACCCGCGCCGGGCCCGCCTTGACGGCGAACGTTCGTTCCGAGGCAAGCGAAAATCGGCGTCAACCGTTCAAACGCCGCGTCGGAGCCGCCGACCATAATCGAGAGCGTCCCGTTTTTCGCTCCGACGTCGCCGCCGGAAACGGGAGCGTCGAGCGCGTCGAATCCGGCTCGCTCCGCCGCGTCGGCGATTTCGACCGCGAGTTCCGGCGAGCTGGTCGTCATATCGACGAAAATTTTGCGGGGCGTTTCGGACGTCGCGCCGTTCGAGGCGGCGTTCGTTCCGGCGGCGCCGTTCGACCAAGCGCTAAGGACGCCCCGAGCGCCGAAGAAGATTTCGCGAACGTCGCGCGGATACCCGACGATCGAAAAAACGACGTCGCTTCGTTCGGCGACCGCTTGCGGCGAGTCGGCCCAAACGGCGCCGCGCTCGAGCAACGGTTCCGCCTTCGAACGAGTTCGCGTAAAAAAGGCGACTTCGTATCCCGCCGCCAACAACCGCGACGCGCAGGCGCCGCCCATCACTCCGGTTCCAATCCAGCCGATTTTCGGTTTCATCGCGTTTGCTTTCGTCAATTTCGTTAAAAAAGGGAAAGAGCGGAAAACGTCGCGAGTCGGCGACCCGCGCCCGCGCTTTGCTTTCATTGTAACGAATTTTGGCGCGACGGCAAGAAGCCGAGCGGAAACGACGCGAAAAGAAGCGCTTTTTTTAGGTCGCGGCGAAGAAAAGAACGACAAGCGGCGCGGCGAAACGGAAAGAAACGTCGCGGTTCGAAGAAAATCGGCTCTCCGCGTTTGTTTTCGCCCTTAACGTCGACGCGAAGACGGCAAGAAATGAAAAAAGCTCCGAAACCTTGCGATTCCGGAGCTTAGTGCGGAAGAAAGGACTCGAACCTTCACGGGATTAACTCCCACTAGGCCCTCAACCTAGCGCGTCTGCCAATTCCGCCACTTCCGCGTGTTACGTTAACTATTCTAACCGATTCGCGGCGTTTGACAAGGGGCTTTTTTCGATTTTTTCGTTAAATGTTGAAAATTTTTTGTTCCCGCCGTCGACGGACGTTAAAATAGGCGTTTTATTCAAAAAAGGAAAACGAATCAATTCCCAATTTAAGAGGCGGCGTTAAGAGCGCGCCGAGCGCGAATGTCGAGTAACCGGCGAATCGAATTGATCGCGGCGTCGACGGCGAAACTTGCAAGAAACGAAAAAAGCTCCGAAACCTTGCGATTCCGGAGCTTAGTGCGGAAGAAAGGACTCGAACCTTCACGGGATTAACTCCCACTAGGCCCTCAACCTAGCGCGTCTGCCAATTCCGCCACTTCCGCGTTACGTGTTATATCTTAGCGCTTTTTTTTGTTTTGAGAAGGGGTGTTTTCGGAATTTTTTTGAAAATTTCCTTTTTTTCCCGCTCATTCGGCGCCAAGGTCGAACTTTAAGGCGTCGAACGCTCGATAAAAGGACTGGCGCGACGCGTGTATATGCTCCGCTTCGTTCAAAAAGCGCAACGTCGGCTTGCGCGGAATCCGGAATTGTCGAAACGTCGCGAGCGCGGCGCTTAGGTCGTCGCCGTAAACGGTGAGGAGTTTGTGTTCGTCGAACTGGATTTCGAGCGGTTGTTCCGCGTCCAAGACGGCGACGCCGAGACAGCCGTCGTTCAGGAGCAGCTCTTCGTAATCGCAAAAAACGCTCTTCAAGACCGGCGCGTCGACGCCTTCGCGAGTCGAGGAATCGCGCGTTCCGTTTTGCAGGTGGCTCGACTCGACGACGACGTCGACCGTCGCGCCGATTCCGTCGAGGAGCGCGAAAAAAACGTCGAAAAGTTTTTCGCGGGAGACCGCCGCGATCGCGACCGGGACGCCGGCGCCGCTCTCCGGGTCGACGTAACGGTCGAGCCGCCAACCTTCTTCCGGGACGATCGCCAAGTCGAAGGAGGGGCGAATCGCGTCGGTCAAGCGAAACGGGCCGTACTGCGCGACGGCGAGGTGCGCTTCGAGGCGTTCGCGGTCAAAACGGCGAAGTTTTTCCGGTTTTTCCCGTTGGGGAAGCGTTAACGTTCGGTTAAAAATTTGCATAAGGCGCGACCGGGGGAAATAAGGAGGAAAGGGCGTCGGGGGGATTTGCGTCGACGGCGAAGAAAACGTCGACTCGATAATTTAGGCCGCGTTGGAGGACGGCGCCGTTTGCGCGGCGTTTTTTTCCGCGTCGCGACGTAATTTTTGCTTCTCCGCTTTTAAGAAACGGTAAAATCGTCGCGACCGGCTTAACTTTTAACCTTGCGCCGTTCGGAAAAATACGTTAAATTGAGAAATCTTCGAGCGCGGCCCGTCGGCGGTCGATGTTAACCTTGACGACGCGCCGGAGAAACGGTCGAGCGGTTCGCGGCGGCGTCGAACGAAACGTTGAAAAGCTCGAAAAATGCGCTCGGCAACGAAAGGACGCGACGATGCGAACGGACTCCGCAAACGCGAAACGGACGGCGAAAACGTCGTTTTTGTCAATATTAATATATAGAGGGCGTTTTTGCGTTCTCGCGGCGCTCGCGTCGGGGGCGCTCGGCGGCTTTTCCGGGTGCGCGGCGCTCAACGAAAATCCGAACAACGACCGCTTTTGGTTCCCGACCCTGCGCGCTCCGTCGGCGGAAGAGCGAGCGATGCGCGCGTCGACGTTTCCGGACGGCGGCGATCCCTACATGAACGCGAATATCGGGCCGCGTTCCCTTTCGACGCGTCCGATCGGCTGGGAAGTGCAACGGTCGTTCCCGTCGCAGGTGTACGACGTGCATCCGGACGTCGATTACGATTGACGCGAACCGGCGCTTTTCGGCGAAAAAAAGCCGTTTCTTCGATAAATTTCGAAATATCTGTTAAAACCGCTCTTTTCTTTAAGCGGAAAAAAGGTTATAATCGTATCGGCGAGGCGCGTTTGAAACGAGAACGCGCGCCCCGCCGCTTGCGAAACTTCGAAACGAAAACGAATCTTGAAATTCGTTTTTAACGCGTCGCGGGTTTTCGACCGCAGACGGTCGCGCAGGGATTGCGCGATATTTCCCCCCAGAAGAACGAACAGTTAATAAAGGAGACGGCCGTTATGAAACGCGTCGCGTCGTTGGATTCTAAAAAATCCGGTTTTACGTTGTTGGAACTTTTGATCGTGTTGGCGATTCTCATCGTCATCATCGGCATCTTGGGCACGACCGTTTGGAACTCCTATAAACGCGCCCTTATTCGCGCCGCCGAAGTAAAAATCAAGACGCTGACCCAAGCCGTCGAAGAATTCAAGATGGATCAACACGAGTACCCGACGCTGGTCGAAGGCCTCTACATTCTCGCCAACGTCGACAACCCCGACGCGGCCGCCGCGATGCAACAAGCGCAAATGCAACAACAAACGATGGGGATGGCCGGTCAAAATATGAACAATATGAACGGCCAAATGAATACCGGTATGATGAACGACCCGATGATGGGCGGTCAAGCGGGCATGATGAACGACCCGACGATGATGGGCGGTCAAGCGGGGATGATGAACGACCCGATGATGAACGGTCAAGCCGGTATGATGAACGACCCGATGATGAACGGTCAAGCCGGTATGATGAACGACCCGATGATGAACGGTCAAACCGGTATGATGAACGACCCGATGATGAACGGTCAAATGAATACCGGCATGATGAACGGTCAAATGAATAATATGACCGGCATGCAACAAAACGCGACCGTCAACCCGATGAAACCGAAGCGCAAGATTCCGGAACCGTATATCAAAGAAACCGACCTCGAAGACCCGTGGAACAACCCGTTCAAATACGAATGGCCGACGACCAAGGGCGACGGTAAGAAACCGGCGATCTGGTCGATGGGTCCGGACGGCGAAGACAACAACGGCGACGGCGACGATATTATCAACTGGGACGCGACCGACATGTCCGGCCAAATGAACGCCCAACAAAACGCTCAAGCGGCGGGCCTTCAAAACGGCATGATGAACAACGGCATGATGAACAACGGTATGATGAATAACGGCATGACGCCGCAAGGCGGCATGGACATGACCGGCGGCATGGGCGGCATGCAAGGCGGCATGGATATGACCGGCGGTATGGGCGGCATGCAAGGCGGCATGGATATGACCGGCGGCATGGGCGGTATGCAACAGGGCATGCCGCAAGGCGGTCAGCAACAGCCGATGTTCTAATCGCCCGATTTTTCGTCGAGCCGATTTCGGTCGGCTCGACCGTTTTCCCTTTTTTCGTTTTCCCGAAACGTTCGAAGCCGCGACGTCGGTTTCGGGCGTTTCGGCGGTTTTCGTTAACGTCGGTTTTCGCGGGTTTTTATGCGACGCGCTTTCACTTTGCTCGAACTCTTAATCGTCTTGGCGTTGATCCTGGTAATTTCCGGGATTAGCGTCGCGTCGTTCCAGCGAATGATGGCGCGTTCGCGGTTCAAAGCCGGCGTCGTCGAGATTCAGATCGACCTGCACAAAGCGCGCCTCTTGGCGATGCAAACCGGAACGCCGTATATTTTTCGGTACGCGCCCGGTTCCGGCGTGTACGAGATCGCGCCGCTAAACGCCCTGCAAGAAGCGATTTACCGGCAAAACGAGTCGACCGACTTAAACGACGCGTTCGGCGGCGACGCGCTCGGCGGTTCCTTGACCGAAACCGCGTTCGGAACCGACGCGACCGCGCTAACGACCGACGCCGGACTTTACGGAATCGCCGACGGCGCCGCGCCGCCGATTTACTCCGACGACCTCTTTTCCCCGGCGAACGTCGCGGCCGATATGGAGGCGCTCGGTCTCGGAACCGCGAACGATTTCGGGCTGGGCGTCGATTCGTCGCTCGGGCTCGACGCGGCGGCGTTCGGCGCTTCGACGGCGCTCGATCCGACGCTTGGGACCGATTTTGCGTCGACCGGCGCCGCGTTCGGCGACCCCGGTTTCTCGACGTCCGGCGGCGACGCGACGTTCGCGATCGACCCCCTTACCGGCGCGACGACGTTCGCGAACGCGACCCCTTGGCGCGAACTCAAACCGGAGGAAAAAGCGTTCCTCGCCGAAGGGACGACCCTCGCTTGGCGCGTCGGCCCCGACGGCGCGATCTTCCGCAAAGCCGCGTCCGGCGACGTTATTTTTACCTTCATGCGGATTTCCGCGTCGACGCCGCTTAACCTAAAAACGCGCCGCTCGACCGGGCTCGACCGAACCGAGGCGGAGTCGACCGACGACGCGCTCGGCGACGGAACGTTCGAGTCGCGCTTGACCGGCTCCCTTTCCGCGCCTCCCGAACTCGACGAAGATTCGCCGTTCGCCGTTCCGCGGCTCGACGACGAAACGACGGCGACCGGCGTCTTAGACGGCGCGCTCGGCGGAGAACTTGCCGGGGTCGACCCGATTTTAGGGCTCGATCCGAACGCCGCGCCGACGAGCCCCGCCGCGTCGAGCGTTTGGTCGGAGCCGATCGTTTTTTACCCGAACGGCCGCGTTTCGTCGGCGGTTTTCGGAATCGCTTGCGTCGGCGACGTCCCTTATTATTCCGAGATCGCGATTCGCGGAATGACCGGCGTCGCGCGGATTTCGTCGATTTCGACCCTTTCGCCGGACGCCGACCCCGCCGCGTCCGCGCTGACGCAAGAACAACTTTTCCGCCTTTCGAACCCGTTCGCCGCCGCGACGTTCAATCCGGACGGAACCCCGGTCGCCGCCGACGGAATCGGCGCTTTGGACGGCGTTCCGAGCGACGGCTCGCTCGGTTCTCCGGTCGACTCCCTTTGGAACCCCGGCGCCGAAACTGGAGGCGAAGCGACGAGCGGACTCGACGCCGGATTCGACGCGCTCTCGACGGGAGCGGACGCCGCGACCGGAAACGAACGCCGTTCCGGATATCGTTTCGACGTCCCGACGCCCGACGCGACCGCGCTTCCGGAAACGCCGCCGACGGCGATCGACTCGTTTGCGCCGACGTCGACTTCGACCGAAAACGCCGCCGACGAAGAAAACGCCTTCCCGACGAACGCCGGAGCGATTTGATGACGCCGCGAAAAATAAGAAAATTAGGGAAAACGGGCGCTTTGCGTCGACGAGGAGATCGGGGCGGTTTTACGCTGCTCGAAATTCTCGTCGCGTTCGCGATCTTGATAATGGGGCTCTCGATCGTCGCCGCGCTCGCGACGACGTCGGCGCGCCAAGCGATGCAGGTCGAGGAGGAAACCGGCGTTCAACTCGCTTGCCAAAACTTGATGAACGCGATTTTGGCCGGCGACGCGACCGTTTCGCTCGGCGTCGAAATTCCGCTTCCGGATACGCCGAACTGGGCGGCGCGCGTCGAACTGCTCGACGGGCCGATTTCGAATCTTGTCGCGATTCGGATTGTCGCGACGCGTTTCGAAATTGTCGAGACGCCGCACCCGACCGATCCGACGCTGACGATTTCGACGCGTTCCTTCGAAGGCGGGCGGCAATATGTCTTGAAGGAATGGGCGCGCCGCGCCGACGTTCGAACGCAAACGGTTCGCCGCAACGTCGACGGGACGTTTTCGACCGTCGACGGAACCGCCGCCGATATTCCGGCGACAAACGTCGCGAACGGATCGGGCGTCGAAGGCGGCGTCGCGGGCGGGTTGAACGGTTTCGACTCCGCGTCGGGCGACGCGTTCGGCGCTCTCGACGGCGCTTTCGGAGGTTTGAGCGCTTTAGACGGTTCGGGCGGTTTGGGGGGAATGGAAAACGTCGGCGGAATCGGCGCGCCTGGAACCGGTTCGCTCGCGTCGCCTTTTTCGGAACTCGACGCGGCGACGCAAGACTTAAACGAGCCGACGTTCGCGCCGCCGTCGCCCTTTTAGAAGAGTCGCCGTTCGACGAGCGAAAGACGGCCCGGACGTCGCGAGCGTCGAGCGACTTTTTTCCCGCCGCGACTGGTTTTTTTCGCCGTTTTCGTTATATTATTAATATAAGGGGAAACCGCGTCTCCCCGCAAGCGTCGCGTCGGTCGCCCGCCGCGTCGTCGCCGACCGCAAAAGTAATAACGGAACGAAATTCTCAATGACCCCGACGATTCGCCCGACCGCCGCGCCGCGTCCGCCCTTTTTTCGCCGTCCGCGCGCCGGTTTTACTCTTTTGGAAATTTTGCTTGCGTTGGCGTTAATCGCGGTTTTGCTCGCCGGGGTGAGCGCGATAACGAGTCTTTATTCGCGCAATTATACGACGACGGAACGCCGCGTCAGTCGGGCGCAGTTGGCGCGGTCGATTTCGCAAATGTTGAGCGAAGATTTGGGCGCCGCCGTTCAAGACCCGATTCAAGCGGTCGCGGACGACCCGAACCGCCAATTCATTCGGCGTTTCGGCCTTCGCGGCGACTCCCGCTCGTTGCAAATCGACGTCGTTCAGCCGAACCTTTTCGCGACGACCGCGACGCCGGAGGAGAACCGCCGCGTCGCCGAGGGCGGCTCGAAGTCGGCGGAGTCGCGGCAGGTTCCGGAGCTGAAGACGATCTTTTACGAGTTCGTTCCGCTCAACGCGTTGGAGCCGCTCGACGGCGAGGAAGACTCCGAAACCGCCGAACTCGACGCGGCGTTCGAAACGGAAACCGGCGGAAGTTCGTTGACCGGTTCGCTTTCGACCCCGACCGGCGCGACCGGGTTCGACGGAGAGAGCGGCGTCGACGAATACGGCGCGTCGCTCGACGGGACGACCGGAACGATCGCCGACGGGATTTTTACTTCCGCCGACGGAACGACGACCTTTCGCCCGTTGACGCGCAAATTTGGATTGTCGCGACGCGAACTTGATTTTGAAACGCCGATTCCGGGCGCCGAGGTCGCGGCGGTCGACGATCCGTTCGGCGAATACGAAGCGGCGGCGGAGGAGGGGCGCGCCGTTTCGGCGTTGACCGGCTCTCTTTCCGCGCCGCCGGACGCGTCGCAAACGACGTTGGCCGGAAACGGTTTTATCGACGGAACCGGCGCGCTCGAAGAAACGACCGGCGACGCGACCGCGTCGGAAGAAACGGAAAATCCGTTCGACCGTTTGCCGTTGACCGCGGCGCAAGTCGCGATGGACGCCGACGACGGGACGACTTGGGCGCCGGAAGCGCTCGACTGCCGATTCCGCTATTTCGACGGCGAAAATTGGCTCGATTCTTGGGACAGCATCGAAAAAGGCGGGCTCCCGGTCGCGATCAAAGTCGACTTGAAACTCGCGCCGCTCGACGACGTCGACCTTTACCGTTCGTCGCCGCTCCTTTTCAATTTGCCGATTCCGCCGGAGCCGAGCGCGATCGCGAGCGCCGCCGACGCGTCGAACGCCGACTCGAGCGACCCAACCGCGTTGACGAGCCAATTAACCGGTTCGCTGACCGGAGGGCCGCCGACCGCCGCCGCGTCGAACGGGCCGGGCGTCGACGTTTTCAACTCTTATCGCCCGTTGGCCGCGATTCGAATCGCGCAAACGGCGCCGCCGTTGACCGCTTTCGCCGAAACGACCGGAAGTCGGAG
>JAZNJF010000020.1:0-7040 GCA_045577885.1 Thermoguttaceae bacterium | reverse complement strand
CGATTCGCCGGTTTTCGCGTCCGCTTTGTAAATCGTCGTCGGCGACGCGAACGACGTAAACGAGTAAAAGAACTCGTCGTCCCCCTTATCGCCGGAAATCCCGACGACGCCGAGCCCCGGAATGGCGAGTTTACCGACGTTTTTACCGTTATAATCGACAAAAACGCACTCGTGCGCCGCGTCGACCAGGTACTTCGCGAGGAGTTTGTCGCCGACCGGAACGATCGATTCGAGGAGATTTTCCGACTCCGGCAGGACGTCGCGCCAGTGTTCCGGCGCCGGATTTTTCGGGTCGACGGCGACGAGTCGGCGGTTCGGCGCTTTATAGTCGGTCAACGCGTAAAAAACGTCGTCCTTCACCACGACGACGCTCGTTTCGGAGTCGAACGCCGGATAGAGCGTTTGAAAATCCGTTTTTTCGTCGCGCAAATCGTCGAAGAAGACTTTGGCGCCGTACGTCGAGTCGTTTTGGTAAACGAAAAGCCAATTTTCGTCCTCGTCGACCGAAGCCGTACAGTTGCGAAGGGGCGCGGAACGGTCTTCGAAGACGAGCGCGTCCTTCTCTTGCGGATCGCCGACGCGGTGATAATAGATTTTATGATATTCGTTTTTCGCGCTGAATTCTTGACCTTTCGGCGGGGCGTCGTAACGACTATAATAAAAGCCGTCGCCTTTCCAAGAAATGCCGGTGAATTTCGCCCAACGAACGCAGTCGTCGAGCTTTTTGCCGCTTTCGATTTCTTGAACGTAAATCTCCCGCCAGTCGGAACCGCTGACCGAAACGGAGTACGCCATATAGCGGCCGTCCTTCGAGATCGCCAGCGACGAGAGCGCGACCGTTCCGTCGTCGGAGAGCGCGTTCGGGTCGATCAGCAACTTTTCCTCGCCGTCGAGCGTCGTCTTAAAGTGTTGCGTCGACTGGTTTTGCAAGCCGCTATTTTTCGAGTAGAAGTAACGGCCGCCGCGCTTCCAAGGGATCCCCTGTTTCGCGTAATCGTACCGCTCGGTCATCTCGCGGCGCAACTCGTCGCGGAACGAAATTTGGTCGAGGTAAGCGTTCGTCGCCTTATTTTCGGCGGCGATCCACTCCTCCAACTCCGGCGTTTTCTCGATTTCCATCCAGCGGTACGGATCGGCGACCTTCGTCCCAAAATACTCGTCGACTTGGTCGCAAACGCGCGCTTTCGGATACTCGAATTTCGTCCCGTCTTGCGCTTGGACGCCGACGCCGGTCGCGACGCTCGCCGCCAACCCGACGCAAAGCGACGCCGCCAACGGCGCGACGCCTCGTGTTTTCCGTTGTTGCATCGTTAAAGCTCCTCCATTTTATCTAAAATCAAGCAAAATCTTGAACTAAACGCCTACTTCGCGTCGACGCGACTTCGTCGACCCTTATTATTATATCAAATTTTCCGATTAGCGCACGGCGGGGCGCCGATTTTTAAAAAATATCGACTATTTTTGTCGATTAAGGCTTCCCTTACTCCTTGCTTTTGGAAAACTTTTACGGTATATTAGTACCGACGCGCCGTTTTATTAGATTCGGCTTATTTTTCATTAAAATTCGTTGTATATTTCGAATATTTTATACGGCGCGTCCCCGAACGTTGTTTTGCGACGCCCCCGGCGCAGTCGGCGTTTCCCTCCTTATCGTTATTTTTACTTCCGTCCTTCGATTTGCACAAGGAATCGTTATAAAACAATGAGAATTTCCACGAAAGGTCGTTACGGTTTACGCATTTTACTCGATTTAGCGGCGCACCAAGCGGACGCGCGCCCTCGTTTGATACGCGAAATCGCCAAATCGCAACAAATTTCGGAAAAATACGTCAGTCGACTGATTCTCGCCCTGCGCGACGCCGGGGTCGTCGGTTCCTTTCGCGGCGCTCGGGGCGGTTACTCCATCGTCAAACCGCTCGACCAAGTAACGCTCCTCGAAGCGATCGAAACGATGGAAGGTCCGCTCGAAGTCGTCGAGTGTCTCGCCCCCGACGCCGCGAATTGCGAACGCTCCGAAACTTGCGGGCCGCGTCAGTTTTGGCGGCGTTTTAACGACGAAATTCGCGGTATTTTACAAAAATACACCGTTCAAGATTTGTTTGATTCCTGTTGCGCGGGCGAACAAGGCGGGCTCTCGTCGCTCGTTTCCTTGACGCCGCCCGCCTCCTCAAGCGACGCCGAATAAACCGCCGCGTTCCTTTCGGTCGTCGCGGCAGTTGTCGAGAGAACGGAAATTAACGTTTTTAGCGATTTTGCCGCCGCGTTGGCGTCGCCGACGTCGCGCCAAGCGTTTGTTTGCGACGCCAACGAGAAACGTCGCGCCTTTTTTGCGTCAAAACGTCCGATCGGCGGCGCCCCCGTCGTTGACGAAACCGCCTCCTTTATATATAATGTCGAAGTTAGGTTTCGCCCCAACGCAAACGCGCGCCGGTCGTCGTTTTGTCTCCGTTTGCGTCGAGTCGTTTTTATCGGCGCTCGGGCGGAGCGCTCCGCGTCGCCCTCCCTTTTTCCCTTTTTGATTTCGCGCAAGTCGACCGTCCTTCGCGCCCAACCAGAAAGCCTTTCGATGCATATTCCGGACAATTATCTTAGCGTCTCGACCTGCGCCGTTTTGACCGCAGCGACCGTTCCCGTTTGGTATCGCTCGATCAAAACGGTCGTTCGCGACTTCCCGCAAGAGCGTTTTTCCGCGCTCGGCGTCGCGGCCGCCTGCTCCTTTTTGGCGATGATGTTCAACATTCCGCTCCCCGGCGGAACGACCGGACACGCGGTCGGCGGAACGGTTCTCGCGATTTTGCTCGGCCCGCAAGCCGCTTGCGTCGCGCTGACGATCGCGCTGGCGATTCAAGCGCTCCTGTTCGGCGACGGCGGCATTATCGCGTTCGGCGCCAACTGCTTCAATCTCGCGTTCGTTTGCCCCTTCGCCGGCTATTACGTTTATCGAGCGTTGCAACGTTTTTCGAAGAACGCGCTCGTCAACGTCGCCGTTTCGTCGTTCGTCGGACTGAACGTCGCGGCGCTGACGACGGCGATCCAGTTCGGGATTCAACCGACCCTCTTTACCGACGCGAACGGTCAAGCGCTCTACTGCCCGTACGGCCTTTCGGTCGCGGTTCCGGCGATGATGATCGGGCACCTGACCCTTTTCGGCTTGGCGGAAGCCGTTTTTTCGGTCGCCGTGTTCGCGTTTATTCGCAATTCGGCCCCGCGTTTCTCCCCCGAATTCGCCAATTTAACGTCGGAAACCGCCGACGGCGCCGCCTTGAAACCGGAAAATAACGCGCAAGAGCCGCAAGTCGCGACGCAACCGTCGACCGCTTCCCGCTTCCTGCCCGTCTATTTGATGTTGGCCCTCCTAATCGTTTTGTCGCCGCTCGGTCTCCTCGCCGAAGGAACCGCTTGGGGCGAATGGGGCGCCGACGAGATCGTCGCGACGCAAGCCGCCGCCGACGGTCCGGAACTCGGTTACACGCCGTCCGGTTTGGCCGACGGTTTCGCTTGGAACGCGCCGGTTCCCGATTACTCGCTCGCCGAAGCGGCGCCGGGGCTCCCCGATTGGGCCGCTTTCGTCCTTTCGGCTATTATCGGATCGGCGCTTTCGGTCGTTTTGGCGAAACTTTCCTATCTCTTCGTCGCCGCGAAACGTTCCGCTTAACGGTTTTGCGCCGACTTTGCCGATAAAATGGACTCGACCGAATCGATAGAAAAGCCGAAACTTCCCGCTTGGCTCGACTCCGACGAGCGATACGAACCGCCGCGCGACCGCGACGCGTTCGTTCGTCGGAGCGCGGCGGCGATTTCGGCGCTTTTGTCGCAAGTCCGCCGGGCGCCGGTTTCCGGAAGCGCGTTCGGTTTGTCGACGCCGGTCGAGACGTTTTGCGTTTTCGCGCTCGTCTTGCTCGTCGCGGCGTCGCGCAACTTCGCCTTTGTCGAAATTCTCGGCGCGGCGACGCTCGTCCGCGTCGCGTTCCTTTCCCCCCGACGCTTGGCCGACGTCTTGACGGCGCCCTTCCAAGCGTTCCTTTTCTCCTTATTAATAACGGCGCCCGCCGCGTTTTTCGGTCAACCTCGCGCTTTCGTCGTCGTTCCTTGCAAAACGCTCGTCGCGACGACGCTGATCGCGCTCCTCGCCCGTTCGACCCCTTGGAACCGACTTTCCGCGAGTTTCAAAACGTTCGGCGCCCCCGATCTTTTCGTTTTCACCTTCGACCTCGCGTTGAAATACGTCGCGTTATTAGCCGAAATCGCGCTCCAAACGCTCGACGCGGTTCGTCTCCGCTCGGTCGGACGCGATCGACGCAAGGGCGCGACGCTCGGCGGCGTCGTCGGCGTCGCTTTTTTGAAAGCGCAAGACGCGGTCGAAGAGCAGTTTGACGCGATGACTTGCCGCGGCTTTTCCGGCGAATACCGGCGCTTCCCGGTCGGCGTTTTCCGTCCGGTCGACGCGCTCGGCGTCGCGACGCTCGGCGTTTTTGTCGCGCTTTTCCTTTATTTGGAGTCGTTCGTTCGATGATTGAGTTGAAAAACGTTTCGTTTTCTTATCCGGACGGCGTCCGCGCGCTCCAAGACCTCGACTTGACGCTCGAACGGAGCGCCTCGGTCGCGCTCCTCGGCCCGAACGGTTGCGGAAAAACGACGCTTCTTCGCCTCCTAAACGGCCTAATCTTCCCAAATTCCGGCGAATACCGTTTCAACGGCGACCTAATCGACCGTTCGGCCCTCAAAGACGCGACCTTTTCGAAACAGTTTCACCGACGCGTTGGGTACGTTTTTCAAAACGTCGACGCGCAGCTCTTTTGCGGTTCGGTCGAAGACGAAATCGCGTTCGGCCCGCGTCAAATGGGGCTCGACGAAGCGGAAATTTCGCGTCGGGTCGACGATTGTCTCGAACTTTTGCAGATCGCCCCGCTTCGCCGTCGGGCGCCTTACGCGCTTTCCGGGGGCGAAAAGCGTCGGGTCGCGTTTGCTTGCGTCTTGGCGTTGAATCCGGACGCGCTGACGATGGACGAGCCGCTCGCCGGACTCGACGTCGGAACGCAGCGACGCCTCCTCGACTTCCTCGTCGGACTCCGCCGCGCGAAAAAGACGCTGATTTTCGCGACGCACAGCGAGAGTTTCGCCGCCGAAATCGCCGAAATTCGCGTTCGAATGGAAGCCGGACGCGTCGTCGCCGTCGAACGCTGACCGCCGCGACGCGGCCCGACCGATCCAATCGATTTAACCGTCCTCATCAATTGAATCGCTCTAACCAAACTAACCGACCCAACCGATTCAACCGCTAAAATCGGTCGTTCCAACGTTCGCCGACGCGCCGAATCTCCCGTCCTCCGCCTCCGTTTGAAACGCCCCGACGCCGACTTAATTCCCCGACGCCGACGAGACGCCCGATCTCCCCGACGTCGCCAAGCCAACCTCAAACGCAAAACGCCGCGAACCGAGTTTTCCTCAATTCGCGGCGTTTTCCATTTTGCGCGACCGTCTTAAAGCGCTTAACCGTTTAGAACCCTAAAAGCGGCAAAAGTAGCAAAACCGTTAATTCCGTTTCAAATCGTCGAAGCGAACGAGCGAAACGCGCGACGCGTTCAGTCCCCAAGGCGACCGTCCGCAGCAATACCCGACGAGGAACGTTTCCGGGTCGACGAAATGCAACGCCGGATAACAGAACCCGCGCAGTTCGCCTTCGCCGGAGCGGTCGAGCGTTTTCTTTGTCAAAATCGTTTGGCCGTCCGGCGATAAGATCCCGATCGTCAACGGGTTGCGCGCGTTCGGCGACTCGTTCCAAACGGCGATTAAATTGTCGCCGCCCGGTTCCCGCTTAATAACGGCCGGCGACGTCGGCGAAACGAGCGACGACGGTTCGGAGTCGCTCCAAGTAACGCCGCCGTCGTCCGAGTAACTGAAATACTGCCGACCGCTCGCGTTGCGCAACGTCATCAGGAGCCGTCCGTCCGCCAACTCGACGACGCCCGGCTCTTGGTACATAATATTTTTCGCGTTCGGAACGAGGTCGCTTTTCTTCCAGCGGCGCCCGCCGTCGTCGGAAATCAAACAGAAAACGGTCGCCTTGCTCTCGTAATTATACACGTCGCCGCCGCGATACGCGTGTCGGGCGATCGGCGCCAAGAGCCGCCCGTTCGCCAGCTGAACGACGCGGTCGTTGTTAAGAACGTTGTACGTCTCTTCGTTGATCATTTGAACGCGTTGGCTCCAAGTCTTCCCTTCGTCGTACGAGAATCGAACGTAAGGGCGGCAGTCTCCGGCGTGTTCCTTCACCAAGTAAAAGAGCGCGATCGAACGGTCGCGGAGGCGCAGGAGCGAAACCGACATGACGTTCAACTTCCCTTCGTTTTCGAGAACAAGCTCGTCCTCTTCCGACCAGGTAACGCCGCCGTCCTTCGAAACGCGACTCATGAGGCGCGCCGACGCATGATCGTCGCCGGAATTTCCGTAATAATGCGTATAAACGTAAAGGATTTCCCCCGTTTCCAGCCGAACGAAAGCGCCTTCGCTGTTTCTCGGGTTCCCTTCGCCGGACGGCAACTCAAGAACGACCGTTTTCGCGACCGGCGGCGCGACTTGCGTTTCTTGCGGCGCGTCGTTCCCCATCAACCAAAGGTTCGCCATCAACCCGAGGTATCCGACGGCAAACAAAGCCAAAGAATATTTCATCGTCTCGTTCCTTCGCGTTTTCAGTTCGGCGACTCGAGGAGCCGCATTTTGTTCGTTAAAATTTACGCAGTCCCGCCAATTTTACGTTCAAGCGTTCGTTCCGACGTTTGTTTTGTCCCGTTTCGCCGTCTCTTCCGACGCGCTCGGTTCCGCCGCCTTGCGCAGAACGCCCAAACGCCCGCGCCTTGCCGCCTTGCCGCCTTGCGCAAAACGCTCAAACGCTCTCGTCGCGCCGCCTTGCGCAAAACGTCCAAACGCTCTCGTCGCGCCGCCTTGCGCAAAACGCCCAAACGATCTCGTCGCGCCGCCTTATTTCAAACGTCCAAGAAACGCCGAGAAGCGTCGCGACATTTCACGACGCTCGACGCGGT
>JAZNJF010000019.1:0-2570 GCA_045577885.1 Thermoguttaceae bacterium | reverse complement strand
AGTCGTTTTCCCCCGTTTATATTTCCCATTTTGACCGTTTTGTCGCGTCGCGAGTTCGTTTTGACGGCGACGCGCCCGACAAAAGGAGCCGAGCGCTTGCCGACGAACCGATTTTTTTCCGTTAGAAACCGACGTCGTTTGAGTTTCTTTTTAAGCGCGGCGTTTGTCGCGACTTCCGCTTTCGCCGCCGACGAGTATCCGAGCGTTTCCGTCGCGCCGGAAGGCGAACTCGCCGGAGCGAACGAATCGCCCGACGTTTCCGCGCCTTCAACCTCGGTTGCGCCGACGTTTTCGGAACCGACGTTCGAAAGCGCGCCGCTTTACGCCGTCGACGATGCAAGCGAGCGGTCGTTCGATTCCGGACTCTCCGCCGACGCGACGCCGCAACCGGGATTCGCCGCCAATATTTCGTCGGCGACGGCGAATATCGGGCGCATGTATCGCGGCGCCAACGTCGATTTCGACCTCGTTTCGGGCGATTTCGGCTTCGTCGGGCTCGGCGCGAACGCGACGTTCGGCTTCCCGTCGCCGAAAGCGGGGCATTTTATCCTTGCGACGCCGAGCGTTCGTTGGCGGCAGTACGACGTTCCCGGTTGGGCGGTCGGCGGCGATTCGCTCGGAATTATTTCGAGCGGCGCGACGTTTCATTACGTTATTCCAAAATCGGAACGCTGGACGTTTGACGTCGCGCTCGGACTTAATTGGAACAGCGACGGAAAGTCGACCAATTCGGAAGGCTTAAACGTCTTCGGCTCCGGAATCGGGCTTTGGACGTATTCGGAGCGGTTAAAATGGGCGTTTGGGTTAGCTTACACTAACTCCGGCGATTACGATATTTTCCCGATTATCGGCGCGACTTGGAAACCGAACGATCTTTGGGTCGTCGACGTAATGTTCCCGGCGCCGAAGGTTTCGCGCAAAATCGAACGTTGGAGCCGCTCCGACGCGACGTATTGGGGCTATCTCGGTTTCGCGTTCGACGCGAACGACGCCGTTTTCGAAACCGATTGGGGAACCGACGCCCGACTCGAACGGAGCGACGTTCGCCTCTCGCTCGGCGTCGAGAAAAAGGCGGAAGCCGGGCTCCGTTGGGCCGTCGAACTCGGGACGACGTTCTCCCGAGATTTCGACGTCGAAAGCCTCGAAGGGCGGTATTGGCGCGCCGATTACAGCCCGGACGCCGCGCTCTACTTCAAAACGAAGTTTGCGTTTTGACGGCGATTTCACCGTCGCAGTTTGTGTAAAATCTCCATTTTGACGCCGCTTGCTCTTTTTATCGAGCGCGCGGCGTTCTTTTTTAGCGTCGGAACAGGGCGGACGTTCGGGGAAAAACGCTTAAAATCTCCAATGCGCCTAGAATCTCCAAAACGCTTAAAAACACCAAGACGCCTAAAATCTCCAAAACGTCTAAAACGCCGAACGCTCTTAAAACGTCTAAAATGTTTAAAGCGCCGACGTTTCGCCGTTTGCGGCGTCGGCCTTGTTTGCCCTGTTTTCGTCGCCGTTAAAATCAATATTTTTGGAGCAACTTCAACGTTTCGCGGTCGAGTTTGAGTCCGCGCCAGTCTTCGTAATCGACGTCGGCGCGGTCGCTGTCGGCGATCCCGAACGACCCGCGGAAGTTCCAAAGCGCCCACCCCCAACCGGCTTCGCGCCAGTTGATCAACATATCCTCCATCCAGCGGCGAACGACGGCGATCGGCGTTTTGTTGAACGCGCCAAACTCGCCGACCATCACTCCGATCCCGTGTTTTTCCGCCTCTTGCCAAGGTTCGACGCAAGTCTTTTTTAGCCAAGCGCGGTCTTTTGTAACGCCGCCGGTCAGCGACGCGTTCCCGTTTTCGACCGCGTACTTGAACGTCGTCGGCTCTTTCGCGCCCCAATCGGGCCCGCCTTCGGAAACGACTTCGGCGACGTTCGGCGCGGAAACGGCGATTTCGGTGATCGTCGCCCAGTCGCCGTCGACGTTCGCGACCGTCAGCCGCTTCGCGCCGTTCGGAATTTTGACCGTTAAATCGAGATCGTACACGTTTTGATAAACGTTGTACGCTTGGACGAAAACGGCCTCTTTCCATTCGCCTTTGCCGCCTTGGGGGACGAAGCGTCGACGCAAAATCTCGCGACCGTCCGCCTCGACGACGATTTCCGCCGCGACCGAGACCGTACCGACGCGCAAACGGAGCGTCGCGTCGTTCGGGAAGGGGCCGTCGACCGTCCAAGGCTTGCGAACGCCTTCGGAAAGTCCGCCTTTATTCGGTTGCGGCATAAGCGCGTTGTGCGAGACGCCGGGCCAACGCGGGGCCGGAAGGTCTTTGTAATTTACCCAGCTTGCCCCGCAGTGCGACACTTCCATCGGCGCGTATCCGCGAGTCGCCTGCGCGACGCGGAGCTTCGCCAACGGCAGGTAAGGCCGCGTCCCGTATCCGAGCCCGTCGCAGGAGATCAGCCGGTCGGCGTCTTCGGAGCGAATCGCGTCGACGACGGTCGAAACGACCTTCATAAACTCGTCGTCGGAACAGCCGTCGGGCTCGTTGAAGAGGTTGAAGCTGACGAGTTCGTTCGGGAAGCCC
>JAZNJF010000018.1:0-4107 GCA_045577885.1 Thermoguttaceae bacterium | reverse complement strand
TCCGCCGGTTTTCCCGATTTCGTCGTCTTCGCCGTTCGCGCCGTCGACGTTTTCCGCGTCGCGCAAGTTTCGCAGGAAGCGCAGGGAGACTTTTTCGGCTTCGACTTCGGCATAACGACGGCTCCTTTCGAACGTCGGCGGAACGACAAACTGGGCAAAACAGACAAAAAGCGCAAGAAACGACGCGACGCCGAGCGGCCCAAACGACGCTCGACGTTGCGAACGATTATACCCGAAACGCCGCCGGCGCCGAGTCGGGGCGGTCGCGTTCCGTCGTTTTTTTACTTATCTTTCTCTTTTTCGCGTTTTTTTTCCTCTTTTTCGTCCTCTTTACGCTCCTTTTTTTCGCGCTTTTCGTCCTTTTTCTCGTCGCGCTCCTTCATTTTCTCGAAGTCGCCGCCGTCGCCGGTTTCGTCGATTTCGGAAATTTCGATTTCGAGAATTTCCTCTTCGATCTCGTCTTCGAGTTCCGCTTCTTCCTCGCCTTCGAAGCGTTCGCGATAATATTCTTCGGCCTCTTCTTCAAGGATCCCCGGCTCGCCTTCGCGCCAATCGGTCGGGCAAGACTCGCCGGTCTCGGCGAAGCGCGCCAACGCTTTCGCCATTCGGAGCGCCTCTTCGGACGAGTGCCCAAACGGCCAAGAATGAACGCATTGCGCTTGAACGATTCCGTCGGCGTCGATCAAGACGAGCGAGCGAAGCGCGACGCCCTTCTCGCAGTCGAGGACGCCGTACGCGTCGGCGATTTTTTTCGTCAAGTCGGAAACCAACGGGAAGCGAACGCCCTCGACGCCGCCGAGCGAACGCGGAGTCGCGGCCCAAGCGGCGTGCGCGTAAACGCTGTCGACCGAAACGGCCAAGATTTGGACGCTCGCCGCGTCGAAATCGTCGAACGCGTCGGAAAACGCGACGATTTCGGTCGGGCAAACGCAAGAAAAGTCGAGCGCGTAAAAAATCAGCAAAACGGGGCGTCCCCGATAATCGTCGAGCGAGACTCGCCCGGTCGCGCCGTCCGGCAAAAGCGCTTCCGCTTCGAACGGCGGCGCCTCGCGACCGACCAAAGAGCGCGGTTTTTCCGCCAATTCTTTATGTTCTCGTTCGTGTTCGCTTTCGTGTTCGTGTTCGTGTTCCGTCATTATTTCGGCTCCTTTTTTCGTTTTCCTCCGGCGCCGTTCGTCGAACGACCTCGACGCGACCGGCGCGGCTCAGCGATATTTTAAAACGCTCTTGGCGCCGCGTCGGGCAAGCGTTAAATTTTCGCTTGTTTCGCTCGTTTCGCCAATCTTTGCGTTTAAACGTCGGAATTTTCCAATTGTTCCGACGCCGAGGCGGAAAAAATTTCGCCAAATAGAAAAAAACGGCGTTTATTCGGGACTTTTTTCTGGAAAACGCGAAAATTTGAATTATAATGGAAAGGTAGTCGTTTTGCGTTCGCGTTCGATTCGCCCCGCTTTCGCCGCCGCTTTAACGTTTTCGCAACGTTGGAACGTCGCCGAAGAGCGAGCGTCGCGACGCCGCGCGTCCGTCGGACGCGTCGCTAAGAAAATTTTGACGAGAGGAGAAGCCGTCCCGTGTCCAACGCGAATGAAGAAAATAACGAACTCGATCTCTTTACGAAGGCCGACGATTCCGACGGGAGCGACTTTTTCGCGTCGTTGAACGGTTCGCAAGACGCCGCGGACGCCGACCCGTTCGCGGGTTTTGACTCCGGCGCGTCGGACGCTTCCGACCCGTTCGACGGGTTCGGCGACGTTCCGGGCGATTCCGACGCCGGTTCCGAATCGCCGTTCGGCGAACTTCCCGCGTCCGAAGAAGTCGCGGCGCCGGAAATCGACGTTCCGGAAGCCGCCGGTAAAAAAGGGAAAAAAGGCAAGGCCCCGAAAGCCAAGAAAGAAAAGGGCGCGAAAGCTCCCAAGGTTAAGAAGGAAAAGGCCCCGAAAAGCGACGTTATGTACGGTTCGCCGAAACCGTTCGTCGTTTTGGGCGCGGTTTTCCTCGTCGGGATTCTCGTCGCGAACGTCTTTGCCTTTATGACCGCCGGCGCCGGCGCGATTACGTTTTTGGCGTGTTTCGACGTCCTCGGTTTGCTTTTGCTCGCGATTCCCGCGCTCTTGATTAAGCAGTTGCGAACGCGCTCGGTCGGGCTCTTCGATATGTTCTTGGCGCTTGCGGCGGCCTTCGTCATTATGGGCGCGATGGCGGTTTTGGCGCAACAAGCGCAAAATTACGGCGCGTCGTCGAAAGTCGCGTCGAACGTCGCCGTCGCGAGCTTCGACGTCCGCGCTTAATCGCTTAGCGGTTAACGCTTTCCAACAAAAAACGCAAAACGCCCCTTCGACGTTTTGCGTTTTTTTACGCCCCGACGTTTCGCCCCGAAACCGCCAAAGTCCGCCGCTCTTTCCTCGCTTTCTTCGCTTTCCCATTCTCCCATTCTCAACTTCTCAATCTCGCCGACTCCGCGACGCGACAAAAAAACGCCGCCGAACCCGAGTTTTCCCGCGTTCGACGGCGTTTCCAATTTGCGCGCTAAATTAAGCGACGGCGTTGGTTAAGCGTCGCGGCCTTCCATCTTCTCCGCGACCGACCAAAGCCCGGCGCTCGGCGTGTCGATGAAGAAAACTTCCTCGCCGTCCGGCATGACGTTGAGACCGTTCTTCATTTTTTCCGGATTGTAGCGGTCGAGCGTTTCGGCCAAGTCGGCGTATCCGAAGCAAACGCTTTCGATTTCGTCTTTCGTCAGCCCGCCGCCCGGCGCGTAGGTAATCTTGAAGCGCCCTTCCGACGAACCGTGAATCAAGTGCGCCGTCCCGTGCGTCAAATCTTGCAAAATCGGCTCCGTTTTCCAAAGCCGCATCACGTTTTCCGTCCCGGAGTAACCGTATTTGCGGATGAGCGCGTCGACTTCCTCTTGTTCGCCGAAGCGTTTCAGACCCGGCGCGATAATGAGGAGTTCGCCGCCGTCGGCCATCGCCATTCGGGTGCGGTAGATCGCCTTGTTCGCGACCCAAGTCGAGTAGAACTCGTCGCCCTGCATCACCGCGACGACTTTCTTGAGCGGCGGAACGATCGTAACGTTTTGACGGCGCGACGCTTTGGCCGCTTCGAGGTAAACGTCCAGCTCGTCGCCGACGAAAACGCCGGTGTGGCCGAGGTTTCCGTTTTCGTCGTAAGCCATCGTTACTTCGAAGTAGAAGTCCGGCAAGAAGCCGAGCAGTTCGTCTTCCGCTTTGTTGTAGCAACGGCGAAGCGGCGTCAGGAGGTTGCCGAGGTTGTTTTCGATGCCGCAGCAAGCCGCCATCATGTGCGACGCGCAGATCGTCGGTTTCCCGCCGAGGCCGATGAAGTAGTTTTTGTTGTGGTTCGCGAAGCCGAGAACTTCGTGCGGAACGACGTGCCCGACGTTGATCACGAGGTCCCACTTTTCCTTGACGAGCGGCGTGTTCAGCGCGACCGGAATCGACCAATTCGCCTTGCCGTTCGAAACTTCCTCGACGTAACTGGCCGGAACTTCGCCGATTAGCGTCGAGCCGTCGCGCCAGTCGTGCGCCAAGATTTTTTCTTCCGGAATCGAGCCGAACATCCAGCGGTTTTGCTCCGGCGTGTGCGGAACGTGTTGACCGAGCGTCGGAATCACCCAAACGTCGGCGGTTTCGGAGAAAATTTTATAAAATTCTTCGACGATCCAACCGGAGCCGCTGTGCGCCCGCGTAACGTCCGGCGGGAGCAACAGAACGCGCTTCGGGTCGCGACAAATCCGTTCGCGCGCCTCTTCGGCGGCGCGACGCGTCAGTTCGAGAACTCTCTCTTTCGTCAAACGACCTTCTTCGGAAAACCAAGCCATCTTCGCTCCCTTCGCATTTTGGTAAAATAGGCAAAAGGCGACGCGTTCCCGCCGCCGCGCCGTTAAAATAGGCAAGACGGCGACGCAACTTCGCCGCCGTCGAATTGTTAATATAGGCAAACAACGCCGACTCGCTCGCCGCCGTCCGCCGCCGTCAAGTTGTTAACGCAAGCCAACCGTCGCGGAGAAAGGCGCCGAAACGCCGGTCGCGCTCACGCCGCTTCGTTAAACCGGGCAGGCCGCGTCGACTTTAACGGCGTCCGATT
>JAZNJF010000017.1:0-9266 GCA_045577885.1 Thermoguttaceae bacterium | reverse complement strand
GGCGGAAGCGGGAAAACCGGCGGCGGCTAAGTCGGCGAAAACCGGAAAACCGGCGAAAGCGGCGGCGGTTAAGGCGACGGAGAAAACGGCGAAGTCGGGCGCTTCGGCGAAACCGACGCGGCGACCGAAAAAATCGGAAGTTCCGCCGGAACGGCTTTGCGAATTTTGCGACGCGAAGTGTTGCCGCTATTTCGCGCTCCCGATCGACAAACCGTCGACGTTCGAGGAGTTCGATTACGTCCGTTGGTACCTGTTGCACGAGCGCGCGTCGGTTTTCGTCGAGGACGGCGACTGGTTTTTGCTCGTTCACACGCCGTGTAAAGAGCTCGGCCCGGACAATCGCTGTCAAATTTACGAAACGCGACCGCAAATTTGTCGCGAATACTCGACGACGCGCTGCGAATACGACGATTTGTTCGTCTTCGAGCAATATTTCGAGACGCCGGAGCAGGTTGAGGAATACGCCGTCGCGACGCTCGGCCCGCGACCCGGAACGACGTCGGCGGCGGTAAAAGCGGTAGAACCGGCAAAGTCGGCGGCGAAAAAGACGGTAAAAAAAGAAACGAAAACGACGAAAACGACGAAAGGCCGCGCCTCGACGAAAAAATCGACGCGGCGCGGCGCTTGATTCGGCGTTTAACCGCTAAACGTTAAAACCGGCAAAGTCGGCGGTTTCAAGGTTTCCAGCGGTACGTCGCGACCGATTTCGGCGGGAGTTCCGCGACGAACGAACCGCCGGGGAAGCGAATCGTCGCCTTGCGGGTCGCGTCGGAGTCGTTTTGCGCGAGGACGGCGAGCGTTCCGTCCGGATTTTCGGCGGCGACGCAACGGAAACCGCGAACGCCGTCCTTCGTTTCGACCGTCGACGCGATTCGGCGAGCGTTCGGCGCGAAGCCCTTCGAGAGGTGCGCGATATCGTAAAAATGCGAGTAACGCTCGACCGTCTTGAAGTCTTTCGTCGACAAATTGACGGCGCCGAAGCACTTCGTACAGCCGCCCGGGCGGAACGGGCCGCGCTCCGAGTCGAGCATAAAGTTCCAAACGATAACGCCGCGGCAGTCGGCGGCGAGCGTTCCGACCGAAATTTCGCGAGCGAACCACATCAGGTCGCCGTCGAACGAATAGCCCCAAGCGCCGATCGACTGTTCGGTGAAGTAAAGCTCTTTGTCGGGCCGAGCGTCGCGAACGCGCTTCATCTCCGAAACGTCGCCGCCGTACGCGTGATACGCGGCCCCGGCGAGATATTGCGCCGCTTCTGCGTCTTCGTAAATGTGGAGCGGGTAGCCGAATTGGTCGCGGCACTCCGGCTTGTTCTTGTCGTAATTGAAGTTGTGGTCGAACGCGATAATCTTCGTTTTCGGGAACGATTTTCTCATTTTCGGGCCGAGAACCTTGACGAAGTCGCGTTGCTCTTGCCACGTCATGAAGAGCGACGCGGAGTTGCCGCGGTTGAGCGGCTCGTTTTGCATCGTGATCGCGTAAATTTCGATTCCTTCGGCCTTCATCGCTTCGACGTACTTAACGAAGTAGGTCGCGTAATCGTCGTAATATTTCGGGTTGAGGCGGCCGCTCGTCCAAGATTCGAACGGGCGGAGCGACTTCAAGTCCTCGACTTTCATCCAAGGCGGGCACGTCCAGGGCGACGCCATAATCTTTAAATTCGGATTAATCGCTAAAATTTCTTTCAGCGCCGGGACGACGTACTCGCGGTCTTCCGGCGACAGGGCGAAGTTTTCGATTCCCGGCTTCTCGCAGAGGGAAAATTCGCTCAACGAAAAGTCGGAGCAGCCGATCGAGACGCGAACGAAGCCGAAGCCGAGGCCGACTTTCGGGTCGAACGTTTCGACGAGGAGCGCGCGGCGGTCTTCCGGCGTCATTTTGAAGAGGTTGAAAGCGGTCGAGCCGGTGATCGCGGCGCCGAACCCGTCGAGCGTTTGGAATTTTTGGCTCGGGTCGAGGTCGACGGCGATTTCGGTCGCGGCGTTTTTCGCGTCGGCGCCGTCGTCGGCGATTTCGAGAAACGAGCGGCGGAAGAGTTGGCTTTGATCGCCGGTCGTCGCAAAGGCGACGGCTTGCCCGGCGGGCGTTTGCGCGACGTCGAACGGTTCGACCGGACGCGTCGGATCGTCGGCGAAAACGAGCGCCGCCGTCGAAACGACCGCGAACGTCGCCGCGAGGAAACGGGAAAGGGAAGTCGGCGTCAAGGAAGTCTCCTTAAAAAAGCGGAACAAAGGAAAGCGGTAAAAAAAGCCGCTCCGAACGGGTCGAAACGGCGAAAACGGGGAACCGTTCGGCGCGCTCGACGGGAACTTTGCGTCGAACGCGCCGGTTTTAACGGTTGCAACGAAAGTTAAGGCAACTTAACGTTCGCTCAAACGGCGGCCGGTTTGGCGGCGGGAACGCGGCGCGGCTCCATCGCTTCGGCGATGTTGTGCAAGTGTTCGTAAACGCGGCGCCAAGCGTTGAGTTGGTAGTCGACCGCGACGACCGCTTGCGGGTCGAGGCGTTCTTCGAACATCGAATGGAGGAATTGTTCGCGGATTTCCTTCACTCGAGCGACGTAACGAACGCGGCGCTCGGTCATCTCTTCGAGGAGTTTTTCGCGCGGGCCCCATTCGGCGAAAATTTTGCCGATCCACTCGAGCGACTCCGTCGCGTAACCGAGCAACTCGACGAACGATTCGTCGATTTCCTTCGGCGTCGGGAGTTCGAGTTCGCGCAGTTTCAGGTTCGACTTCAAGACGCCGACAAAGTAGTCGCTAATCGTTTCGAGTTCTTCCGCGAGGCGGACTTGTTCGCGAGCGGAAACCGCGACGTCGACGGTGAAGGCGCGCGTCGTCAAGCTCGAAATGAAGTCGATCGTCTCGTCTTGGCGGTCGTCGAGCGTCTTTTCGAGCGCGAACGACTCTTCGACGAGCGCTTCGTTTTCGAAGTTTTCCGATTTCAACGTCGCCAAGGCGTTCGCGAGCGTTTGGCAGTCGCCGAACATCCGTTGGATTTCGAGACCCGAACGCTCGATACCGACGATCGGGTCGTCGTTCATAAAGGACGACAAACCGGTCGTCGAAGCGCGTTTTTTCGGTTTCGAAGCGCGGTCGGGAGCGATTTTCGTCAAAAACGCCGCCGCGACGCCGACGAACGGGAGGAAAACGATCGTGTTCGTAATGTTAAAAAGCGAGTGCGTCAGCGCGATCTTCGCGACGTCGTCCATTCCCCAACGGGCGCCGAGCGCGTTCACCGCCGGAAGCAAAACCGGGAAGAAGAGAGCCAACGCCCAAGCGACGCCGAGGCAATTGAAGAGCGTGTGGAAATACGCGACGCGGCGAGCGTTCGTCGTCGCGCCGATCGACGCCATCAGCGCCGTGATCGTCGTCCCGATGTTTTCGCCCAAAACGAGCGCGGCCGCCGCCGGGAACTCGATCGCGCCGAGCGCCGTCAGCGTCATCGTGATCCCGATCGTCGCCGCCGACGATTGAACGAGCATCGTCGTAACGCAACCGACCATAACGCATTTAATCGCGCCCCAAAGGGAGTCCGCTTGGAACGACTGCATAAATTCGCCGAACGCCGGAATATCCGGAAGCGGAGCCAACGCGGCGCCCATCGTCTTCAAGCCGAAGAAGATCAAGCCGATCCCGAGCGCGCAGGCCGCGAGGTTGCAAATTTTCTCGTTTTTCGTTAAAAGATAAACGAAACCGGAGACGCCGATGAGCGGCAAGCCGTACGCGCCGAGGTTCAACGTCAGAAGCCAACCGGTCGTCGTCGTCCCGATGTTCGTCCCCATAACGCACCCGACCGCTTGCGCGAGCGTCATCAGGCCGCTGTTGACGAAGCCGAGAATCATGACCGTCGTCGCGGAACTCGATTGAACGAGAACCGTCGCCATAAAGCCGACGCCGACCGCGAGGAAACGGTTGTTCGTGAACATCGAAATGATGCGGCGAAGGCGCGCGCCGGCGACCGCTTGCAGACCGTCCGACATCCGCTTCATCCCGATGAGGAAGAGGCCGAGACCGCCCAGCACCGCCGCGAAGATGCTCCAATAATTCGGCGCCCAACTCTCCGCTTCGAACGAAACGACGGCGACTTTCAACGGATCGTCTTTCGGCGACGCTTGCACCATAATCTCCGCGTCGCCGAGCGCTTTTTCGCCGAGTTCTTCCTCCGCCCAGTCGACGTAGAGCGTCGTTCCTTCGAGGCGCGCTTTCGCGACCGAGCCGCCGTCTTTGACAAGTTCGAGCGTCAAGTCTTCCGGCTTTGTCGCGCCGTTCGTTTTAAAGACGTCTTGTTCGCAGAACTCGGCGAGCGTCGCGGCGAGGTCGAGCGTCGTCGTCGGGGCGCCGACGAGAACCTTCAAGTCGGGGAGCCATTTCTTCTGAACGATATTCTTATGTCGGTCGGCGGTTTCCGCGGCGGCGACGGCGGCAGTTTCGGGCGAAACGGCTTCGACGGCGACGGACTCCGACGTCGTCGCGGCGTTTTGGTCGTCGGCGCGAACGACGAGCGACGTCGTCGCGGTCGTTCCGAGGAACGCCAAGAGCGCGAAAAGCGCGACGAACGCGGCGGTTTTCAAAGTCGGGCGAGGTCGCTTATGTTGACCTTCGGGAATGCTCATTTTGGAGTTTCTCCTAAGTTGGACGGCGCGCCGCTTCCCAAAACGACGTCGCCGCGACGCGCTTGCCGAACGAAACGACGCCCCGAACAAAACGGAGCGCCGACGACGGAAACGCGAGTTGAAATAAGCGTTTCGACGGATTTCAGAGACGAAAAAGCGTCGAGACGACGAAATATCGAAACGGAACGGCGGCGCAAAAAACGCGTCGGCTCCGCAAACGTTAATAAAGCGGAAAGAATCGTATTAATAATATTGAAAAAACGCCGCGCCGCGACCAAAGAAGAAAAAACAAACGGCGCGCTCGACGAGAAACGTCGAAAACGGCAAGCGAAACCGAGAAGCCCGCGACAAGGCAAAACCGCGCTTGCGCCGCGTTGCTGGCGGCGCCGAAGAAACGTCGTCGAGGACGTTTTCGACCGGATTCGCGACCGTCGACCGGAAAAGCTCGACGGAGGGGGCTGGGTAACGCTCATATCGGCAAAAGGAAAGGGAAAGCGATTTTCGCGGCGTTCGTTCCCAACGAGCGAACGAATCGACGACGCGTCGGCGAAAATCGGCGAATTGAAACGCGTCGTTTTCGACGCGGCGTTCGGAACAAGGAACGCCCTAAAAAGTTTTCGGCGTTTTCTTCCGATTCGACGCTTCCATTTTAACGTTTCGACGGCGGCGGTCAAGCGGGGGGAAGGGGCGTTTTCCTCGATTCGAGCGCGATTTACCGCAAAAAGTTCTCGGCGCGCGGATCGTTTCGGTCGTAACGGTCGCGCCGGTCGATTCGAGAGTTTTCGCAAGAAACGAAAAAAAGGAGACGTTAACCGCCTCCTTTTTAAGCCGATGGTTCGGACGCGTCCCGCCTAGGACGAGTCGAACCTACCCGTCGTTGGACGCCTTTGTTTCGTTGGTGAAAAACCTGTCGTTAAAAACAGGATGCGTTTGTCGACTTCGGGAACTCCGCCTTCGATAAGACTTTGTCGCCTGTCCGAACGCTTGGCGCCGTCGTTTCGTTTCGATTCGCGTTAGATAAGAGGCGAACCGTCGCTTTCGACGACGTTTGCGCGACCGTCGGTTCGGTCGAACGCCGCGTTTTCGCTTGCGAAAAGCGTCGACGCGTTGAAAAGGTTGACCTCAAAAGTCTCGGCGTCTCGACGGCGAGGTTCCGCAAGGAGCCCGCGCGTTTAACGTTTCCGGAACCGGTTTTCCCAGCGTTTTTCCGTAAACGCCTTAACTTGGAAAACGCGGGTTCCAAAAACGTCGGATGACTCAAAAAGAGGATTTTGAGGGTCGCGGATTTTTTACGCGACTTCGAGCGGTTAAACTCTTCGTCGCGACGTTTCCCGAAATCCGCTATTGTCGGGAAATCGTTCGGGCAATCGCCGAGGGAAGCGTCGTCGAGCGACGGCGCGCCTTGCGGCGACGTTGTTTCGTTTGCTTAGCCGTTTGAGGAGCGCGAACCGTTCGAGCGTTTCGAGCGGCTCGCGTTCGAGGCAATCGACTAGCGGTTGACCATGAAGGTGAACATAACGCCGTGGACGAATTGATCGAAGTTGTAATCGTCTTTGTCCTTCTTGGCGCCGAAGATCGTGCCGTTTTCGTTGACGCGATAATCGTTGACCGCCGTGGCGCGAGCGATGCTGTCCATGTACAGCATTTGATAACCGACTTTGAAGCCGACCGCTTGCGTCCAGTTCCAAACGGCTTCGATTTTCCCGTCGACGCCGTTGGTGTAAACGTCGTTGTGCTTCGAGTAGGAGAACGCGTTGCCGTAAACGCCGATCGGAGCGTTCGTCGGGAGACCGCCGGTCGCGGAGGTGTCGGTCGCTTGTTCGCTCATCGGGCGCAGACCGAGCGTGCCGTTGCCGTAAATGTTTTGACGGTTGAAACCGGCGAAGTACTTCGCTTCCCCGACGAAGCGCCAACGATTGTTCGAAAGCGTGTAACGGAGACCGACTTGCGGGCCGATGATGTGGTTGTTCGCTTCGAAGTTCCAGTCGGAGTAACCGAGGTCGGCGCCCGTAACGCTGCTGTTTTCGTAGTCGTAGCTGCCGAATTCTTGCGACGTGGAGGTCGAGGCGTTGTCGACGTTCGCGCTGGTGTCCGTTTCCAAAATTTGGACGTCGGTGATTTCGTAGCTCGACGTTTTGGAGGTGTTCGCGTGCCCGAAGAACGAGAACGCGCCGTCGAACTCGGTGTAACGAATACCGGCGAGGAGCTCGAGCGTGCCGCGACGGAACGGATGGAAACGATAATTGTACATCGCTTCGACGCTCCACGTGTTCACGTTCGTGTGCAACGAGAACGTTTCGTAGTTGAGCGGAATCGGCGCGAACATGTAGTCGTTGCCGTCGCCGTCGTTGTTATTGTTGTTGTTATTGTTGCTGTTGTCCGTGTAGCCTTGGCCGCTGGAGCCTTGACCTTGCATCGGAACGATACCCCACAAGCGACCGATTTGATAGGTGCCGCCCGGAGCCATCAGGTCGACCGGCGTAACGCCTTTGCCGGTCCAAACGTAGTAGTTGCCGTTCCCCGACATGCCTTTCGCGATCGCGGCCGCGTCGATGCAGAGCGGGTCTTCGATGTTGATCCCGCCGTAAAGGCCCGTGTGCGTGTTGCGTTGCGGCGAAACGACGGTCCCTTTAACTTCCCAACCGTGATGGCCGATCATATTCCCGACGGTGAACTCCGTCGCGGTTTCCCAGCTAGCGCGGAATTGGGAGGTGTTGATTTGGTTCCCTTGAATACCGTAAGTCAGGTACGAAGTGCCGTTTTGGCCGCCGACCGTGGTGATCGGAACTTTCGCGTTCGTGCCGACTTGGCTGCCGACGATTTGATCGCTCGGTTGGCTCAAGCTGACAATACCGGCGCCGATGCTACCGTAAAAGCCTTCGTGTTGATAAACGCCGCCGCCGAATTGGTCGTCCGGGAACGGAGAGAACAAACGCATCTGCGAAATTTGGGCAGAAGCGGTCGACGTAGTTGCCAGCGCAAGGCAAAGGCCGGCGATAATCGTTTTGATGCTTCGAGACATGGTCTTGTACCCACCTCTATTTACACATGAATCATCCAAATTGGGTTGCGCAGACCTAAAATCCGTATCGGTCTGCTAACGGCTGTGCCGGTAGTATCGGACATTTCTTTCGGCATAGTTGAATCATAAATGAAATTCTTCCGGAATTTCTTCAAAAGCGGAGAAATATTTTCTAAAAATACGGTAAAATAGGTAAGACGGCGCAAGAAATACCCCGCTTTTAGGGGGAAAATAAGAGCGGCGCGCGGAGAAAAAAGTTGGAAAATTTTTTTAGTACGCAATCGCGAAAAACGGGAACTCGGACTAAAAAAAGGTAAAAAATGTTAAAATGGGCAAGACGCGAAGCCTCGCCGTCGGGAATAGAGGGAAACGAAGGCGCGATTTTCGGCGAACCGAGCGGAACGGAGGCCGCGTCGGCGACCGAAAATCGCGCTTGCGAAGCGAAAATTTAAAGATAAGCGTCGCGACCGTCTCGTTTTAAGCGTTCGACGAGGCGGCGGAGCGCGGCGTCGCTCCCTTTTTTCGCGACGAGGAGCGCGTCGTCCGTTTCGACGACGAGAAGATCGTCGACGTCGACGAGCGCGACGAGTTTGCGGCGTTCCGGGGTCGGCGGCAAAACGCGAACGAAGGAGCGGCGAGCGTTTTCGACGATCAAATCGGCGCCGGTCGCGACGTTGCCGTCGGCGTCGTTAAGCGCTTGCAAACCCGGCGTTTCCGACGCGGTTAGCGTTCGTTCGAGCGCCGCGAAGGAGCCGAGGTCGTCCCAATCGAACGGAGCGCGAAGGACGACGACGTTCGGCGCGCGTTCGAGGACGGCGTAATCGATCGAAATCCGTTTGGCGTTCGAGAATTCGCGAGCGAACGTCGGATCGTCGGCGGTCGAGCGGCCGCCTTGCGCGGCGTCGGCGACGAGGGGCGCGATTTGGGCGAACGTCGCGCCGAGTTCCGGTTCGAATTGGGCGATCAGCTCCAAAATCCGCCGCGCTTTCCAAACGAAAATACCGGCGTTCCAAAAGTAGCGGCCCGACGCGAGGAATTGGCGCGCCGTTTCGACGTCCGGTTTTTCGCGGAAGCGTCGGACGGCGTAAGCGTCGGGAAGTTCGGCGCTTAACGCTTCGTCGATTTCGATGTAACCGTAAGCGCTCGACGGTTCGGTCGGGACGACGCCGAGCGTAACGAGCCGCGTTTCGTCCTCTTCGACGAGCCGAACGGCTTCCGCGAGCGCCGCTCGAAACGTCGCGTCGGGACGGACGAGGTGGTCGGACGGCAAGACGATAAGCGTCGCGTTTTCTTCGACTTGCAACGCTTCGAGCGCGGCCCAAGCGACGCAGGGCGCCGTGTCGCGACCGCAAGGTTCGAGGAGCGTTCGGCGCGGTTCGAGTTCCGGGAGCGCGTCGGCGACGAGCGGAGCGAACGAGCGGCCCGCGACGACGAACCGACGCTCCGGCGGAACGAGGCCGTCGAGCCGAGCGAACGTCGCGGCGATCGTCGAGCGACCGTCCGGAAGGAGCGGCAAAAACGGTTTCGGACGGTCGCGGCGGCTTTCGGGCCAAAGTCGCGTTCCGGAGCCGCCGGCCATAACGACGGCGCAAACGTTGGGAAAATCGGGGGTTGCGTTGGAATTGGGGG
>JAZNJF010000016.1:0-6323 GCA_045577885.1 Thermoguttaceae bacterium | reverse complement strand
ATCGTCGACTTCGAGGTAAAAGAGCCAAGACTCCGCCGCCAACTCGCCTTGACGCGGGAGAGCGAGCGAATATTCGACGCGGCGCAGGCGGTCGAACGGCTTCGGAAGGTCGGAAACGAGCGCGGGCGCGAGGTCGAATTGGCCGGAAAGGGGCGCTTCGGCGTCCGGAAGGACGAAGAAGAAGCGGTCGGCGTTCAGGTCGATCGGCGCGGCGGGGGGCAAGGACGCGAGCCGTCGCGCGGCGGCGGAACCGGGGCGCGGCTCCGTTTGGAACGAAACGAACGCGCCGAAATCGTCGAGCGAAACGTCGCAACGGATCGACGCGATTTCGGAACGGAGGCGTTCGCGGAGCGCGTCGGCGTCGGGGGCGTTTTGCGCGTTCGGCGAGAAAAGCGGCGCGATTTCCGGCGGCGCCGACGCGGCTAACTCCCGCCAAAACGGGCGGTTATGTTCGGTCGCTTCGAGAAGACCGCGCGGCGTCGCTTCGAAGATTAGCGTCGGTTCGACGAGACCGGGCGAAAGCGCGGCGACCGGAGCGGAGGGGGGCGCGACGGCGTTCGGGCGTTCGCGACGGGGGCCGCCGGGTCGCGGCGCGGTCGGTTGGGGCGCGGCGAAACGAGCGAGAACGGCGCCGTCTTCCGGACGGGCGAGCGCGACGAATCCGCCGTCGATCGGCTTCGCCAACGCGTCGAACGGACGTTTCGTTCGAACGCAACCGGCGGCGTCGGGACGTTTTGCGTTTCCTCCGAGCGCGCCGACGAACGCTCCGAAGTCGTCGACCGGAAGGACGACGGCGGCTCGGGCGCGCGGCGATTCGGCGTCGAAGAAAAGGAACAGCCCGGCGGGCGCGTCGAGGTCGAGCGCTTTGACGGCGCCGCCGAACGGAGTCGCGCGCATCGCGGTCAACGGGCGAAACGCGACGTCGCTCGTTTGTTGGAAAAAGGCCGCGAGGTCGTCTTCGAAGCGGCGCAACGAGGCGGCGCGAGCGATAAACGCGGCGGATTCCGGACGCGGGAGCGTTTTCGGCGTCGCTTGAACCGGTTTCGGCGGTTTCGACGGACGCGGCGGAGCGTCGGGGCGCGGCGGTTGGGGCGGCGTCGGAGGTTGCGGGGACGACGTTAAAAACTTCGCGACGTCGAGCGCCCAATCGAGCGACGCGGGACGTTTCGGCGCCGGTTTTGGTCGCGGCGGAGCGGGCGGCGTCGGCGAGCCCGGTTGAGCGAACGCGAAAAAGGGCGTCGCGGCGAAGAAAAGAACGGCGAGCGGCGGCGCGACGCGGCGTCGGCAAGCTCCGAACGCTCGGCGAAAAACGGACGCGAGCGGCGACGAAAACGACATAACGAACCCTTTCTTTTAAAATGTTGACGGCGGAACGGCGGCGCGAACCGAACGTCGACGTTTTTTAACGGGGTATCTTAAAAAAAGCGGCGTTCGGCGTCAATATTAATAACGCGCGAACGCCGCTTGGGGCGAACGGCGCCGACGTTTGCCGCCGACGGCTAAGCAACCAATAATAACGCGCGAACGCCGCCTTGACCCGGAATGGGCAAAAACTTTACTTCCAACGGATTAAGTAGACGCCGGAACGCGGCGCGTCGAGTTTGAGAACGCCGTCCGTATAATCGATTTTGCGTTCGAGCGCGGCGTTTTCGTAATCGATTTGAAGAACGCTAACCGAACCGCTTGCCGGAACGCCGGAAAGCGCGATTTCAATCGGGGCGTCGGTCGCGTCGTTTTTGAAAAACGAAACGAGAAGACGTTTTTCGGCGTTTCCGTTCGAACCGTCGCCGCCGATTCCGCCGAGGAGCGCGACCGAGCCGCTTCCGCCGTCGACCGTCGCGACGCGATTCGGGGAAAGTTTCGCCAATTCGCCGAACGCGACCATCGAGTAATACGTCTTGCGCGGTTCGCCGTAAGGGTCGAAAAGGCCCCAGTTGTGCAAGCCGTACGCGTAATAATTCGACATGTCGAGCGGGCCGTCTTGCCAACGCGACATAACGAAACAGTTGAAGCCCGCCGCGTCGGCGCCGTGCAGGCCCTCTTCGGACGTCGAAAATTCGCGTTTGCGCGCGGCGCCGCCCTTCGTCCCGTGCACTTCGTCCCAACCGATCGGGAAGTAATGCCATTCGTTGAGATGAAGTTCCGCGTTCGGGAAACCTTTGTCGTCCAAGAGCTTGCGCATCGCGAACGGCGGGTCGAGCACGTCCGACGGGCCCTTGGCGTAACAGTGCCAAGAAACGAAGTCGAGCGGCGCGTCGTTCGCTTTGCAGACGTCGGCGAGCCAACCGATAAGTTTCGGATCGGCGTGAGTTAGGGCCGGGCCGCCGATTTTGATCGTCGGGAACTCGGCGCGGAGTCGCTTGGCGACGACGACGTAAAATTGGCAGTACGACGCCCAATCCGGGTCGTCCCACATCTGCGGAACGAGGTTCGGTTCGTTCCAAATCTCCCAATATTGGAGGTTCCACTTGTGTCCGTTCGCCCAACCGGCGTTGTAATGGCGGACGATCGCGGCGCAAATTTCGGCGTATTGTTCGGCGTTCGGCTTCTTCGCGAAGTAGCCGCGCGGCGCGTGTTCGATACTCGTGCCGAGTCGGTAAATCGGCGCGGCGCCGCCTTTTAGAATCGCTTCGATATAGTCGTCGGTCGCGTCGAAAAAGTAATTTTTCGGGTCGGCGGGGTCCGCTTCGAGATTCCCGAAAATTTGGTGGACGTCGACGAGACGCAAACCGTTGTTGTCCCAAGGCGCGTCGTGCAGGCGGACGGTCGAGAAGCGGCAGGCTTCGGCGACCGGCTGGTCGTCTTGGAGACGTTGGTAAGAAAGGCGCGTCCAAAGGTTGACGCCGTTGAGCGGTTTGATTGTTCCGACGGTTTTCGAAAAATCAACGGCGTACTTCGGCGCGGCGTCGGAGGCGGCGTCCGGAGCGTTTTGCGCGGAAACGGGGGCGCCGACGGCGAACGTCGCGACCAAGGCGGCGGCGACGAGCGCGGCGGAAAGTTTGAAAAATCGCGACGTTTTCATTTAATCAAAAACTCCTTTAAAATAAGGGGGAAATGAGGAAACAAAAGGAAAACGGGCGCGCCGTTCGAGGGACCGAGGCGGCGGCGCCGGAAAGGGGAAAAACTTAAAAAACGTTAAAAACGACGACGTTAACAAGCGTTGCTAAGCGGCGTTAGCAAACGCGGATAAAGTCGACTTTGAGAATGCGGGCCAAAATTTCGAGTCGGTCGGCGATATGTCCGACGCCGATGGCGCAGTGGTGGGCCGGGCCGCGTCGCGACCAAGCGTCGACAAACTCGCGGGCGCCGGTCGAGAAGCGGTAACGGCTGTTCGCGTTCCCGATTTCGAGGATCGGGCCTTCCTCCGAAAACCCTTGCGCGACAAGGAGTTTGGCGTTGCCGTCCGGCGCGTCGACGACCGAAAGCAACGTCGCGGGGCCCGCTTGAACCGACGTTTCGACGCTTAAACCGGCGCCGACTTTCCCGTGATAAACTTCGAGCGGTTTGATTTTCGTTTTTCCGTTCGCTATTTTCGGGTGGCAGGGGCCGTCGTGCCCGAGGAGAACGACGTCGTCGTCGAAGTCGAGCGCGTAAAATTCGGAGAACGCGCCGCCGACGCCGAAGGAGTCGAGGATTTTCATCGCCAAGACGTTTTTCACCTCGTACTCGCCCGCGACCGGGACGCCGCGCGCCGTCAACATCGAGTTGCCGACGATGACCGACGCGATCAGGTCTTCGTAACGCTCGTCGCCGTGCCCGTTGTAGAAGTAGGCGAGCGCGTCTAAGTCGAAGTCGGAAACGAACTTATCGAGCGCGACCGACGTGCGGGCGGCGCGGCGCAGCTCGAAGTCGACGCAATCGGGGCGGACGTCGAACTCGTCCCAAATTTCGGCGACGCGCTTGTCGATTTCCGGTTCGGAGACTTGCTCGCGGCGTTCGAGGACTTCGCCGAACTCGCGAATTTCGAAGTGCGGGCCGAGTTGCGCGGAGAGGCGGGTCAGGTCGGAGTAAATGTCGAGCATACCGTTGTAATAATGACCTAAGAGCCCGATTCTGCTCGATTTAAGAATCGACGCGACGCGGGCCGCTTCGATCCAAGCGCGGAGTTTGTCGTCGACGAACGGGTCGTCTTGCAGAACGCCGGTGATTTGGTAGAACTCGACGCCGGAGCGCAGGAACGCGTTCGCGATTTCCGGGACGCTGCACGCTTGGCAGTTCGCGAGCCATTCGCCGGTCATTTTGGTGCGGTCGCCGAGTTTGTTGAAGGTCGCGTAATCGATGGCGCGGGTCGGCTGCAGGTTGAGGACGACGACCGGTTTGCCGAGTTTTTGAACGACCGGAAGAACCGTCGAGGAAAGCGCGTAAGTCGAGACGTAAAGGAAGATAAGGTCGACGTCTTCCCGTTGGAAACGGTCGGCGGCGGCGCGGGTTTTTTCCGGATTGTCGATCAAGCCGACGTCGACGACGTTCGCGCCGAGGGAGCGGAGTTTGTCGGCGACGACGCCTTGATAGCCGACGAGACGTTCGCGCAAACCTTCGAATTGCGGCCAATACGTTTCGAGACCGATTCCGTAAAGACCGACGGTCGTCGTTGTTTTCGCGCTCATTTGCGGTTCCTTTTCGGTTGGGAGCGAAACGGCGAAAGACGCGCTTCGCTCGGCGTTTTTAAGGGGGTTTGAAAAATTTTAAACTGAAACAATTTTCTTTTGCGGCGGCGTTACTCGACGTCGACGGGGCGTTCGGACGGCGTTGACGACGCGGCGTCGTGTAAATGTTCGTGTTCGCAGTCGGCGGAATGAATATGCAACCCTTGCGAACGCGAATGTTGCGAATGTTCGTGCGCGACGCCGCTTTCGCAGTCGGGGCAGCGGAGCGCGGCGCTTGGGTCGAATTGGGCGGCGGCGGTCGGCGGCTCGGTCGAGAAGACGGCGCGGTCGACTTGGAACGAAAGTTTCAGCGTGTAACCGGCTTCGGCGAGGAAGACGGCGGCGCCGATCAGCGGGAAAATCAAGCCGAACGGGCGCGCGGTAAAGCCTTGACCAGGAACGGTTTTGACGCTCTTGGGCAATTCGTCGAGAACGAGCGATTTTTTCGGGTTTTCCGGGTCGTAAAGGAGGACTTCCGCCGGGTCGTCGGTCAAGCGGTCGATGTTGAGACCGCGCGCCGACGTTTCGAACTCCGCTCCGTTAACCGCTTGGAAACGGTAAGTTACCTCCATTTCGGCGCGACCGTTAACCTGGGTTCCGGTCGGGGAAACGTCGACGGGAACC
Organism: Thermoguttaceae bacterium; assembly: GCA_045577885.1. Classification (GTDB taxonomy): domain Bacteria; phylum Planctomycetota; class Planctomycetia; order Pirellulales; family Thermoguttaceae; genus RUG369. Next base: position 1,053 of record JAZNJF010000016.1, on the reverse strand, counting down.
GCTTGCGCCGGAGCGCCGGAGCGCAGGAGCGGAATCGTTCGCAAACCGCGTCGAACCGGGCCGACGATCGCTAAGCAAACGCCGATAATTAAGAAGATCGAGAGGACCGCCGCGACAAAAAGTAGCGAGCCGAGCGAGTCGCCGAACGGCGCGGTCGACGTTCCTTCGGCGCGGAGAACGTCGGTCGTTCCGGCTTTTTTCTCGACGGCGACGAGGCTTCCGGGCTCGCGATAGGAAAACGAATGCGAAACGCCTTCGAAGTACGAGCCGTCCGGCGCCGCGCCCGCGAACTTCCAGCGATACGCCGAACGTCCGTTGATTTTGACGTTTCCGTCGTCGCAGGAGACGAGCGTCGCGATCGAATACGGCTCCCAAGTCGCGCCGCGGTCGAGGAGGGCGGTTCCGACGCGCATCGTTCCGAAGAAACCGACGACGAAAATCATTGAGAAGCAAAGCCAAAACCAGCCGAAGGTCGAGGTCGCGGTCGAGCCGAAGAGAAGGGCGAGTTTCGCCGTCGTCGAGACGTCGCGCGGAACCGGCGGCAGCTCCGCGAGTTTCGGGTTGGGCGGAAGGGACGCGAGGTCGATTTCCGGCTCGTCGTCGGCGAGAACGTACCGGCGCCCGTCGACGACGACAAAGGGGCGTCCCTGCGCGTCGAATTGGCGTTCGGCGGAGGTTAGCGGTTCGTTCGGGTCGATGTTCGGGACGTTCAGCGGGGATTCGATCGCGTCGGGGCGTTCGGCGGGCATTGCGGTTCCTTTCGTTTTGACGTTATTAATAGGGGCGAAGCGGCGGCGCTTTGGGCGGCGACGTTTTTCGGGAAAAGTTGGCGGCGACGGGCTCCGCGTTTTGCGCATTATAACCGATTCGAGCGCCGTTTTCAACGCTTTTTTCCGCTCTTTTTCGCGTCGGCGGCGGAAAAATCGGCGCGCGCTCGAAGAATCGGCGGAAGTAAAGGGGGCCCGGATTGACAAAAAATCGCGCCGGGGTAAAATGATAACGTTAAATTTTGCGCGGCGCTTTTTAGCGCGTTTCCGGTCGGAAGCGGAAGCG
>JAZNJF010000015.1:0-4155 GCA_045577885.1 Thermoguttaceae bacterium | reverse complement strand
GGACGGTAATCCTCGCGCCGAAGTCGGTTCCGGACTCGAACAAGATCGTTTGCACCTATTCGCCGGGACACGGCATTACCGAGCATTACGGCCCTATCGCCTTAATCGACCCGGTTTACGGCCCGGACGACCCGCGCGGTCTTGAAATGATTTCGCGCAACAACAATCACAGCGACCCTTGGGCGTTTGACGAAACGAAGTTTATGACGGCGTCGCGAACGCAAATCAAACTCCTCGACGAACGCGGTCGGGAAACGACCCTTTATCAACTCCCGCAAGAGCTGATCGACCAAGGGTTTCACGTCGGCGAACCGCGCCCGCTTGCCCCGCGCGAACGGGAGCCGATCGCTCCGGACGCGACCGACCCGACGCAAGAGGAAGGAACGATCGCTCTCCTCAACGTTTACATCGGCCGCAAGATGCAAAACGTCAAACCGGGAACGATTAAGGAACTCCTTATTTACGAAACGCTTCCGAAGCCGATTCACTACACCGGCGGCACGGAGATGATGAGCATTTACGGCACGTTCACGCTCGAGCGGCTCTTGGGGCGCGTCCCGGTGTCGGAGGACGGCTCGGCGTACTTCCGCGTTCCGGCGAACCGTCCGATTTTCTTCTTGGCGATGGACGCCGAAGGCCGCTGCGTTAAGCGGATGCACTCTTTTACGTCGGTAATGCCCGGCGAGAATTTGAGTTGCGTCGGTTGCCACGAGGAGCGCGTCGAGACCGCCGCGTCGGACGAAAAGAACCGTCTGATGGAAATGATGAAGAAGCCGCCGGTCGAAATCGAGCCGATCGAAGGCGTGCCGGGCGTTTTCAGTTTTACGCGCGACATTCAGCCGATTTTGGACAAACACTGCCTCGAGTGTCATAACCCGGATCGCGAAGAGGGCGGTTTTAACGTTTCGGGGCACTGGTCGCCGATTTATACGATCGGGTACGCGCACATGTCTTGGCGGCAACTCTTCGGCGACAACCGCAACCGCGCGATGAGCAACTTCGACCCTTACGAGATCGGCTCCGGTTCGAGCCGCCTCTTAAAGTTAATCGACGAAAAGCATTACGGCGTCGACATGCCGGCGGCGGAGCGCGATATTATCAAATATTGGATCGACGCGGGCGCCAACTACGCCGGGACTTACGCGGCGGAGGCTTGCGGCGGCGTCGGTTACTATATGCGCAACCTGCCGGTTCGCAACGAGAAAGATTGGCCGGAGACCGCCGCGATGCAAGAGGCGATTTCGCGCCGTTGCGACGGGTGTCATACGCCGCTCGACCCGAAAAAACGGTTCGGGATTTACGACATTTACAGCGACAACTATTCGCCGCGCAACCCGAAGACGGCGAAGGATATGTTCCTGCCGCACGACCTGTCGCAAGCGAACGGGCGGTTCAGCCGTTTGGAAATTTTCGACCTGTCGTATCCGGAGCAATCGAAAGCGGTTAGGGCGCCGTTGTCGAAGGCGGCGGGCGGTCTCGGCGTCTGCGAGGCGAAGTCGGGCAAACCGGTTTTCGCCGACAAAGACGACGCCGATTACCGAGCGATTTTAGCCGGAATCGAGCGCGGTCACGTTACATTTTGGAGGAGGACAACCGTCCGGAAATGATCGTTCCGAGCCCGAACAACGGCCCGGACTGCCCGCAAAAGTTCGTTCCGCGTTGGGCGTACCTGCGCGAAATGATCCGATACGGCGTCCTTCCGGTCGACGTCGACCCGAGCGCGAGTTACGACCCTTACGAACTCGACGAAAAGTACTGGCGTTCGCTTTGGTACAAACCGGAGCCGAAGAAATAACGTCGCAACCGACGTAATAAAAGACGTTGGAACGCGGCGAGCCGACGAATCGTCGAACGAGACGATTCGTCGGCTCGCCGTTTTTTTGTCGGCTTTCGCAAACGACCGAAATGAAACGACGTAAAATTCTTGGGGCGAAACAGAAGCGAGCCGCTCGATTCTATTCGGAAATAAAATTGAAGCGAAGGTTGAAAAACGATAGAGCGAAGAGCGCCCAAAACGTTTGGGCCTGTTATAACGAATATTTCAAAAATTTCGGCAAAAAATAAAATTACTCTAAAATTATTGCGGAGGCGGGACGCCGGGCGTCCAACCTTTTCTTGACGACGGTTTGAAAGAAAGTAAAATTTAACGTTCAACGAGAATTTATCGTTGTTGTTTAGGGCAATAGGAGCGTGAAAACGCGCGAAATCGTCGCGATGTTCGCGGCGCGCGTTACCTCCTTTTTACCTAATTGGGGTAATTTTTACTTGAAGGATTCGCGAGACAACGCTTCGACGTCGCCGCGTAGGAGGCGGCGCGCGGTTCGGCAACGTAATTGATATTTAGGCTTAGAACGATTCGCTTCGTCGACAAACAAAAGGAAACGATATGATATTGAATAAAAACGGGAAACGTCGGCTAAATTCTTTGGAAGACTTTTTTGAAACGATGTATTTTGGCCGAGACGGTTTGGAAACGGCGCAGACGACCGAACGCGTTAACGTGCTTTTTCAAACGGCGCGCGAATATCGCGAACTGTTGTGTCATGAGAATGAGTTGCTGAACAAGAGAAAAACGCTTTTTTGGTCGACGCAAGGGGCGCTCTGCACGGCGTATTATTACATTTTTTTGCATAGAGAAAACACGACGCCGACGATCGTGTGGTTTGGAGAAATTGCGCTTCAAATCTTTCTTTGCGTTTGGGGGATAGTTTCCACGGTGCGCTTTCTACGCGGATTATATTTCTGCGCGCGTGCGAATCGTTTTTTACTTTTTCGTTGGCAAGCGTTTATTGAATTGTATGTTTCCTGCGTTTTGGCGAAGAACAGGGAGGGCGCGAACGAGAAAGCGCGGACGTGCGTCGAAATTCCGGTTTCGGTAACGCCGTTTTTTCCTCCGATTATCGGTCTTGCCGATCCGTGCTATGGGTTGCGCGCCGACAAAGAAAATTATTTGGAGTCAAACGAGAAAATTTTATTAGATTGCAACGAAAAAAATTGCGTGGAAATTTTGGAGCAAATAGCGACGAACGGCGGAAAGAAAGTCGGCGACGAAAACTCTTGGTATTTCGATTGTAAACCGGGAATGTTAGGCAACTGGTATAAGGTTAGAATGCACAAGTGTTACGACGTATTGTTGATTGGTTGGTGGGCCGCGTTGTGTTTATACGCTGTAGTGATCGCTTCGCAACGTATTGCGACGTACGAGAAGTGGGGGGCGATTCTAGCGGCGCTTGCGCTCCTCGGTTCCTTGTGTTTTGTAGTGAAGCTCATCTATTTTTGCAAAAAAAATCTCTTTAATTTTAACCCGACGAAGAGAGCGCGCGAGTTAGGCGGATGGTTTTGCGCCTGGTTGAAAAACGAGTCTTATCGCCCGACGAGGCAAGACGGAAAAAAAACGCGATAACGAAACGCGCGGACTTGCCGAATCGCGGAGCGCGCCTAGAAAACGCGGCGCCTAATTCGCCTTAACTCGCGACGATTAGGCTGGAACTAACGTTTCTTGCAAGCCGCCGCTTCCTGGAGACGGCGGAGCGCGGTCGACGAAACGTCGTCTAAAAATTCTTCCGGCGGGACGAAGGCGCAAAGCGTTCGCAAACGTTCCGGGAGCGGAAGCGACTCCGGCTCGACGACGGCGCCGTCGAGTTTGCGCGTAAAGACGAGGAAACGAGCGCCGAGTTCCGCCAAGCGTTCCAAGACGGCGTCGCGGCGCGAAGTCGAGCCGTTCTCGTACCTTGCGTCGCCGAGCCGAACGACCGAATCGGTTCCGAGCGCGAACGTCGAACCGGGAAAGAGCGCCGCTTTTTCGACGAAGCGCGGCGCGTTCGTCGTCCAAACCGGAACGTTCGGCGCCGTTTCTTGAAGCGCTTCAAGACGTCGCGAAATTTCAAGCGCGTCGAGCGACGGCTTGTCGACGTTGCGAACGGAAAGCTCGAACGCGACCGGAGCGCCGGTCTTTTCGGCGGCCAACTCCGCGACGCGGCGATGCGCTCGATGCGGCGGGTTGAACGAGCCGGGGTAAAGCGTTTCGGCGGTCGACGGTGCGTCGCCGACGGGCGTTTTTGTCGGCGTTAAGTTTTGTTGAAGCGGAGTTTGCGGCGTTGGCGCGAAGCGGACGGCGTTAACCTTTCCGGCGTCGAAGCGGAGCGCGGCGACTTT
>JAZNJF010000014.1:0-2159 GCA_045577885.1 Thermoguttaceae bacterium | reverse complement strand
CGAGCGGCAAAACCGAGCGTCGAGCGGCAAAACCGAGCGTCGAGCGGCAAAACCGAGCGTCGAACGGCCGAAACCGAGCGTCGAACGGCCGAAACCGAGTCGACGGAGCGTTCCGGATTAACGGAAAATTTTCGGCGTCGGCTCAACAAAGCGGCGAAAGCGGCGCGTCGACCGAATAAATAAGGAAAATTTCGACTTGTTCGACGAAAAAAAAGCGCGACGGAGCGCGCCGAGTCGAACGAGAAGCAACGATACTAAGGAGGGGAAAACGATGGATTTTAATTTTTTCGAATGGATTCGCGAAGGCGTTAAGCGGTCGGTGTTGATGGGCGTTTCGGACGCCGTCGAGCAAATGGGCGCGCCGCACGAACCGGAAGCCGCCCGCGATAAAATTATGGCGTTTCTGCAGAGCGAAGCGCCGGCGGAAACGGCGACGACGAGCAAACGTCGCGTTTCGTCGAGCGCGTCCGGACAACGCAAACTCGGACGCTCGATCAGCGAAATTCATCCGACGAGCTGAAATTGAAACGGCGACGCAAAAAAATATTTGAGTTTGAAACGTTTGCGTTTGAAACGCCGCGTTAAAACATTTGCGTTGAATAAGAACGTCGGAAAACGTCGGAAAGACTTAAGGTAAGAAAAAACGAAAAACGTTAAAATAACGAGCGTATAACGCGTTTTTCGGGCGTTTTGACGGAAACGTTCGGACGTCGCGTCGCGGAACGGGTTGTCGCGGCGAGGCGAACGAAGCGCGTTAAGCGGTCGCGTTCGACGGCGAAAAAGTACGAGGTTTCGACGGCGAACGCGCCGAGAAAACGTCGACGGGGAAACTTGTCGGCGTTTTTTTATTTCTTGTCGTTTTATCGACGTTTCCGGAAACGTCGCGGACGGCAAATTTTTTAACGGTCGAGGCGGTCGGGCGGCGCGGTTGGGAAGTTTTTAATAATTGGAACGATCGGCGGGCGGCCCGGACGGAATAGAATTTAACGGTCGAAGCGATTAAGCGGGCGGCGCGAGTTCGGCGGCCAACGTTCGCAACGAGTCGGCGAGCGCGGCGAGCGGCAGTCCGACGATGTTTGACTCGGAACCGTAAGTTAAGCGCAACCAATCGTTTCCGTCTTGATAACCGAACGCGCCGGCTTTCCCCTCCCAAAGACCGCTTTCAAGGTAAGCCGCGAGCCGCTCTTCCGAAAGAGGCTCCATCCAAAGGCGCGAAATTTCGACGCGGCGCAAAACGCGGTCGCCCGGCGTCGCCCAAAGACAAAGGCCGGTGCGCACTTCGTGTTCGGCGCCGCTTAAGAGGCGGAGCATTCGCTCGGCGTCGGCGCGGTCGGCGGGTTTCCCTAAAATTTCGCCGTCGCAAACCGCGACCGAATCGCAAGAAAGAACGACGAACGGAGCGTTCGACGCGCCGAAAATCGCGTCGATTTCTTGACGAAGCGCGGTTGTTTCGCTCGATTCGGTAAAATTGGAGGAATTGGGAGATTGGGGCGAGTTGGGGTTGGACGGATTTGGCGTTTCGACGAGCGGGCGGAGGCGGCGAACGACGTCGCGCGCTTTGACGAACGCTAAACGATCGACGAGTTCCGACGGCGAAAGACCGTCGAGCGGTTCGCGCTCCTCGACGGCGTCGTCGGCGGGAAGAACGGCGAAACGGTATCCGGCGGAAGTTAAGAGCCCGCGACGGCGCGGCGAACGGCTTCCTAAGATTAAACGAAACGGGAGCGCGACGGGAGCGGAAGACGAACGCGCCGCGCCTTGGAAGAGATCGAAATCGACGTGCATTGTTGATTTTGGGGTTAAAAATTAACGGCGAAAGGGGGAACCTTTTCGCCGTTGGGAAGTCGTTTCGACGAGCGTCGGTCGCGCGATTATTCGGCGTCCGGTTCCGCGACGGGCGCGATTTCCGCTTCGTTCGTTTCGGTCGCTTCGTTCGGTTGCGCCGCTTCGACGTTTTCGTTCGTTTCCGGCGCTTCGTTCGGTTCCGCCGTTTCGAGGGTTTCGGGCGCTTCGACGTTTTCGTTCGTTTCCGGCGCTTCGGTCGCGGCGGTCGTTTCCGGGCCTTCGACGAGGTCGAACGTTTCCGGAGTCGACGCGAGCGGCGACATACTCGACGGCGCGAGCGCGAACGGCGGCAACCCGAAATAGAAGGGATCGTC
>JAZNJF010000013.1:0-6908 GCA_045577885.1 Thermoguttaceae bacterium | reverse complement strand
AGAGGCGAAACGAGATTCGGCGAAACGCGCGAACGACGAACGCTCTTCCGGCGAAGAGAGCGGAGCGAAGAAGGAAGACGGCGAAGAAGAGACGGCGTCGAAACGGGCGTCGCTTCCGACCGTCGCGGCGTTGGCGACCGACGCGTTAAAGTCGGCGCGTTCGTTAAAGTCGAGGGTTGAAGCCGGGGCGAAGGGAGCGTTTTCGTTCCAAGCGCCGCGAGGCGAGCCGGGGGAGTCGCGGGGCGTCGCGCCGTTTCCGAAATCGCCGACAAGCGGAGCGGAGCGCGAAACGTCGAACGCGGCGGCGTCGGGCGCGGACGGCGACGCTTGCAGGAAGCGAAAGGGCCAAAAGGAACGCGGTTTGGGCGCCGACGCGGCGGACGTCGTCGGCGACGGTTCCAACGGCGCGACGAAGCGACCGGAGTCGACGATTATTTTAGGAACGGTAAAGGCGACAAAAGCGAAAAACAAATATTTTAGGGCGAAAAATAAGCGCGTTTTCATCGGTCGATTTTCGTTTCTTTGTTGGGAGGGGGGAAGTCGATTCCGAGATAAAAGGAGCCTTAGCGTTAGCGTCGACCGCGAGAAGGGAAAAATCGCGTTCGGGGCGTCGCGGCCGATTTTTCGACCGCCTCGAAGCGTTTTTAACGGGACGGTCGGGAAAAAAACGGGGAAAAAAAGAAAGCGGAGGAAATAAGCGGTTAAGGGGAAATAAGAGAAACGGGGAAACAAAGAGAAATGGGGAAAAGAAAAGGAACGGGGGAAGCAAAAGAAACGGGAGGAAATAGAAAAAATCGGAGAAATAGGAAAAGCGGGCGAAACGGAAAGACGGCGCGAGGAAAACGACGGCGCGGACGGCGGGGAAAAGCGCGAGAATCGGCGCGGAATCGCGTTTTTGCCCTAGCGTTCCAACGGAAAATTTGATACGATGCGCAAGGTCGTCGTTCGACGACGAGCGCGCCGGACGCGTCGGCGGCGCTTGCGTTGAGAAAATTTAACGGTAAAACTAACGGTAACGGTGAAAATGGCTCGTCGCTGGAAAAAAACGTTGATCGGCGCGTCGTCGTTTGCGCTTGCGATCGCTTGGGGGGCGGTCGTTTGCGTCGGCGTCGGCGCCGGGTGCCGCAACGTTCCGTTTTACCGGATGACGAGCAAAGCGTCGAAAAGTTTGCCGCTTAGCCGCGAGGGCATCGTCGCGTTCGAACGGGGCGATCTGTTGCGCGCGGAGGAAAATTTGCGTCAAGCGGTCGAGCTAAACGACTCCGACGTCGAGACTTGCCGTTATTACGCGGAAACGCTTTGGCGGCTCGGCAAGCGAGACGAAGCGATCGCGGTCTTGGAGGCGGCGGCGCAAAAGCGGGCGACGATCGACGTCGAGGAATCGGTTTATCGGTCGCTCGGCGAGAAAGCGCTCGAACGAAATCGGCCGGAGGACGCGGCGCGTTGGGCGAATAAAATCGTCGACTTGACCCCGAAAAGCGCCGTCGGTTGGGAACTGCGAGGGAAGGCGGCGCGTCGGCTCGGACGCTCGGAAGAGGCGCTCGAAGATTTCCAACGAGCGGCGCACTTCGCGGCGGACGACCGCGCGCTGTTGCGAGAAATCGCGACGATTCAGAACGAAATCGGCGATTTCGACGCCGGGCTCGCGACTTGGCAACATTTGGAACGACTTTATCCGACGAATCGAGAACCGGCGGAAGTCTTTGCCGGACAAGGGGAAGCGTATTGCGGACTCGGGCTCGCCGTCGAAGCGGAGGAGTCGTTCGCGATCGCGGCGGCGACCGCGCCGGACGTCGTCGAATATCGGCGCCGCTTGGCGGAAACCCGGCTCGCTCGCGGCGAAATCGACGGCGCGTTGGCGGCGCTCGGCGAAGCGTCGGCGCGCGACCCGAGCGACCCGGCGATTCGCGAATTATGGGCGCGAGCGCTTCAAATGCGACAAACGGCGAGCGTTCAAGAGACGATTTCGCGTTAAAGTCGCGAAAATCGGCGGAACGCGGCGTTTGGGCGGGGCGCGTAATTTAGGGGAACGGCGCAAGGTTGGCAAAACGCGGCGGCGGGGCGCTTAGCGGTAAGTCGACGCGTTTTGACGGCGGCGCCGGTTGCGTCGCGTCGAAATAAGAATCTTTTTGAAATTTTTGTCCGTAAGCTCTTGAAAATCGCGGGCGACTCTGTTTTAATGAGAAAATCGGCGGTTCGGCTCGAAAATTTTCCGTCGTCGCGTCGCGTCGACGTTTGGGGCGACGGGCGAGTCAAGCCGGACCTTCGTCGTTAAACGCCGGGGGCGAAAACGGCGATTTTGTCAATATTATTAATAGAGCCTTTGACGTTATTGTTAATATAACGCTCGACGTTAAGTGATTCGGCGTTGGATTGCGTCGGACGCAAGGCTTCGCCGACCGTTTTTTTCGCGGGAAAGCGACGTTCGTTTTTCTCGCCGCGCCTTTTATTCCGTTTATTCCGTTTTTTTTGAGGTTCACCGATGAAACGTTCGATTCTGCGTTCCTCCGTCGCGACGTTTGCGCTCGGCGCCGTCGTCGGGGCGGCTCTCTCCGTTCAAGCCGACGAAGCGAAAAAAATCGTTAAAAACCCCGAATTCGAAAAAATCGTTATTTTCGAGGGGTACCGCAGCGAGGGCGCGGCCTTCGGCGACTTCAACAAAGACGGCGTCGTCGACGTTCTTTCCGGACATTATTGGTACGCCGGACCGGATTTCAAAAAAGAGTACAAAATTTACGAAGGGGACGCGAAATACAACCCGGAAGGGTACTCGAACTCCTTCGTTAACTTCGTCGAAGACCTGAACGGCGACGGTTGGGACGACTTTATCCTCTGCCCGCACCCCGGCGTTACCGGTTATTGGTACGAAAATCCGAAGGGGGAAGACCGACTTTGGACGGCGCATGAATCGACGATCGAACTCGGGAACGAGTCGCAGGCTTGGGAAGACGTCGACGGCGACGGCAAAAACGAGCTGATCTTCAACCGCAACAACTGGTACGGGATCGCGTTCCCGAACCGCGGCGACAAGGCGAACGAACCTTGGCGCTTCCTCGCGGTTTCGAACGAAAATCCGAAATATCAACGTTATTTCCACGGGAACGGCGTCGGCGATATTAACGGCGACGGGCGCGCCGACCTCCTCGAAATGGACGGCTGGTGGGAACAACCGGAAGACTTGAACGCCGTTCCTTGGAAGTTTCACGAGTTCAAGTTCGCGGACGCCGCGTCGAATATTTTGGTCGCGGACTTCAACGGCGACGGCCTGAACGACGTCTTCACCGCTTGGCACTGCCACCTGTACGGGCTCGTCTGCTGGATTCAAAAGCGCGACGCTTCGGGCGCGATCTCCTTCGACGCGCAATGGCTGATTCCGACCGAGCCGGCGGACGACTTCTATCCGAAGGTTAGCCAACTGCACTCGATGGCGTTGGCCGACTTCAACGGCGACGGCGTTCAAGACGTCGTTACCGGGAAGCGTTGGTGGGCGCACGGTTCGAAGGGCGACGTCGGCACGAACGACCCGGCGCTCCTGATTTGGTGGGAAACGAAACGCGGCGCCGACGGCAAAGTCGAGTTTATTCCGCATGAAATCGACGACAATTCCGGCGTCGGGACGCAAGTTACCGCGAAGGACGTTAATAACGACGGCGTCGCGGACGTTTTGGTCGGGAATAAAAAGGGCGTTTTCCTCTTCTTGACGAAATAACGCGGTTTAAAACAAATAACGCGGCGAAATTCGGCTTTCGACCGCTTTTCCGGCGTCGTCGTTCGCGTCTTGAACGGCGGGGCGGGGAACGCGGTCGAAAGCGGCGATTGGGTCGCGACGTAATAAAAGCGGCGGCGACGCCGAACGACGGCGGACGCGAACTCGGCGACGAGGGCGCGTCGGTTCGTTTTCTTTTGAAAACGTTTTGAAAAGGTGTTTTTGATGACAAATTTCCTCTTTGCGCAAGCGGCGACGGCCGCCGAAGTCGCGTCGAAAAATAGTATCGGCGGCGTCTTCGACCTCGTCGTCTTTTTCGCGTTTTTGGCGGCGGTCGCTTTCGTCGCGTTCGGCATGAGCCGCAATTCCGGCGAAGACAGCGAATCGTACTTCTTGGCCGGTCGCGGTTTGAAGTGGTGGCTGATCGGTTTTTCGCTCATCGCGGCGAACATTTCGGCGGAGCAATTCGTCGGGATGTCCGGGCAAGCGGCGGACTACATCGGTTTGGCGGTCGCGAGTTACGAATGGATCGCGGCGCTTTCGTTGATTATTGTTGCGTTTTTCTTCCTGCCTCGCTTCCTGAAAGCCGGGATTTACACGATTCCGGAATACTTGGAAACGCGGTACAATAAGTCGGCGCGTTCGATTATGTCGATTATGATGATGATCATGCTCGTCGCGGTCAACATCACGGTCGTTACGTTCGCCGGCGCGAAGGCTTACGCCGTCTTCTTCGACGGTATGTCGCTCGGCCCGTTCGCGCTTGACCTGACGTTCTTCTGCTGGGTCATCGGGATTTTCGCGGCGCTTTACATTTTCGCGGGCGGTTTGAAGGCTTGCGCTTGGGCGGACTTGCTTCAAGGTTCCGCGCTGATTTTGGCCGGCGCGGTCGTTCTCTTCTTCTCGCTGAAAGCCCTCGGGAGCGCCGATATTAGCTCGCTCGCCGCCGGAAGCGCGGACGCCGTTTCGAAACTGACCGCCGACATGGGCGCTTGGGAACGTTTCTCGACGCTCAACGCCGACAAACTCCGCATGAACCTCCCGAGCTGGGACTTGGTTCTCCCCGTTACCGCGTTGATCTTCGCGATCTGGATTCCGAACCTCTATTACTGGGGCCTCAACCAATACATCATCCAACGCACCTTGGGCGCGAAGTCGCTCGGCGAAGGCCAAAAAGGTCTCGTTTTCGCGGCGTTCATGAAGCTCTTGATTCCGTTCATCGTCATTTTCCCGGGGATGATCGCGCTGAACCTCTTTAGCGCCGACATGAAAGCGAACGCCGACAAAGCGTCCGCGAAGGAAATGGCGCGCTTCGAAGAAGTCAAAGCGAACCCGACGTCCGACGCGACGCTCTTCTCGTTCAACCGCAGCTTCGCGCTGACCTATCCGGAAAAAGCGGACGAAATCCTCGCGTTCAACGCCGCCGCGTCCGGCGTCAATCTCGACGAAGCGGTCGCCGCCGCGAAAGAAGCGGGGAAAATCAACGACGGAATGAAGCCGGAAGAACTGCAAGTCGCGAAACTCGCCGCGTTGCAAGCGAAAGCGCCGAACGCGAAAACCGGCGCGATGCTCAACGGCTGCGACTATGACGCCGCGTTCCCGCTCCTGATGGCGAAGGTCGTTCCGACCGGCGGTTTCAAGGGCTTCATGCTCGCCGCGCTCCTCGGCGCCATCGTCAGCTCGGTCGCCGCGATGTTGAACGCCGCGTCGACGATTTTCTCGATGGACATTTACAACGAATATATCGTCAATAAGAACCTCGACGAAGCGGCGCGCCAAAAGAAACTCGTTTTGGTCGGGCGTATCGCGGTCGTCGCGTTCGTTTTGATCGGTTGCATCGTCGCGCCGATGTGGGCGAACCCGAAATTCGGCGGCGTCTTCAAGGCGATCCAAGAGTTCCAAGGGTACATTTCGCCGGGTATCTTCGCCGCGTTCGTCGTCGGTTTCTGGATGAAGAAAGCGCCGAACTCGTACGGTTCGATCGCGCTCGTCGCTTGCCCGATTCTTTACGGCGCGCTGGCGATGTTCGTTCCGTCGCTCGACTTCCTGAACCGTATGGCGGTTACGTTCGGCGTTTTGATCGCGTTGGCGGTCGTTATGTCGATCGTCCGTCCGCGCAAAGAAGCGTTCGTTCAAGAAACCGACGAAAGCAAGGCCGAGTTCCTGAAGGAATCGAAGGGCGCGAAGATCGGCGGTTTGGTCGTCGTCGCGCTGACGGTTATCCTCTACCTGATTTACTGGGATTATGACCTGCCGATGTTCTAATCGGACGGCGTAAAACTTGCGCTTAACGCGTTTCGACGGCGCGTCGCGACGAAGCGGCGCTCCCGTCGAACGTCGGCGAAGCGGAAGAAAACCGAAACGAAAAATCGCTCGACGGGCGCGGAGGAGACTTCGGGTCGCGTTCGGGCGATTTTTTTTGACGGAGCGGGGCGATAAACGGCGTCGCGATTAACGTCCGAATCGCGTTCGGGCGATTTTTTTTGACGGAGCGAGGCGAGGCGCCGGTTTGCTTGCGCAACGCAAAAACGCCGTCCGGTCGTTAAGACTTGGACGGCGTTTTCGTTTTCGCGAGGAAAGCGAACGGCGAAACTTCAACGGCGTTCGCTAAGCGTCGCGGTTAAGCAAACGTCGCGATTAAAGGAGTTCTTTGCGCAACTCGGCGCCCGATTTCGGCGAAAGATAAGCCGGCGGAACGTCGAGGAGCGTTTTGCAACCGCGGACGCCTTCGGCGTTGAGTCGGTAGGCGGCGCGAGCGCAGGCGACCAAAACGGACGACGTAAACTCCGGATTCGAGTCGAGCTTCAGCGAGTATTCGACGACGTGCTTGTGTTCGCCGTTCCAGCCGGTCTGCCCGGAGCGGACGACGAAACCGCCGTGCGGAATGCCGGAATGGTCGCGCTTCAATTCCTCCGCCGAAATGAAATGAACGATCGTGTCGTAATCGGCGAAGTAGTTCGGCATCGTTTTGATTTCGCGCTCGATACGTTCCAAGTCGGCGCCCTCTTTCGCGACGACGAAGCATTCGCGCAGGTGCTTTTCGCGAGTCGTCAACGTCGGATTCGAGCCGCTCCGGGCCGCCGTCAAGGCCGCTTCGAGCGGAATCGTGTATTGCTTCGCGTCCAAAACGCCGTCGACTCGGCGAATCGCGTCGGAGTGCCCTTGGCTGACGCCGCGTCCCCAGAACGTGTAATCCTTACCG
>JAZNJF010000012.1:0-4553 GCA_045577885.1 Thermoguttaceae bacterium | reverse complement strand
CGCCGCGTCCGCTTCCGGCGTCGGTTCGGACTGGTCGGGCTCATACCGTCGCGAAGCGAAGCGTAAATTTCGCGCAAACGAAGGTATTGCGCCGGGGCGATCGCGTCGATGCGGCGACCGAGTCGCGCTTCGATCGCTCGTTTCGTAACCCCAAAGGATTCAAAGGATTAGACGAGGCGAAGAAGCCCCTCCGGCGTAACGCGGCGCTTGGCGATCATTGTTATTTGACGTCGTTCGACCGCGGCGCCAATTTTCGGAATGAGCGCGAGAACGCAATTCCGCATTCGACGCGCGGCGCCGTGCAAGGAGTACGCAAAGTTTTGAGGTCGCGTTCGTCGGTGATTCGGTCGCGCCCTTTCTTCGTCGACCGATAATGCGGAACGAAAAAGAAGAGGGTTTTCAAAACGTTCGTTTCCTTATCCCAAGCAAAGGCGCGGACTTTCGACATATCGTCGAGGCGCCCGTTTCGGCCCCAACCGCCCCGACGTCGTCCCAGTTCCGCGCGATTTCTTCCGCCAAACGAATCGACGGCCCGGAAATATTCGAACCGCCGCGCGGGTAGACGTAGACGGCGACGCTCGCCAAGCCGGGACGTTGACAAGCCGTCAAAATTCTGTCCATCGCTTGGCGTTGGTCGCGCGGAAACTGTTTCGCTAAATAGATTTGCGCTTGCATTTCGGCGATTTCGCGCGAAACGATTTGAGCGGTCGAAATGTTCGACGCGCCGCCTTGCGCGAGCGGGGCGCCGAACGGATTTTGGACGGTCGCGCTTTCGCCGACGGTCGCGGTTCCGGTTTCAAAAGTTTGTAAGTCGTTCATTGGTAAACTTTCCGTTTGTTGACAGTGAAGTGAAAAAGAGCGGGGAAGGTTCGACGCTCGGCGTTCTCTAAACGTCGAACCGTTGACAACGCGTTAAACGGCAATGTTTAAGCGTCGGCGTATTTGAGCGATTTCGTTTCGAAGCGGCGAACGCCCGGAACCGTTTTCGCGAAGCGCTCGAGCGTTTCGGCGGACGGTTTCAGTTCGTCGACGACGGCGCGGTAATCGACGCGGCGCGAGTCCTTGCAACGTTTCCAAGCAACGTTGCCGTAACGCGTGGTAAACGAAAGATTCGTCGAGTTCGCCGATCGCAAGTTTAAGCCGCGTCTCGACTTGCTCCAACGCGGCCTCGGCT
Organism: Thermoguttaceae bacterium; assembly: GCA_045577885.1. Lineage (GTDB taxonomy): Bacteria > Planctomycetota > Planctomycetia > Pirellulales > Thermoguttaceae > RUG369. The sequence goes on along the minus strand of JAZNJF010000012.1, from coordinate 3,379 downwards.
TCGAGCTTGGCGCTTTTCGCGTCGAGATACTCGCGCATTAACGCTTCTTCGGCGTCGGTCGCTCGTTCGATCGGCGCGACGTTCGCCGTAAACCGTTCCGCGACCCAACGTTGCGTCGTCGAGTCGGCGCGTTCCATCTCCGGCGGATTTCCCGGAACGACGTAATTTTCCCAAAAGTCGACCGCGCTTTCGACGAGCGCGTCGTAAAGTTCGGCGTCGAAAGCGATTTGATACTCGCGATAAGTTCTCATCGCGCCTTCCGAATCGAGAAAAGCGACCGCCAAACGCCAATCGTCGAGGCCCGCAAGTCCCGCGTACCATTGACATTGCAGCAAGTAATGTTTCGGGACGTCGTCTACCTTGCGCGCCCCAAACGCGCCTATTGGCGACGTTCGCCGTCTTGATTTCAAGTCCGGCGAGGAGCTTTTCGCCGCTCGGATCGTAAAGAAGCCGGTCGGATCGTAAAGAAGCCGGTCGGGGCGCCCGATCAAAAATTCGTGTTCGCCGTGAACGTAAAGTTCCGGCTCGTCGGCGGGAAGGGACGACGCGCCGCGTTTCCAACGGTTTCGACTTTTATTATAACGTTGCGAAATAAGCTATTAGAAACAAAGCTATTAGAAACAAAGCGTTCACGAAGCGCCGGCGAAGAAACCGTCGGTTTTGAGATCCGAGCGTACGCCGTTGACAATCGCGGCGTCCGACCAAGAATTCAGCTCGTAACCGCCTTTAAATTCAAAGTTTCCGATTTTCCAAGCCGCGCCCGCTTGCGCGTCGACGCCGACAAACGTTTCCGACGATTTGCCGTAATAATCGGTAATCGCGCCCTGAACGCCGTCCGTTTCAAGCGTTCGAACGGTTTGGTTGCCAGTCAACGCCGAGATTGCGCCCTTGCCGAAAAAATGGAATCCGCCAAAAAGATTCCAAACGCCTTCGCCGCCCAAGCGAAGACCGTATCCTTCGGTTTTAAAGGAATTAGAGATTCGATTGGCGATTTCGCCGCCGCTTAGATCGTCGTAAGCGTAATCGACGTCAAAGTTTTCGCCAATTTCAAGCCAACGTAAACTGGCGAACGGGCGAAAACTTAACGAGTCGAACTCAAGCCAACGCCCAATTTCTAAGTCGTGCGTTTCCAAGTCGACGAACGTTTGAGCGGCGACTCGCGAGGATGCGAGATCCAACGCGCTAGGCGTCGCGACGAGCGCGGAGTCGGGGGCCGTCGAAGCGTCGAATTTTCCGGCGTCGTCCGCGCTAAAGTTGACGTAATTCTAAGAAACGTCGAACGAATTGGCAAAACAATAACCGACGCGTCCGCGCACGCCGTTTCCGGAGGGCGCGAGACTTGCGTCGCGTTGCGGCGTCAACCAAACGGGATTTAACGTTTTCGCGTAGGAAAGGTTCGATTGGGAAACGTCCCAAGCCAACCATTCCGCGCCGACGAACCAACCGCCTTGCGCGGTCGCGACGCGTTCGTTAGCGGCTGAAACGGGAGCGTTGACTGAAACGGGAGCCGAGTCGGCGCTCGTCGCGACCGGCGCGGATTGAGCGGAAAAGGACGTTTGGGCAAACGCCGAAACGTTTGTCGCGCTCAACAATAGCAAAAACGAAGCGAGTTTAGGGAAATATCGGCGAATTGGGGCGTCCATACCAAACATCCTTCCGGCTTTAATTTACGCGAGCTTGTCGGCTCGTCTAATAATCCTTAAACGAGGACGGACGTCGGTAGAAAAGCGCGTCCAATTCCTCTTTCTTTTAGTATCGAAAAAAGAACGGAAAACTTTTGTAGAATCGACGACGCGCTTTAAGATTTTTGTAAATAAAAACGATATCGAAGACGAAATGTTTGGTTTTGCGGCTCGAAATGATTGTAACGAATATGGCGACGAAGAGGCGCGCGCCGCTTAGAAAAAAAATACGATATTTTATTACAATAGGCGCTTTAAACTTGACTAGAAGAATTTCTTGATTATAATTGAATTGTGTCGATAAAATATCTTGTCGTGTTGCTAAAACCTCCCGACGCTTAAAATCGGGAAAATCGTGTAAAAGCGAGGAAAATTGCGCTAAATTACAACGCCTCTTCGGAGCGATTTTTACCGGGTATTGGGGCCTTAATTTTAAGAACGATCGAAGGACGCGGCGCTTTGACGCGTTTTCACGGTCGACGACGCGAGGTCGCGCAACGGTCTTCCGCAAATAAAATAAATGGAGAGTAGCGAGATGAAAAAACGTATTTTGGCGTTCGGCTTGCAAAAATCAAACGGCGAAACGCGTCGATCTTACGCCTAAAAGTCGGATTTCTCGCTGCGAATTCTTAGAAGAGCGACACGCGATCGGTTCGATGCTTCCTTTTTTTCCCGGCGGCGGACTCTTGCCGTCGTTTGGCGGAGTCGAGGCGACGGCGGGCTCTAACGATTGCGCGGTCGAAGCGCTCGATCTATACGTTTCGGACGTAAGAAGAGGCGAAACGACTCCGTCGCTTGCCGCCGTCGACGGCGCGTCCGGTTTGGGCGCGAGAGGAACGGCGGGCTCTTCTTCCGCAAGTCGTTCGAGCGTTGACGCGTCGCCGGTTTTTCGCGACGTCGAAGCGTTGAATCGCGCGCAGACCGAAACGTCGTCTTGGCTTTTTGACGCGGCGCTCGATTCTTCGGAAGGGGTGCGAGAAAACGGCGTTCGAGCGTCGCGCCCTATGTTCGTCGGCGCCGGACTTGACGCGTTTAACGAAAACGCGAGCGTTTCGCCGATCGCGGCGTTTACCGGGGCGGAAGGCGAGAATTCCAGCGCGTCGACCGCTTCGCTTTTTACTAACGAACCGTCGACGGAGGGGGCGCCTCCGGCGTCGGCGAATTTTGACGCGCCGACGCTTGCGAATTTTGCTTCGGAAGCGAACGCGCCGGCGGATTCCAAAGCGGTTCTCGACAACGCCGATTCTTGCGAGGTAAACGACGAGAGCGCCGAGGAAAGGAAGGAAGAAAGCGTCGCAACGAACGCGCCGCTTGCGTCGTCCAATGTCGTCGCGTCGCCGTTTAGCGTCGTCGAACAAGCGAAGGGCGGACTGAAAACGCGTCTTTACGACTTTTCCGACGTCGAGCAAAGTTGGACGCTCGACGCTTGGGGAACAAGCGAAAACGCCGGACGAGTCGAGGGCGCCGACGGGAAAGCGATTCTTTACGAAGGCGATTCGTTTGCGACGTCGTTGAAAAAAACTTTGACCGTTCCGGACGGCGCCGTCGAATATCGTTTCTCGTACGATCTTTTGAGTTTCGACCTTTCGAGCGACGGGACGATGAACGACGCTTTCGAAGCGGCGTTGGTCGACGCGGACGGCTTTGCGCTTACGTCCGTTTGGGCCGCCGGCGCGACGCGTTTTTTAACGTCGGCG
>JAZNJF010000011.1:0-1761 GCA_045577885.1 Thermoguttaceae bacterium | reverse complement strand
CGCCGGACAAGGTCGTTCGCGAACTTTGGCGCGAGGTTTACTCCCAAAACTTCTATCCCGACGTTTGGTTCCGCTGGAAGGGCAAGCCGCTCATCCTCGCCGACCCGGACTTCCTCGGCGGTTCGTCGGTGAATCCGAACGGCTGCCAACCGGTTCAACTCGCGCCGAAAACCAAGTTGACGCAACGTTTCGCGATCGACCGTCCGTTCGTCGTCGTCCAATTTTGCTCGCCGACTTGGGAAGACGCGAACTCAACCGTCGACTTCGTTCTGCGCGACAAAGACGGCGCCGTCGTCGAAAAACGCGACGCGATTTCCCTCGCCGACAACGCGGTGAACGCCGTCCGTTTCGACGCTCCGCTCCCGGCGGGCGAATACGAGATCGAGCTTTCGAATCCGCAAGGCGGTCGCGTCGGTTGGTGGTCGACCCCGCTTCAAGGCGAGTTCGACGCCGCGAAGTATCCGGAACTGGCGGGCGCCGTCCGCTCGAGCGCAGGCGTTCGTTGGCTCGAAGCGAGTCGCGACGGGAAGCCGGAAAACGCCGTTCGCCTCGTCGCCGTCGGCGTTCAGGAGGACGAACGGGAGCAAATTCTCGACTTTTTCACCTTCCGCGCGCCGCAACCCGATTACTTCGTCGGCCCGACCAAACCGAACCAATGGAGCTGGCTTGAAGCGTATCCGCAACACGAATTCCGCAACGATAAAGGCGAAATCGAGCAAATGAGCGTCGGCGTCGCGCAAAACGCCGTCGCCGGGAAGCTCGGCGTCCTCAGCAACCCGACCGCTTACGGGCGCAGTTACCACAACGGCAAGGAACCGGCGCCGGAAGATTGCGATTTCACCGGTCGCAATTTCCAAGAGCAATGGGAGCGCGCCCTTAAAGTCGACCCGGAAATGATTTTCATCACCGGCTGGAACGAATGGATCGCCGGTCGCTTCGACATAAACGCGCCCTTCCACGGGGCGACGCCGGTTTCGTTCGTCGACCAATACAACCAAGAATTCAGCCGCGACATTGAACCGATGAAAGGCGGGCACGGCGACGCGTTCTATTATCAAATGATTTCGAATATTCGACGATTTAAAGGCGTTTCGAAACAAGAATCGACCGCCGCCGCGCCGATTAAAGTCGACGGAAAATTCGACGATTGGGCGAACGTCGGGACGCGCTATTTCGATACCGTCGACGACGAAGCGCGCCGCGACGAGCGCGGTTGGGGCGCCGGAACGCGTTACGTCAACGAAACCGGTCGCAACGATTTTGTCGAAGCCCGCGTCGCGTTTGACGCCGCGAACCTTTACTTCTACGTCGAGACTCGCGAAGCGTTCGTCGGCGGCCCGGACGCGGAAAATTGGGCGCGGCTCTTGCTCGACGTCGACGAAAACCCGGCGACCGGCTCCAACGGGAACGATTTCGTCGTCGTTTCCGCGTCGGACGGCAAGTCGCTCGTTTTAGCGAAAACGAACGGCGACGGAATCGACGCGTCGGCCAAAACGACGCCGGTCGAATACCGCGTTCAGGGCGCCAAGCTCGAGCTGGCGATTCCTCGCGCCGCGCTCGGTTTCGGCGAAAATGTCGCGCCGTTCCGTTTCAAATGGGCCGACGCGATCGACGTCTTCGGCGAATGGAGCGGTTTCACGACCGACGGCGACGCCGCGCCGAACGACCGATACTATTACCGCTGCGTCCCGAAAAACTGACGCGACGTTCTAAAATCGCGGCGTTTCCCCCTTAAAAACCCCGCGACCGCTAAACCTTGCC
>JAZNJF010000010.1:0-3760 GCA_045577885.1 Thermoguttaceae bacterium | reverse complement strand
ACATGGCTACGATCCGACTTCTCGCCGCGATTTAAGGAACTTTCCAAAGCCGCCAAGAGAACGTTCGCGTACTTTCGCGCGTCTTGTTCGGTCGTTTTATCCGACTTCAACTTCGCCAACGCGATCGGCGCCGCGTCAAGCCGCCAAGAATCGTCTCGTTCCGCGAGAAGCAAAATCGTCTTTTCAAACGCGGCGCTCAACTCGTTTTCCGGCAACAGTTTAAACTCGTCGATATTTTCGCGAGCCAACGTCGCGTAAGCGAGAAAAAGAAAACGTTTTTTTAACGACGCCGCGTCGTTTGGCGCGTTCTCAGCCGTTTCGTCGCCAAAAATTTCGACGATTCTTTCCGGCGCTCGCTTCATTTCCCAAGCGAGCGCTTCGAAGAGCGCGGCGCCATACGTAAGATAAGCCTGCGTCGGCGCTTGCGGTTTCGAAATCGACGCGTAAACGGAGCGAGCGTTTTTATCGCTCAACGTCAAACGTTCGCGACAAACCGTCGTCAAAATCTGCGCGGCAAAATTGCGCCAATCTTCCGAATCGTCAAGCGACGTTACCGCTTGTCCCTTCAAGTTTCCCAATTTCCAAGCGTCGCCGGAAATCGAAGTCGCCGGAGTCTCCGGATCACGCGCAAGCGCCGAAGTTTTAGACGCTTGCGTCGTCGGCGCAATGGAAAAAACGCGCAACCTTTCAATCGCCGCCGCCAACGCGTTCGGATCGTTTGTCGACGCCGCGTCGTCCGATTTATCGTCGACGCTCCAACCGGAAAGCGAGACTCGCCGCGCCGCAACCTCCCAATCGTTCGGAAATTTACGTTCGATTTCGCGCAAAACGGCGTCCGCTTCGTCGTATTTACGCAACGAAGCCAAAACATCGACGGTTTCAAGCTGTCGCCAAAGCGGTTCTCGCGGCAAAATCTTTTGCGTTAAATAACGACGCGCTCTCGATTTATCGTCGGAACGTCGGTAAAGTTCAAGCAAGCGTTGGCTCTCGGGAAGCGAATCGTCGATTTCGCAAAGCGCTTCCTGATAACGAATCGCGCCTTCCAAATCGTTCTGCAACTCGGCCAAATTCGAAAGAGCGTTCAGCAAAAACGCGTCGTCGTCCCCCCGATTTTTGAGGAACGTTAAACAATCTTCCAGCGTCGAACGCGCCGCGTCGTAAGCCTTTACGGCCATATAAGCGCGCGAAAGGCAGTAAGCGTTTTCGCGACGCGTCTTTTCGACCTTCGCCGGAGCGTCCAAGCGTTCCTTCAACGATTCAAACGCGTCTATTTTTACATAAAACCTTGTCAACGCGTCAATTAAAGTCAACTTTTCTTCAAGACGCGACGACTTTTCGAAAATCGGCCATAAAATGTCGATCGCTTCGTTCGTCGCGCCGGTTTCGTCGAGCAACGAAGCGAGCCGAAGTTGCAACGTCTTATCGTCCCCGTCCAAGTCGACCGCTTTGCGCAAGACGGAGGCGGTCTCGTCGACGAGACCGCACGCCCAAAGGATATCGGCGCAAGCTCTGCAATTTGAGGCGCTTCCGGGATCGAGAGCCAACAAGTCGCGCGCCGTTTGCGCGGCTTCTTCCATCATGCCGAGTTCAAGCCGGACATTCGCGACGCCGCGTAAATACGTCGGTTTATTCGTCGGATCTTTATCGGCGGCGACGTCGAGTAAAACGAGCGTCCGTTCGGGCGCTTGCGACTTCGCGGCGATTTCCGGAATTTTTCTCGTCAGCGCCGAGGAAAACAAACCGCGCTCCAACGCTTGAATCGCCGTTTCAACCGCGCCGTTCGGATCGTCCGCCGCAAGGAGGCAACACGTTTTATTCCAATAGGTTTCGACAAACGTTTGTTCGTCGGCGCTCGCGTCGCTCAAGACCGCGTCGAGCGAATCCAAATATTCTCGAACTCGATTCGTCGACTCCAAGTAACGCATCCGCGCGTTGAAGAGACGATTTTTTTCGTCTTCCGTCTCCGCAACCGTTTGCGTCGCCTCAATTTCCGCGCCAACCGTTTCAAAGTTTCCGGCGTCCGATTCCAATTCGATTAAACGCAAACGCGCTTCGAAATTTTCGGCGGCGAGTTCGACAGCTCGTCGCGCCGCGTCGATCGCTTCGTTCAAATAGCCGCGAGCGTTCAAAAAATCGGCGCGACGAAGCCAAGCTCGCGTGTCTTTCGAATTTCGTTTCGCAAACGCGTCCAACGCCGCGAACGCTTTCTTCTCTTCGCCCGCGTTTAAATAAAACGCGGCCAAACCGGCGCAAATTTCGAAATCGTCGCGGTTAGAGTCGATCAATTCGACAAAAATTTTCTCGGCCTCGTCGCGAAAACCGTTTTGCGCAATCTTTTCGGCGACCAAAAGCGCCGTCGCCACATTCTGTCGCTTATCGTCGATCAAACGCGACCAAACGCCGACGGCGCGACGTCGTTTCGTTTCCGAATCGAGCGCGTCGTTCTTCATAATCGTTTCTCCCCAAAGGAGATAAGAGTCTTCGTCGTTCGCGTTCAGCTCGTCGAGTTCTAAAAAACGCTTGTCTGCGACGTCGTATCGCTCTTGCGCGAGCGCGAGTTCCAGCGCCGTTTGTCGCAACTCGACGCTTTTCGGCGCTCGCTTCAAGGCGTCGCTAAGAACGTTTTCCGCTTCGTCGTACTGTCCCAACGCGCCCAGAATCGACGCAAGTCGAGCGCTAGCGTCGAGATCCGACGGCTTCTTTTCAATAATTCGCCGATAGTAATCGAGCGCGGCGTCGTAATCGGAGCGTTGCAAAAGCGCGTATTCGACTCGGTCGCGCAACGACTTAAAGAGCCAGTGAGACGGCGCGAGTTTCCCTTGAGCGCGTTCGAAATCGGCGATCGCCGCCTCGCGCTCGCCCAAACGCAATTTCATGTCGCCGGCCGCGACCGCAAACTCGATTTCCGACTCGACGTCGCGGCGCTCGCGAGCCGCGTTTTCCAACTCCGCAAACAGTTGCGCCGCTTGACGATAACGCCCGACGTTCGCTTGCGCTTCAGCGATTCTCGCCAAGACGTCGGCTCGGTCGGAATACCGTCGCCGCGTTTCCTCCCAAACGGCGTCCGCCTTTTCGGTCATGTCTAAGCGAACGTACGTTTCCCCCAGCCGTTGAAGGACTTCGACGCGTTCGTCGTCCGACAAATTCTTGCCGAGCGAGCGTTCCAGCGCGTCGCAACTTTCCAGAAAACGCCCCTGCGTCGCAAGCGTTTTCCCCAACGTCGTCGAAATCGCCGCCAATTCCGGCGCCAATTTCTCGGCTTCGCGCAACGTTTCGACGGCGCGCTCGCGTTCGGAACGACGTATCAAAGTCAGCCCAAGTAAGAAAAGGCGTTTCCCCTTTTCTTCTCCAACTTCTTTATTCGCAAGCTCTTCCAGCTTGGCGATCAGTTCGTCGCCCGCGCCTCTGCCGACGTAGTCGTAGTAGACGCGGTCGAAAGCGGCGCCTTCGCGCGGATTCGCCGACAAAATTTTCCAATAACGCTCGATCGTCTTCGAACGCGACGAGGCGGCGGTCGGCTTTCGAGAACTCGCCGTTTCCTTTGGCGCGGCGGTCGGTTCGTTAGCCCAAAGCGTTTTGTCGCAAGCGCTTAAAGCGACGACGCCCGTAAAAACCGTAGTCGCAAAACGTTTCGAAAGCATTTCTTATTTTCCTCGTCGTTAATGTGCGCGCAAACCTTACAAAAGCGTCGTTTATAAACCCCAATCAGTCGTTGGCGGCTCGCGTGCCGAGCGCGCCCCAAACGCCGTGGTACGACTTG
>JAZNJF010000009.1:0-5542 GCA_045577885.1 Thermoguttaceae bacterium | reverse complement strand
GACGAAGTAACGCCGGTTTCGCCGACGCTTCGCCGTCTTTTCCGTTGAATCCGTCGAAAACGCCGCCGACGTTTCCCCGTCGACGCGGCGTTTTCGGCTATTTCTTGCGCGACGGTTCGCCGCCGTTCGCCGCGTTTTTGTTTCAATTAACCTAAAATCAAAGAAGTCGCCGACCAATGTCCGAAGCGCCCTCGCCCGCTCCGTCCGAACCGAAAAAATCCGCCGCGCAACGTTCGTCGAAAAAGCGCGTCGTTTCGAAAAAACACGCTTGCTGGTACCACTTTTGCCAAGGCTGCCTTTACCTCGGTTTGAAAATTTTCTTCCGAATCAAATATACGAACGCGAAACACGTTCCGCGCTCGGGCCCGACGCTGTTGGTCGCGAACCATCAAAGTTTCCTCGACCCGCCGGCGGTCGGTTGCGGTTATTTCCGAATGACGAACTATTTGGCGCGCAAAACGCTCTTCAAGTTCAAGCCGTTCGGTTGGCTGATCGACTCGGTCGACGCGATTCCGCTCGAAACGCAAGGTCTTGGCTACCAAGGAATTAAGGAAACGATTCGCCGCCTCAAAAACGACGAGGCCGTCCTTATCTTCCCGGAAGGCCAACGTTGTTACGACGGCGAAATCGCGCCGTTTACGTCCGGTTACGCGAGTCTTGCGGTCAAAGCGAACGCGACGCTCGTCCCGGTCGCGATCGCCGGAGCGTTCGAAGCGTTCCCGCGAACGCAAAAGTTCCCGTCGTTCTTCAAGCCGCGCGTCCGCGTCGAATACGGCGAGCCGATTTTGCCCGCCGACTACGCCGGACTTTCCGCCGACGAAATCAACGACCTTGTCGTTAAACGCGTTACGGAAATCTTCGAACGGATTCGCCGTCCGAAAAAGTAAACGCGTTTCCCCGTTTTGTCCTCCGCTCCGCCGACGTCGACGTCGACGGGGCGAGCGTTTCCGTTTTTCGTCCCGCCGTCCGTTCCCGTTAATATGTCCGAAACGCCCGTTTCTCCCGCTCCGTCGCCGCGTTCCAAGTCGAAAAACCGCCGTTCGTTGCGGCACGTCGCTTGGGTTTACCTTTGTCAGTTCTCGGTTTACGTCTTTTTCAAGACGTTTTTCCGCATCAAACATATCGGCGCTCGCAACATTCCGCGCTCCGGCCCGACGATGATGGTCGCGAACCACCAAAGTTTCTTCGACCCGCCGGCCATCGGTTGCGGTTATTACGGCGTTACGAGCTGCTTGGCGCGCAAGTCGCTTTTCAAGTCGAAGTTGTTCGCGGCGCTGATTTCGTCGATCGACACGATTCCGCTCGAAACGGAAGGCCTCGGTTATCAAGGCATTAAGGAAACGATGCGCCGCCTCAAAAACGGCGAGGCGATCCTCATTTTCCCGGAGGGGCAGCGCAGTTTCGACGGGGAGCTTTGCGAGTTCACGACCGGTTACGCGAACATCGCGAGCAAAGCCAAAGCGACGCTCGTTCCGATCGCGATTTCCGGCGCGTTCGAGGTTTTCCCGCGAACGAAGAAATATCCGACGCTTTTCGGGCCGCGCATCGTCGTCGAGTACGGCGCGCCGATTCCGCCGGAGGAGTACGCCGGTCTTTCCGCCGACGAAATCAACGCGCTCGTTCTCGAACGCATTAAGACGATGTACGAGCGCAACCGTCCGCGCCGCAAGAGTTAAGCGTTTACCAAGACCGCGTTTTCCTCGATTCGAGCCGACGACGTTTCCGCGTTCGTCGGCTTTTTTTCGCCCCTTTCCCCCTTTCCTTCTTTGCCGTTTTTCGCCGCTTTTTCCCTTCTTTGCCTTTCGCGCTCGTTTTTTCTCGCTCTTTTTCCCGTCGACCGTTTGCAATCGCGCCGCGTTTCGGGTATAATGACGGCGTCGTCGGAAAACGCCGAAACGCGCCCGTTATAAGCGTTTCTTATCATTCCGCCTCCTTATTCGACGCCGAGCCAAAATTAGCGACGCTTATCATAAGTTCGCCTAATACCCGGCGCGACTTCACCCTCCGCGACGCGGTTCGCCGCGTTAGAAAGAATCGCTCAACCGATGAAATCGCAACGTTTCCGTTTCCGAACCGCCGCGACGGTTCTCGCTCTTCCCGCTCTTCTCGCTTTAACCGGCGTCGGCGCCGCGTTCGCGCAACCGTCGAAAACGCTCGACGACGCCAAGACCGCGTCGATTTCGGTTCCGGCGCCCGGTTCCGAATTCGTCGTCAACGTGAAGGCGTTCGGCGCGGTCGGCGACGGCAAAACGGACGAAACGAAAGCGTTCCAAGCGGCGCTCGACTCGCTCGGGCAAAACGGCGGCACGGTCGTCGTTCCGCCGGGCCAATATCGCTTCGAAGGCTCGCTCGAAATCCCGCAAAGCGCGACGCTCCGCGGCCCTTGGAACTCCGTTACCGCGCACAACGGTTGCCGCGACCGCGGTCTTCCCCGTCCGACCGACGACGGCGCGACGTTCCACGTCGTCGGCAACGCCGGAACGGAAGACGCTCCGGCCTTCGTTAAACTCAACACTAACAGCGTCTTACAAGGCGTCGTTCTCTATTGGCCCGACCAAAAAGAAGACGACGTTCCGGTCGCTTATCCTTGGGCGATCGAGATGCGCGGCAAGAACCCGGCGGTCGTCGACGTCGAACTTTTGAACCCTTACAACGGAATCGACGCGTCGCGGAACGAACGCGCTCTTATCCGCAACGTTCACGGGCAACCGTTGCGCCGCGGGATTTTCGTCGACAAAATCTACGACATCGGGCGGATTGAGAACGTCCACTTCAATCCTTGGTGGAGCATGAAGCCGAAACTTTTCGATTGGCAAAAGCAACACGGCGAAGCGTTCATTTTCAACCGCACCGACTGGCACTACGTCCTGAACACGTTCTGCTTCGGCTATTCGGTTGGATACAAGTTCGGCGGGAGCGACGCGGGCCTTTGCAACGGCAACTTTTTAGGAATCGGCGCGGACGCCTGCCACACGTCGGTGCTCGTCGAGCAAAGCGCGGTTTTCGGCGTCTTGATTACGAACGGCGAATTTGTCGCGATGAACGGCGAGAATCCGACGATGGTCGTCGTCGACAAGACGAATTACGGCTCGGTTCGGTTCTCAAACTGCGCGTTTTGGGGCCCTTGCGAACAGATCGCGCGGATCGACGGTCGCGGCATGATCGGTTTTAGCGACTGCGAGTTCTGCCAATGGGACCGCGCGAACCAAAACAAACCGGCGCTGCAAGTCGACGGCGGCTCGGTCATGGTGCGCGGCTGCAATTTCCAAACGGACAAACCGCAAATGAAGATTTCGGCGTCCGCGAAGCGCGCCATCGTTACGGACAACTTCGTCGCCGGCGCCGTCCGCGTCGAGAGCGACTGCGCCAACGTCCGAATCGACGGCAACTTAGGAACCGAGACGCCGAAAAAATAACGCGTTTTGCGTTTCCTCTCTCCGCGTCGACGGCGCTCGTTTCGCCGTCGACGCAACCTCTTTATTCCTTCCGTCTTCCCCCGTTTAAGGAGCTTCTTTATGTCGCCGCGCCGTTTTCTTTCCCTCTTCGCCGCGCTCGCGTTTTTTTCGCCGACGTTCGACCTCTCCGCCGCGGAGTCGCCGACCGCGACCGCCGTTTGTTCCGACGTCGAAGCGCGCTTAGCCGCCGCCGACGTTCGCCCGGGCGCCGTCGTTCTCGACCAAACCTTCAACGAAACGCGAACGATTACCGGGATTTACGTCCGCTTGGCGAACTGCGTTCCCCCCGCGTCGGAACCGGTCGTCGTCGGGTTGCGCGTCGACGGCGAGCTTTTGCCGGTTCGCGTCGAGATTCCGACGTTCGCGCGACCGCTCGTCGAGTCGACCCGGCCTTACACGCATTCGGCGTCGGACGCGGCGCCGCTCGACGTCGGGCGCGAGTTCCGCAAACGCCTCGAAACGCCGGTCGTTTTGCCGCCGGGGAAACGCGTTCGATTGGAAATCGTCTCGACCGAATCGCTCCGAAGCGGCGTCGTCGCCGGGCTTCAGTTCGACGGCCCTTGCGACCTCGCGACCGCCCGCGCTCCGTTCCGCGCTTGCCGAACGAACGGCCCCGTTTGCTCGATTCCTTGGTCGGAGCCGGAGATTATCGCCGTCGGGACGCAAAAGAAATTCGACCCGCTTTGCGCGCCGCAAAACAACTCGTCGATTATCGACGACGCGGACGGAACCCTTTACCAATTTACCGCTTACTACTCGGTCGACGAGCAATACGGCGGCGGGCGCGGCGGCTCCTTTTCGCGAATTTTCGGATATAAAAAGGCCCCGAACGGAACCGCTTGGGAACCGCTCGGCTGCGTCGTCGACCTTCTAGAAAACTCGACGTACTCCGGCGACCCGTTCGTTTTCCGCGACCTCGACGGAACGCCTTGCCTCGTCTTCACGACCTGCGACGGAACGAACGGCTTCGTCGATTGGCAGCTGATCGGCGCCTACCTTATCCGTTCCCAAACCGACTCCTTCGCCGGGCCTTGGGGCGCGCCGACGCCGATTTGGCGCGACTATCCTCGCGAACCGGACGACAATAAAACCGGCGGACGCGCGAACTGTCTCCGGATTTACCCGCGACATAAAGCCGGCGATTACTTGGTTTGCTGGAATCACGGAGCGCAAGATATGGACGTCCGCGCGCTCGTCGTCCCGAATTTGGAAACGGAAATAACGAAAGAACAAATCGATAACGCGCCGATTTTCGTTCGCAATCAAGAAGAGGGAGGCGGCGGTTTCACGTTCGGCGACAAGGGTTACTATTCGACTTGGCAAATTCCTTGGCTGAACGACCCGAACGGCGTCCAGCGGTTGTACGAGATCGACTTAAACGACCCGCTGAATCCGGAAAGTTGGCGCGTCGTTCCGGGTTCGATCGGTTCGAACGACGGAGCCGACCCGCGACGCGACGGGGGCTGCACCGCCGACGCTTGGGCGATTTCGGTCGCCGGCGGCCGACTTTGGGCGACGTCCTGCGAGTACAGCGCGACGGAAAACCGGAATTACTTGGTCGCCCGGAGCGCGCCGCTCGACCCGGAAACGCTCTTCCCGACCGACGGCGCATTCCGATACGGCGCGGTTCGTTCGGCGCATTACCGCGAAACGTTCCCGACGGTCGAACGCGTCGTCGGCGACGTTTGTTCGTTCGAATGCGACTTCAGAAGCGAAGGCGCGCTTTCCTATCCGTTTATCGCGCTCGGCCCGTCGAACGCTCGCGGCGAAGCGCGAACGCTCTTTTTCGAGTTGAACCCGAACGGCGCGTTCTTCGTCGCGTATAAAGACGACGCGACGCGACATATTCTCGCCGAAAACGCCGACTTCCGTTGGACGCCGGGTTCTTCGCTCCGTTTGAAACTCGAACGGAACGGCGCGCGCTTCGTCGGCTCGGTCGACGGTCGCGAAATTTTGTCGGTCGAGATTGCCGACGCGGAGATTTTAGCGAATCTCGCCGACGAGCCGCGTTTCCGTCTTTACGGTTGGCAGGGCGGCGCTTACGAAGTTTCGAACGCCGTCGTTCGCTAACGTTCGCCGACGTTTCC
>JAZNJF010000008.1:0-5044 GCA_045577885.1 Thermoguttaceae bacterium | reverse complement strand
CTCCGCGCTTGCGGGATGGATTTCCGCGGCGCGCTCGGTTTCGGCTTGAGCATTTCGCAGGTCGGGGAACTCGCGTTTATGATCCTGACGCTGGCGTATGCGCAGGGGGCGTTGTCCGACGTCGCGTATCAAACGACGCTCTTCGTGTCGGTCGCGTCGCTGGCGTTGACGCCGAATATGGTAAAGTTCGGGTTGACAAAACTTGGAATGGAACCGGAAGCGCCGGAAATCGGGCGCGCGGACGCCGATCTCGACCCGGAATTGGCCGCGGCGATCAACTCGAAGGGCGGACACGCGGTCGTGATCGGCGTCGGACATATCGGCGGGAGTTTGGCCGAAGAGTTGACGGCGCTCGGGAAGTCGGTTTGCTTGGTCGACATGAACCCGGTAAACCTGCAACCCTTTGCGCAACGCGGAATTGCGACGGTTCAAGGCGACGGTTCCGACCCGGAAATTTTGCGAGCGTCGGGCGCCGGGCGCGCCGAAATTATCGCCGTAACGACGCCGCGAGACGACGTCGCGTTGAACGTGGTGAAGGCGTGTCAACAGGCGAACCCGACATCGGTCATTTTGGCGCGAGCGCGGTACCGCCTCAACGTGCAGCCGATGAAGCGCGCGGGCGCCGAGTTCGTTTTCTGCGAAGAGAACAAAATTTGCGTCGCGTTGCTTAACTTGGTGAAGGAACATAGCTTAGGCGGCGCGCGAAAAACGGCGCCGTTAGCCGACGCCGCCGAGTAAAGCCGACGCGAAACCGGCGTCGACGCGGTTTAACGAATCGACGGCGGGCGGTGAAAGCGCGCCGTCGACGGCGAGAGGAAAGCGTCGCAAGCTGAAAATTTGTCGGACTTTGCGCCGATAAAACCGTCGCGCGTAAAATAAAGGGGAAACCGAAGCGCGCCCAAGCGTCGAACGCGGCGTCGGCGCCCGGTTAAGAGGAAAAATAAAGACGAGTCGTTTTGGAAGTTTTGAGTCGTAACGTGTGTAAAGAGCCGCGGTTGCCGCTGGAGTCGCCCCGATTGACGGACGCGCCGTTTGTTCGCGCCGCCGTTGAACGCTCCGGTTTGGCCGGAAACGAGTTGAATTTTGCGAACGTTTTTCTTTTGCAAGAGAAACATCGGACGACGATCGCGTTTCAAAACGGCTTTTTCTTTCGTCATTACGACGGCCGACGCCTTGCCGGATATGGGTTTCCGATCGGCGACGGCGACGTCGAGAAAGCGTTGCGAGCGATTTTGGACGACGCCGAGTCGCGAGGTCGAGCGCCGAAAATCGCGTTGGCGACGCGAACGCAAGCGGCGACGTTGCGGCGGCTCTTTCCCGGGAAGTTCCGCTTTTCTTGCGACCGCGGCGACGCCGATTACCTTTACTCGACGGAGCGTTTGGCGGGATTGACCGGACGGCGAATGCATCGTAAACGCAACGCGATCAAGCGTTTCGAGAAAGAACGACCCGGCGTTCGCGTCGCGCCGTTGACCGTCGAAAATTTGGACGCGGCGGCTTTTGTCGCGGAACGTTGGCGGTTGAATCGACCGGACGCCGACTCGCCGGAATTGACGGCGGAAAAGCGGGCGTTGGAAACGGCGTTTCGGCTTTTCGACGCGCTTAACCTCTTTGGACGACTCGTTTTAGACGGCGACGAACCGTTGGGGTTCGCGCTTTTGTCGGCGACTTCGGGCTTGGTTTGCAACGAACATTTTGAAAAAGCGACGCCGGACGGGGCCGCGTCGTATCCGCTCCTTTGTCGCGCGGCGTCGCAACTTGCGCTCGAACGGGGCGCGCGTTGGCTCAATCGCGAGGAAGATCTTAATTCGCAAGGGTTGCGAAAGGCGAAGTCGGCTTGGTTTCCGGAAATATTGTTGGCGAAGTTTAACGCCGTCGAGCGCGCGTTCGGCGACGTCGGGCCGGACGATCTCGACGTTTGGGACGCGGCGTCGACGGAAAGAGGCGACGAAGCGTCGCGTTGGCAAACGTTGGAAGCCGACGACGCGCAAGACGCAAACGTCGACGGTAAATTGAACGAAATAACGGTTTAACGTTTAGCGGAAAACGGGGAAAACGAAAATGTTGAAAAAAGTGTTCGGGCCGAGCGACTGCGCGAAGTGTCGTTTGTGTTGCAATTTTCATCGCGAAAGCGCTTGGGAAACGCCCTTTTTGACGGACGAACAGGCGGCGCGGTTCGAGGAGGACGGCGTCGAAATCGTTCGACGGGAGCGCGGCGGGGCGTCGTTTGCGTTGCGCTTTGTCGACGGTTGCGACGAACCGGCGAACTGTCCGTTCCTCGACCCGGCGCGCGGATGTTCGCTTTCCGACGAGCTAAAGCCTTTTGAATGCAAGGTTTGGCCGCTTCGGACGATGGAAAAGGACGGACGGCTCGTCGTCGGGCGTTATCGGAATTGCCCGGCGCTTGCGGGAGAAAAGGCCGTCGCGCTCGACCGCTTGGCGACGGAGGAACTTTTGCCGACGCTACTTGCGTTCGTCGCGGAACATCCGGCGTCGATTCGCCCGTTTTCGCCCCTTTACGACGTTTGTTGGGAAGGCGACTTGCCGGCGTCTTTTAGCGCGACGACGAGCGAAAATAACGAACGCGCCGACGGAAGCCGTTGAAAACGTTAGAGTTCGATTTCGCCGGAGTAACCGGGATAACTGAATCGGCAACGGTCGGTAACGCGCCAAACGCCGGGCTCCTCTTCGCGCAGTTCGACCTCCGAAAAGTCGACGACGACCGTAAATTTCGCCGAGTCGAAGCCGACGACGCGACCGCCGACCGAGCCGCGAAAACGAACGAGGGCGCGCGGCGGCGACGTGTAACGGTTGATTTCGACGATTTCCAGGTCGCGAACCTTCGCCCATTCGATTTCGGCTAAAGCCATGTGCGCTCGCGCTTTAAGGCGAGTTTTTAACGCGGTCGGCGAAACGAAATTCAACGTCGCGTCGACGTCGTCTTGCCCGACCGCTTCTCCAAGCGCGAGGACCGTTCGGCGGACGGCTTTGCGGTCGGTTTCGACGCAAAAAACGCAAAACGCGCCCAAAAGCGCCGTCGCAAGGGTCGCGGTTAAGCCGAGAAACAACAATGATTTGCGGTTCGTCGCTTTGCCGAGAACGAACGAAAAGATCGCCGCGAACGCGACGCAAACGCTCCAAAAGAAAACGCTTTCGGTTAACAACGCGAGCATCGGACGGCTCCTTCAAACGGCTTCAAGAAAAAAGAAACGCCGCGCTTTTAGGCGTTGGAAAGCGGCGAAAACAAGACAAAAACTTCCGTTTCCGCCGCGACGTTTGAAAAAATCGTCGAAAAATCGCGGCGGAGCGGAAAAGAGAAACGCAAAAACCGACGCCGCGTCGCGACGGTCAAACGACGGTCGCGGCGCTAGCTAAAGTCGGGTCTGTTCGACGGTTAGCGTCGAACTCAAACTTGCGGGTGAACCCAAGGCGCGCGGTATTCGCGGGCGAGCATCGCGTTCGCTTCGTCGTCGTTTTTGACTTTCCCGGCTTCTTCGTCCCATTCGAGCGAACGTCCGAGTTTCATCGAGATGTTCCCCAAGACGCAGCAGATCGTCGAGATGGCGCCTTCTTCAATATCGCTGCGCGGACGCCCGCGGTCGGCGATACGGTCGAGCAGGTCTTTCATGTGGGAGCGAATCGCCGGCGCGCACGGACGTTCGAGGTCGCGTTCGTGTTCTTCTTCCGGGAAACGACCGTATTCGTAATCGACGTCGCCGCTGATCGTTTCGTTCGAGCGGTAACGTTTGAAGTCGTAACCGTAAATACTCGCTTTGAGGAGGCCGTGTTCGCCGTAGAAGTACGCGCCCCACGGGTGGCGTTGGTCGGTCAGTTCGGCCCAACTGCGGTGGTTCCAAACGACTTCGAGGTCGCCGTAGTCGAAAACGACCGTTTGCGTGTCGGCGATGTTCGGCGTGCCGCCTTTTTTGAGGTAAATGCCGCCGGTCGAGTAAATGCGTTTCGGGTAACGGAGGTTCAGGAACCAGCGCGTCATGTCGAACATATGGACGCCCATGTCGCCGAGGGTGCCGTTCCCGAACTCCCAGAAGTTGCGCCAAGAGCGGCGACGCATCATCGGGTAATACGGGAGTTTCGGCGCCGGGCCGGTCCACATGTCGAAGTCGAACCCGGCCGGCGGGGTTTCCGGTTCTTGCTTCCAGACGCCGGGGCCGCCGTAATAGCTGTAAATGTCGACTTGGCCGACTTTGCCGAGCTTGCCGGAGTCGACGATATCTTTTTTCGCGGTCATCAAGTGCGGCGTGCTGCGGCGTTGGAGCCCGACTTGAACGACGGCCTTGTTTTTGCGCGCGGCGGA
Organism: Thermoguttaceae bacterium; assembly: GCA_045577885.1. Lineage (GTDB taxonomy): Bacteria > Planctomycetota > Planctomycetia > Pirellulales > Thermoguttaceae > RUG369. The sequence goes on along the minus strand of JAZNJF010000008.1, from coordinate 729 downwards.
GAGCATCGCTTGGCATTCGACGACGTCGACGCCGATCGGCTTTTGGACGTAAACGTCGGCGCCGCTTTCGACCGCTTCGATCATTTGGAGCGCGTGCCAGTGGTCCGGCGTGCCGATGACGACGATGTCCAAATCTTTTTCCGCCAACATCTTGCGATAGTCGGTATACTTGCGCGGCACTTTTTTCGAAACTTGGCGCGACGCGACGATTTCGCCGGCTTCGTCGAGCGTTTCTTGATCGACGTCGCAGAGGGAGACGACGTCGACCGGCGCGACTTGGATTAAGCGCAGGAGGTCGACCTTGCCGTACCAACCGGTTCCGATGAGGCCGACGCGGAGGTTTTTATCCGCCGTTTCTTCGGAGAAACCCTTGTAACCGGTTCCGCTTGCGAGGGTCGCGACGCCGAGGCCGCCGACTTTCATAAAATCGCGTCGTTTCATTTGCGTTCTTTCCTTAAAACAAACGAAGGAACTCCTAACCGCGACCGTCGTCGAACGGGGCTCGACTCGCCGACGCTTCGGAGCGAAATGGGAAGTGGAAAAGCGCCGCCCGCGACCGTCGCCGCGTCGACTTTTTCTTATTTTACCTTATCGGCGCCGTCGACGCAAACGTTTTGCGCTTTTTTGAAGCGATTTTCGCGAAATTTTTTCGCTTTTTTCTTTAATTTAGCGAAAATATCCGGAATTTGCCGCTTCCCGCGTCGCGCAAACGAGGAAACCAAGTCGGAT
>JAZNJF010000007.1:0-10224 GCA_045577885.1 Thermoguttaceae bacterium | reverse complement strand
CCTCGTCCTTCCCGATTCGAGTTTCGAACCGTCCGACGACGCGCGCTCCGGGGCGATTTGGCTCGACGGTTCGAACGGCGCCCCTTTCCCCTCGACCGCCCCAACCGCCGATTTTAACGCCCGAGCCGACGTCGCTCAATTTTTCCCGTCGTCTCCAACCGGACGCGCGCCGAACGCTTTCGACGCGAACGGCGACGCGCAAACGGCGAAACGTCCGCGTCTCGCTTTCGCGTTCTCCAACGCGAACAACCCGTTCCACTCTCGTTCGCCGAAGGGCAAAGAAGTTCAAGTCGCTCCCGTCGCGCCGCAAACCGGAGGTCGCGCCGCCGGAATTTCCAAACTTCCGCCCCTTTTGCCGACTCAAAAACAACTAATCGTTCCGCCGCCCAATTATCGTTCAACCCCTTTCGGGCAAAAAGTTCGCGAAAACGGTCGTCTCGTCGCCGCGAAAGAGGCGGCGTCGCGAAACGCTTCGCAAGCGACGTCGGAAGAAAAGCTCAAAACCTCGCCGACGAGTCAAAACGGCGAAACTGCGCAAGAATTAACGGTCGACGCCGTTCGTTGGCGCGCCGTCGACAAAGTCGCGGACGTTTTTTCGCCCGCTTCGGCTTCGGTTTCGACGCCCGACGCCGCCTTGGAGTCGTCGACCAAGATCGCTTCCGCGTCGGCGACGCTCTCCGCCGACTCCGCCCAAACGAGGCAAGCGTCCCCCATCGCCGCGACGGCGGCTCGAAAAGCGCCCGCGCCGACCGGAGCGGCCGTTCCAAAAATCAAAAGAAACGCCGAAGCGCCTAAACCAAACAAATTTCAACCGATTTCGTCGCGGAATTCCGCCGCGTTCGACGCCGCCGGCGTCCTCGCTAGATTGCCTAAAGCCCCCAAAGGCGCGCCGCAATACGTCTTAACGCGACCGGTCGGCGACGACCGCTTCGAAGTCGTTTCTTATCTTGAAGCGGCAAACGGCGTTTCGCTCGAGCCTTACGTCGGTCGCAATATCGGCGTCAAGGGAACGCTTGGAACGATTCAAATTGGAGAAAACGCGCAAAGACTAACGACGGTGCAAACCGTTTTTGAGCAAAATTAACCTTTCGAACGTTCAAAACGCTCCGTTATTAGGTCCAAAATAAGTTTTTAGCGCCGATAATCCAACGTTAAAAGCGCAAAATAACGCGCCAGCAAACGCCGTTTTCAAACGTTTCCGAATCTAAACAACGCAATTCAATCCCGAGCGCGTCCGCAAAACGTCGCGCTTTGACCAGCCCGACGCCCAACCCTCGCCCGGCTTCCCGCCCGGAAAAATAAGGCGCGAAGAGCAGTTCCCGCGCTTTCGCGCTCAACCCCGGCCCGTCGTCCTCGACGCCAAATTCAAAACAACGGTCGTTTAGGGAGCGCGTCCCGTCAAGTTTCCGCTCCAAAACACCGTTTTCGTTATTTGCTTCGCTTCTTGAAACGTTAACGCTATTTTTGTCACCCAACGCGACCGGCGTCGACTCCGCGTATTCGCGCGCAAAAATCCGCGTCGCGCCCCCGGCTCCGGTCGCTTCGACGGCGTTTTTCGTCAACGCGTTCAGGATCGCCGCCAACATCGCTTCGTCGGTCGTTAAAGTCGGCGCGTTTTCCGCAAATTCAAACGTCGTCTCCAAACGCACGTCGTTTTCTTCGCAACGCTTCGCTTCGCGGCGCGCCCATTCGACGCAAAATTTCTCGACGTCGACTTCGGTCGGGTTCGGTTCCGGCGGTCGAGCGCAGGTTCGCAAGTCGACGATCATCTCGTAAGCGCGCGCCGTCTGCTCCACGATCGCCGCCAAACGCCGACGTTTTTCAGCCGACGCTTCGTTTTTCAAAAGTTGTTGCGCATGTCCGCGAATAATCGCCAACGGATTGTTGAGTTCGTGTCCGATTCCGGCGGCCGTTTCGGCGCAAGCGTCGAAAACTTTCTGTTCTAAACCGGGATTTTCAGAACGCCCGTTTTGCTTTTTATCGTTATTCATTTTTTTGCGCCCGTTTACTTTTTATTATCTTAAAAAGCATTAACGCTTTTTATTGCGTTTAATTTAAGAAATTCGCCGCCGCGCCGTCAACCCATTTTACCCAAACAAGCTATTTTAACAAGAACGCGCAAAAAAAACGTTGGAGTTCGTCGTCCCCAACGTTTTTAGCATCGATTATTGCTTCAAATTCTCTAAAATCGCCGTTCTATCAAGCGAAAGTTTCGATTTCGAGCAGCGCGCAAATACGCTCGATCAAACGTTCCGTTTCGAACGGTTTCGCGAGGAATTCGTTGGCGCCGGCGCGATGCAATTCTTCAATCTTGTCTTCTTCAACCATTCCGGAAACGCAAATGATTTTAACCGCTTCAAGCGATTTATCGTTGCGAACGCGGAGACAAACGTCTTTGCCGTTGATGTCCGGAAGCATCACGTCGAGAATGATGAGGTCGGGGCGGTAATCTTTAACCGTCATCCCGGCTTCGAACCCGTTGTTAACGGAGCGCGTTTCGAAACGCCCGTCGCGTTCGAGCACGTCGACCAGCAATTCGACCAAGTCGCGATCGTCGTCGACGACCAACACCTTGCGCTTGCCGCTTTCCAACGCGTCGGTCGGAATGTTGTTTTCCTTCATGAAGGCGTACAAGTGTTCGCGCGGAATGCGACGAAAACGACTTCCCGGAACGCGAAACCCTTTCAACCCGCCGGAATCAAAGCAGCGAATGATCGTTTGTTGGCTGACCTTGCAAATTTTCGCGGCTTCGCCGGTCGTAAAAACAGTTTTAATACCCATTTCAGGTTCAATCCTTTTCTAAATGCCCTCGTCCGTCAACCGGAAAAAGCTTCGAATCGTCGACCCAAACGCCCGACGACGGTCGGCGCCGATCTCCTCAAACGTCCAAACCGTTAATTATTTTTCACCCGCCGTTTCAATTAGCGCGACTAAAAAGCAATTACGGTTCCTTTGTTCAACGTCGTCGACGCGCAAATCAACGAGCGACGTTCGCCGACTTAAGATAAAATCGCCCAACGTCCCGCGTTGTCGTCGCGTCTTTCGCAAAATTTCAATTCGCGCCGCTTTGGCGCCCGCAAACATTGCGCGTTATTCCTTTTTTACGCAACGCCGCAATTTTGTCCAAAACAAAATTTTTACCAATCTTGCGCGCAACGCTAATTATACCTATTTTAACGCCGACGTCAACATCAAAAAGAGGTCTTTAAGCCGACGCGGCGATATTTTCCGTTTTTTCCTCAAACGTTAACGCAATTGAGGAAAATCGCTTGGCGCCAAGCGCGCTCAAAAGCCTTGCGCGCTCCGCGACGTTTTTCGCCGTTTTATTACTCGCGCCGCAATTTCTCCCAATTACCGCTCTTCGCTTAAACATTTTTTCGTTTCGTCTTCGCGAAGCGTCTTATACTCTTTATTTTAAACAATCGTCGGCTTCTTGCCAACCTCTATAGTCGACGAAAAGCTCCTTTTTTTCTTTTTTTTTCTATTTTTTTAGTTTTCCGCCTTCTAAAAATTTTACGCGTTTTACCCATTTTGCCGCAACGCTTCTATCTTATCGTCAAATCGTCTCTTGCTTCGAGACGCGCGACGCCGACGTCGCAACGTTTTTAGCCAAAAGAAAGGAAAACCAATGAAAAAAACGGAAACCAACGAACACGCTCGGTCTTGTTGTCGCAATTGGCCGGCGATCGCGCTCGTCTTCGCGCTTGCGCTCGGCGCCTTGCTTTGGGCGACGATGCAACGTCGCAAAGATATCTTGAAGACGGCCGCCTCCTTCCCGGAATGCTCGACGTTCGTCGACTTGGTCGACCAAGCCGGAATGACGTCGGTTTTGGCGAAAGACGGCCCGTTCACCGTCTTCATTCCGACCAACGAAGCGTTCGCGAAGATCCCTCGGGAGCGGTTGGCGAAAATTTCCGGCGACCGCTCGGCGCTCTCCGCGGCGCTCCTTTACCATATGTCGCCGGAAGCTCTTTCGTCTAAAGACTTAGCGCGCCTTTCCGAACTTAAAACTTGCGTCGTTCCGGCGACTTCGATCGCGATTTCGACCGAAAAATACGGCGACGCGTCCTTCGTTCGGAAAGACGTTCCTTGCGTTAACGGCGTCGTTTACGTCGTCGACGCGGTGCAAATCCCGCCCTTCATGAAGGCGAACGGTCTCGCCGCGCCGCCGCAACGCGCGCCGGAGGAACTCGCGATCGTCGCGTCCGAAGAGATCGTCGCGGGCGCCGCTCCGCTCTCCGACCCGAATCGCGAAGCGAAAGTCGACGCCGCGTTAGACAACGCCGCCGAAACGGTCAAAACGCGAACGGTCGACGCGGCGCAAACGGGCGCGCAAGCGGTCGCCGACGCGGCCAACGCCGTTAAAGGCGGAGCGGCGCGAGTCGTCGAAAAGGGCGCGCAAGGCGTCGCGAACGTCGCGAACGCGCTTCAAACGGGCGCCGGAAACGTCGCCGACGACGCCGCGCAAAAGTCCGCCGAAAAAGCGGAAATAAAAGCGCAAGAAGCGGTTGAACAAGCGGAAGCCAACCTCGAAGACGCGAAACAAGAGGCGCGCGAAGCGGTTGAAAAAGCGCAAACCGCCGCCGACAAAGCGGAGGAAAAAGCCGAAGAAGCCGTCGAAAAAGCGGAGAAAAAAACCGAAACCGCCGTCGAAAAAGCGGAGAAAAAAGCCGAAACCGCCGTCGAAAAAGCGGAGGAAAAAGTCGAAGAAGCCGCGCCGGAAGCGGAAAAAACCGACGGCGAACCGGAAACGTCCGCCGCGCGCCGTTAACGCTCCGTTTCGCCGGAGCGCGAACCGCCGACCGCCGACGCGACGCTCGACGGTCGGCGGCGCCGTCTTTTTCTTCTTCCCCTTATCCCCTATTTTGCCCTGTTTAACGATTTCCCGCGTCGTTCGCGGCGCGTTCCTTCCAAGAAAGTTGAGAAAAGCCATATGACGAAAGACCTGCTGACAACCGCTCGCGAACGCGAACTCGGCGCCTATTTGGTCGCGCTCGACTCCGCCGGGCTCCGCTCCGAACTCGAAACGAAGGGCCCGTTCACCCTCTTCATTCCGCTCGACGCCGCGTTCGAACGCTTCACGACGAGCGAACTCGACGCGCTCGACGCCGACTTCGACGCGCTTCGTCGGTTGATGCAATACACGATCGTTCGAGGCGCCCTCGCGAGCGATTCCCTCGCCCGACTCGATTCCGTCGAAACGCTCGGCGGCGAAACGCTTGAAATTACCGCCTCCCGCGGACTGGAAGTCAACGGAATCAAAATCGTCGAAGCCGACGTCGAATGCGCGAACGGCGTCGTTCACATCCTCGCCGAAACGCCGATTCCGCCGAGCCTCCGCGGCCTCGTTCGCCCCGAAATGCTCGCGCCGCCGAAAGATTCGAGCGAAAGCGCGCAAACCGCCGAGTCAAACGATTCGACCGAATCCAACGAATCGCAAAATTCGACCGATTCGACTAAATCCAACGAATCGCAAAATTCGACCGTCTCCGCGCAAACCGCCGAAACGATCGAAAACGACGTCCTCAATTACGAAACGGACGCCGAAACCGCCCGCCCGCAACGTCTCGATAAGGAGCCGCAAATGTTCGCCGAAGACCTTGAAAAAACCGAAAAAGACGCCGAATCGTTCGCCGAAGACCTCCGCGCCGTCGAAAAAGACGCCGAACTCGAAGCGACGAAAGCCGAAACGCTCGCCCGCGGACTCGACGCGTTCGAAAGAAAAATCGACGACGAAGAGGAAGACGAGGACGCCGGCGCCTTCGAACGCGGGTACGAACGCGCCGAAAACTCCGGAAAAACCGCTCGCGACGATTATTACCGCGATCTCGATTCGCACTTCGCCGAAAACGACAAAAAAAGTAAACGCACCCGCGTCGGTTGCGGCGACGAACGGCGCGAAGAACGCGAAAAAGCTCAAAAAGCCCAAAAAGCGCAAAAAGCCCGTCGCGAAGAAGCCGAACGCGGCGAAACGGACGAGCTTTACGCCGGAGTCCGCGAAGAGATCGAAGAAAATACGGCGCGCGTTTGACGTCGCGAACGTCGCTCCTTTTCCTTCGCCGATTCGCAACTCGCAAGCCGGAGCCGCGTCCGCGACGCGCTTCGGCGTTTTCCTTTTCGGACGCTCGCCCGTTTATCCTCTTCCCCTATCCCGACTTTTCCCTCCGTTCGACGACAGCGTCGCCCCGCGCGTCGGGCAGCGTCGCCTCTTCCCCTTCCCGACTTTTCCCTCCGTTCGACGAGCGTTTTTTTCGCGTTTTGTCATTAATATATTAATAAGAACGTCAAAAACGCCGAAACGTTTTAACGGCGACTCTTTCGCTCCCCTTCCGTTTATTTTCGTTTATTTTCTCCATTCCTCTCTTTTTCGCTTTCTTGTCTTTATTCCCTCTTTTCCCTTTTTCCCGCGACTTAACCGCTCGTTTTCCCTTCCCGTTCAAAAAATTCGCGAAAAAAGAGGGCGCGCCGTCGGAAATTCGTTGATTTTCGCCTCCGCGACGTTATACTAAAGCGAAAGAACGCGACCCGGCGACGCGACGCAAAGACGCGACCGACGGCGGCGACGGTCTCCGCGTTCCCCGACGTTCCCCGTTTCCCCTATTTTAACGTCTTGAGGAGCAACAATGGCTCGACGTAAAAACCTCGTCGTCGCTCAAAGCGGCGGCCCGACCTGCGTCATCAACTCCAGCCTGCGCGGCGTCGTCGAAGCGGCGCGCGAGTTCGACAATATCGGAACCGTCTACGGCGCGGCGCACGGAATCGAAGGCGTTCTCAAAGAAGAGCTGCTCGACCTCTCGGCGCAGTCGGAGGAGGAAATCGCGCTCCTGCGCTACACGCCGGTCGCCGGATCGATCGGAACCTGCCGTTACAAGCTGAAGTCTTGGCAAAACGAAGACTTCGAGCGCGTCGTCGAGGTCTTTAAGGCGCACGACGTCGGCTACTTCCTCTACAACGGCGGGAACGACTCGATGGACACCGCCGACAAAATCGCCAAACTCGCCCGCGCTCGCGGCCTCGACTTGCAGGCGGTCGGCGTTCCGAAGACGATCGACAACGATATCGGCGACGCGGAGTTCCAGCTGATCGACCACACGCCCGGTTACGCGTCGACGGCGAAATATTGGTCGCATATGGTCCAGTACGCCGAAGAGGAAAACCGCGGTTCGTCGCCCGCCGACCCGGTTCTCGTCCTGCAGGCGATGGGGCGCAAAATCGGCTTCATCCCGGCCGCCGCGCGTTTCGCCGACCCGAAACGCGAAACGCCGCTCCTTATCTATCTTGCCGAGTCCCCCCGAACTCTCGCCGAAATGGCCGACCAAGTGAACGAAAAGCTCCGCGAAGCGGGCCGTTGCGTCGTCGTCGTTAGCGAAGGTTTCGACGTCGGCGACCTCGGCGAAGTGAAAGATTCGTTCGGACACGCGAATTTCGGCGCGAGCAAGATTACGGTCGCGCAAACGGTCGTCAACTACCTGAATTCGGTCGGCTTGGCGGCCAAGGGCGCGGCGCGTTGCAACGTCCCGGGGACCGACCAACGCGGCTCGATCGGGTACGCGTCGACGGTCGACCTCGACGAAGCCTACCGTCTCGGGCAAAAAGCGGTCGAGTTGGCCGCGACCGGGCAAGGCGGCTATATGTCGACGATTTTGCGCGACCCGGGCCTCATATATAGCGTTCGTTACGACAAAGCCCCGCTATCGGAAGTCGCCAACAGCGAGCGCGTCTTTCCGGCGGAGTGGATCGCTCCGAACGGCGCCGACGTTACGGACGACTTCCTAAAATACCTAAAACCCCTAATCGGCGAAGACATGCCGTCGCTGCCGATGGAAAACGGTCGCCAACGCTTGACGCGGTTCGCGCCGATTTTCGCGTCGCAAACGCTCCCGGCTTACGTTCCGCAAGCCGACCGCCAAAGCGCGCCGTCGAAATAACGCCGACGCCGTCGACTTTGCGGCCCGACGCCCTCCCAAGCGCGGCGTCCTCCAAAGCGGAAAACGTTGAAGACGTCCAAGCGTTCCTTAAAACGCCGAACGCTCGACAAATCTTAAAACGCTCCAAAATTCAAGCGTTCCGACGGCGAAAACTTAAAACGGCGCGTCGTTCCTTTCGGTCGACGCGCCGTTTTCCCTTTTTTACCGGTTTATCTTTTTCACCGTTTTACCGACGTTGCGCAAACGACGCGTTTCGCCTATTTTACCGTCCCATTTCCTCGGCGGTAAGCGTTCGCCACGTCGTTTCGATCGACGTTACCGGTTTTCCGGTTTCTAACGCTTCGGCGAGTCGGTTGAGCGCGTCCGTTTCGATTTGCCGAACTCGTTCGCGGGTCAGCCCGAGCGTTTCGCCGATCTCCTTGAGCGTTTGCGGCGCGTAATCGCCGACGCCGAACCGCATTCGCAAGACGGCGGCTTCGCGCGGCTCCATCGAGTCGAGTTCGCGCATCACGAACTTCAAATTATCGCTCTCGAGCGTCAAATCTTCCGGACTGCGTCCGCGGTCGTCCATCAGCATTTCGCCGAGCGTCCAACCGGCTTCGGTTTGATCGGTTTGCGGCGTTAGGTTGTGAATGAGGATCGCTTTTTTCACGATCGGCAACTTTTTACGGGGAAGTCCCAGCGCTCTCGCGACTTCGCTCGGCGTCGGCGCGCGCCCGAGCTCGTCCGTCAACCGCGAGCTCGCCCGCCGCCACTTCGAGAGCAACTCGACCATATACGCCGGAATCCGAATCGTTTTCGACGAATTGATCAGCGCTCGCTTGATCGACTGCTTAATCCAATAGCTTGCGTACGTCGAAAAGCGCGTCCCGACGTCGGGATCGAATCCCTCGACGGCGCGCAACAGCCCGAGATTCCCCTCTTCGATGAGGTCGGAGAGGGCCAAGCCTTTGCCGACGTACCCTCGCGCGATGTTGACGACGAGCCGCAAATTCGCGCGCACCATCAAGTCGCGGGCCCAAGGGTCGCCCGCTCCGACCGCTCGGGCGAGTTTCAGCTCTTCGTTCGCCGACAAAAGCGGGGTCGCGTTGATGTCTCGGAGATACGTTTCTAACGGCGATTGCGCGGCGGACGATTCGAAATAAAGTTCCGCCGTCGCGGTCGACGCGTTTTGTTCGTCTTTCATAAGCGTTCCACGTTTCCTTTTTCGTTTCGCAAGGAGGGGGGACAATGCGGAAATTCTCGACGCGGCGCGGTCGCTTCCGCTCGTTGCGCTCGAAAACCTCCCTCTAACGTATCGGCCAAAACGCGCTCCGGCTTCAAAATAGGTAAAATAGACGGAAAAAGATACGCCGGAAAAAATAAGCGATAAAAAAAGGATGAACAAAAGACGCAAACGAGACCGTTTATCGAGACGAATTTTCGCGTCGCGCCACCGATTCTTTTACTGAAAATCAAATTTCAAACCAAACGTCAAATACGCTCCGCTTTTCTAACTTTAAATAATTTTTGCTTCGCGCGTCGTTTTTGCGAAAAAAGAGAAAATTCGACTTGTCGCAAGCGCTTTTTTTCGGTATTCTTCCTAAGCGTCGTTTCTTTTCGCAAGGAACGCGAAACGGCGGCGCTCCCTTCGACGCTTTTTCGAAAACGCCGACGGCGACGGTATTATTTTTAGGACGCATTGCAAAGGTTCGAAACGAATGCGGTTTAACGCCTGCCCGACCTCCGATTTTTACGCGATCGACGACGCGCGGTTTTCCTCCGTCGGTCGCCGCCAACGCTCGTTTTTCTCGTCGGCTCGCAAGTCGGGCGCGACGGCGTTCGCTTCGTTCCTTGCGTTTTGCCTTTTTGCGTCGAGCGAAACCGCGTTCGCTCAAACGCCGGCCCCGTTAACCCCGGAGGAAGTTTCCGGTTCCTCGCTCCGCGATTTCGACGCCTTCGCCGCGCTCGACGACGACTATTTGCGCAATCCGGACGGCGGCGAAGTCCCGGTCGACAAAGACGCCGACTGGTTCCCGGAAATGTCGTTGGCCGGCCCGAACGCGAAAAAGCCGCGACCGAGCGGCGTTCGCGTCATTTCGTTCGAAGGCGACAAAGTAACGACGGAAACTCGCGGCGCCCAATCCCCGCAAACCGCCCCGGCGGCGCAAAAAACGCAAACCCCGACAGTCGCCAAACCAATCTAAATTGAACGGAGCACATTGCCCAATACCAATCCCAAAGAGTTTGCGTTTTTAACAAATTCCTGAGATTAGTATTATGGCAAAAAAAGGGTATAAAAATACTCCTGTTCATT
>JAZNJF010000006.1:0-4042 GCA_045577885.1 Thermoguttaceae bacterium | reverse complement strand
CCGACTATTACGCCGTCGCGCAAGCGCAACCGCGTCCGAAAGACTCCGAACTCGCCGCCGCGCAAGAAAAATACGCCGAAGACCTCGCGACGTTCGTCGAAGAATACGCGACGACGACCGCCGGCGCCGACGCGACGTTCAGCCTCGCGATGAACAACGAGTATATGGTCGAAAACGACGCCGCCGCGAGTTATTATTCGCAAATCGCGCAAAACTTCCCTGAAGCGCAAATCGGCAAAAAAGCCGCGGGCGCGCTCGCTCGACTCCAAGCGGAGGGCGGCGAGCTGAAACTCCCGGCGGCCCGTTACTTCGGCGGAGGCGTTTGCGACCTCGCCGCGCTCAAAGGGAAACCGACCGCGATCTTCTGTTGGGCGAGTTGGGAACCGTCGAGCGTCGACGCGATGAAACGTCTCGCGGCGGGCGGAACGCTCAACGTCGTCGGCGTCAACCTCGACGCGACGCCGAATCCGGAAGCGACCGCCGAAGAACAAAACGCGTTCTATAAGGAACTTGTCGCCGGTCAACCTTGGAAAAACGTCTGCGACCCGGCCGGGCTCGACGGCGCGTTGGCGACCGCGCTCGGGATTCCGAACGCGCCTTGGATCATTTTGATCGACAAAACCGGCAAAGTCGTTCGCTCGAACGTTACGAGCGTCGAAGAACTCGAAAGTTTCCTCGCCGAAATGAAGTAAACCGCGCCAATTAGGCAAACCGAGCAAATTAAAAAAGCTCGGCAAACCTCGCGCGCAAACGCCCGTCGTCGACGCAAAGTCGGCGGCGGGCTTTTTTATTCGTTTTCTCGCGGCGCTTCCAACGTTTCCGACGTTTCCTCCGCTTCCGATATTTCCGCTTCTTCTTCGTTCACCGCGCTTTCCTTATTTTCTCGGCGCGCCGCCCAATCTTCGACCGCGTCCGCCGCCGCGTCGCTCCACTCGACCGCCTTCGCGGACGCCGCGTCGCTCCACTCCGCCGCCTTCGCGGACGCCGCGTCGCTCCATTTTTCCGCTTTTTCGCGAACCGGCGCCGACGCTTCCCAAAGCGCCGCTTTTTGCTCGTCGAACGTTTCCTTCGCCGCCGTCCAATCGGCCTTCGCCCGCTCCTCGACCGCTTGCGCCGCGCGGGCCCGATCTTCCGCGAGCTTTTCTCGGTCGGCGTCGTCGCACCCGACGCTAAGCGCCGCCGTCAAAACCGTCAAAATCGCAACCGTCGTTCGTTTTCGTTCCATTTTCTCCTCCTCGACGCAAAAGAAGCGCCGTTTCTTCCATTTTACCCCCAACCGACCGCCGCGTCTCGTTTTTTCGCGCAAAAATTTCGCAAAACGCCAAAAAAACGGACGCTTCCGAAGAAACGCCCGTTTTCCCGTCTTTTCTTTTTTGCGCGACCGTTAAACTCGCCGCGTTTGCCGCCTTACAACGTAAATTGCGGAATCTTCAGCAGCTCGCCGTCTTTCAACGCCGATTGGTGCGCGACGACGCCGCACATCGTCGTATTCAGCGCGACCGCGACGTTCACCAAGGGATTTCGGTCGAGCAAAATCGCCTCGATAAAATCGTTCGTCAGGTAGCCGTGCGACCCGCCGTGTCCGCCGGCGCTCATATTCGGCGGAAGCGCCGGTTTGCGAAGGTTCATCTTCGCGACCTTTTCTTGAATTTCCGGGTGCGACGTCGTGAATTTGCTCTGCTCGCCGTAAGCGCCGAACTGCCCGCGCATCCGCCCGACTTCGCCGCCCCAACTCGAACCGGACGTGTCGAAACTAACGATCATTCGCGCCATTCCGCCTTCGGTCGTGCGCATCAAGCCGACTTCCGTTCCGAATCGGTTGCCGTATCGGTTGTTTTGCGGTTGACGCGCCTCGACGACGCTCGGTTTCCCCATCGCCGAAACCTCGGTGAAGGAACCGAACGTAACGCAAGTGTAATACGCCGTCGCGTGCGTCGGGTACCACATCACCGGCATGCCGTCGCGCCAACCCTTGTACGACGGCGCCGAAACCGGAGCGTAATGGTAGTATTCCCCCTCCGTGTACATCATTTCGCCGAACGCGCCGGCGGCGTAAAGTTTGCGGGCCGCGAAAACGTCGTCGTGAAACGCGCTCGTCTCGAACATACCGTACTTTTTGCCGGTTTTCTTGACCGTTTCGTAAAGCAACTCGGCTTGCTCCGGCTCGCCGCCCCAAAACGCCGGAACCGCGCTCGCGACGTGTTTGCCCGCGTTCATCGCCGCGACGCAATGCGCGACGTGGTTCGGCGCGTCGGTCGCGACGAAAACCGCCTCGATCGAATCGTCCTTCGCGACCATTTCTTCGAGCGAGTCGTAAGTTTTTTCGCAACGGCAAGCCTTCGCCAAGCCGTCGCGACGCTCCGGAATCAGGTCGGTAACGGCGACCACCTCGACGTTCGGATGATCTTGGAAACCGAACGCCGCCCCGAATTGACAGGCGCCGAACCCTGCGATCCCGACGCGCACCTTGCGGTCGCTAACCGGCTTCCAAACTTGCGATTCGTCGACGTCGGTTTGCGTTTGGTCGAACCCTTGGATTTTCGGCGGGTCGTTCGCCCAAGCGGAGGCCCCGAAAGCGCCGCATAACGCGCCCGCGACGCCGGTATTCAAAAACGTTCTTCTATCCATCAACGCAACCCTTTTCATCGAAAGCGAATAAACCCAAAAGCGCGAACGGCCCTCCGACCGCCGCTTCTTTAAGTTTAAACGAAACGACGCCGCAAGTCAATAATTTCGCGCGCCGTTTCGAAATAAACGCGAAATTTTCGCCGCGCCGTCCCCTCCGACGACAAAAAAAACGGACGCTCCGTTTGGAACGCCCGTTCGCTATTTTGCGCGACCGTTAACGTCGCCGCGTTTTAACGCCGAATCACTCGTCGCTCAAGTCGAAGTTGATCGTGTTGTCGCCCGGCGCGACCGTCGCGGTCAGACCGGAGGTTTCCGGGTTCGAGTACGTCTTCGGAATGACGGTTTCGACTTCCATTTCTTCAATTTCCGCGCCGTTTTCTTGGATCATGTTGCCGGTCGGAACGTTCTTAACGCAGTCGACGGTAACTTTGTATTCGCCCGGCGTCGTGCCCGCGTCGGCGGCGCCGAGGAGCGTTTGGAGCTTGTATTCGCCCTTTTCGTTCGTTTTGCCGTAAGACTGCGAACCGGTCGCGTCAACCGGAATGAATTTAACGGTCGCGTTAGCCAGCGGCTCGCCGTTGTACGTGATAACGCCGGCGACGCCTTCGGTCTTGATCGCCTTGGAGCAGGCCGGGAGAACCGCCAACATCGCCAAGGCGGCGAGGCAAAGCGCGAGATTTTTCATCGTTTTTGTCCTTTTATATTAATAACGTTGTTTTCGGGTAAGATATTTAGCGGAAAACGGTTCGCCGACGACTCAAAAAATCGCGCGACGAACCGCTTTTACGCTTGCGTCAAATTAGCGAATTTAGCGAAAGCGCGCCGATTAGAGAGTCGTGTCGGTTTCGCCGTGTTGCGGAGTCGCCAACGCGCCCCAGACGCCGTGCGTCGACGGGCCGACCCAATGGTGCCCTTCGCCGGAGTTGTTCGGGTGACCGAGTTTGTTCGCGACGTCGCCGCAGTCGACCGTTTCCGAAACGAAGCGGACCGAACCGTCGCACATCACGACGTTGACGCCGCCCGAGTGGTTCGACGAAGCGGAAACGCACATACAAGAGTTGTTTTCGCTCTTGTAACCTTCGCGGAAGCAGCTCGGGGAGTTCGGCGGAACGGCGGCGTGGAAGTTCGTGTAAGCGGCGCGAGCGTCGGCCCAACGGCGGCCTTTGATCGCCCAAGTTTCGGACGCGTTCGTCATACCGTCCGTGCCGCGGGTCGCGAGGCAGTTCGCGGCGGCTTGACCGTGAATGTTCGCGCCGGCCATCGTACTCTTGTATTTCACGTCGGAACCGGAGGAAGCCGAGGCGAGAATTTCGCTGAAGAGCATCGTGTTGCTCGTGCCGTCGGTGATGATGGCGAGCGTCATACGACCGCCGATCGAGCCGTCGTAGAAGACGCCGCGTTTGTTTTTATTTTC
>JAZNJF010000005.1:0-3802 GCA_045577885.1 Thermoguttaceae bacterium | reverse complement strand
TCCGACTTCCTGCGTTTTCCTCCCGATCGCCGAGCGGATTCGGCCCGAGACGGTCGACGCGCTTTGCGATTACGTCGACGACGGCGGCTTCGTCTTTGCTTTTTATAACGCGCCGGAAAAATTGTTGCGAAAACTTGGGTTCGAGCGCGGGCATTACGTCCGTTGCGAGGACGCCGGGTTCGACGTCGCCGAGATGCGCTTCGACGCAAGCGTTTTGCGAGAAGCGGCGGCGCGCGGATTCGAGTTGCCGTCGAAAATCGAACAACATTCTTGGGCGCTGATGACGGCGGAACCGATTTCCGGTTGGGAATCTGGGCGAACTTCGCCGATTTTCGGGGATAAACGGGCGCGCAAGTTGGCCGTTTGGTTCGATAAAAACGGAAAATCGGTCGACCAACCGGCGATTTTGGCGAGTCCGAACGGCTTTTTCTGCTCGCATATCTTCCTCGACGAGGGCGCGGCGGCGCAAGCGACGCTCGTCGAAGCGTTCGTTTCGGCGTTCGACGCGAATCTCGAACGGCGGCGCGCTTGGCAAAATTGGCGTTCGATTTTCGAAATCGGGCTCGAACCGGAAGCCGACGTCGCGGCGAAGCGGCGGGAGACGCTCGACGCGCTCGAAAAAGCGTTGGCGGAACGCGGTTGGACGCTCGGCGACGTCGCGCGGCTGATCGGCGGGGAAGAGTTTAATGATTTTGTCGGCGAAAACGCGGGGAACGCGCAAGTTGCGAAGACTGAGGGAGTTGAGCAAAACGCTAAAACGACGCAATCGACGCAAGAAACGCAAACAAAGCAACCGAAGCAAAAAGCGCAAGCAACGCAATCGGCGAAAAGTCGGAAGAATTTGACGGCGTTGCGGGCGGACGTCGACGCGATTCGGGCCGAATTTGTCGACGCGTATTGCCGTTCGCTGCCGTCGCGAGCCGGAGAAGGCCGCTTCTGGTGGGAGCATTCCGGGTTCGGAATCGAGCGCGGCGACTGGGATAAGACGGCGCAAGCGCTTGCGGACGCGGGCTTTAACGGCGTTATCCCGAACATGCTTTGGGGCGGCGTCGCTTATTATCGGAGCGAAATTCTTCCGATCGCGCCGTCGGTCGAAGAATACGGCGACCAAATCGCGGCGGCGGTCGCGGCCTGCAAAAAACGGGGGCTCGAGACGCATATTTGGAAGGTTTGCTTCAACGCGGCGAACGCTCCGGCGGAGTTTTTGGCGGAGATGCGGGCGCAAGGTCGGCTTCAAGTTTCGCTTGACGGCGAAGAGTCGCCTTGGCTTTGCCCGTCGCACCCGGCGAACCTGGAACTCGAACGGGCGGCGCTCGAAGAGGTCGCGACGAAGTACGACGTCGACGGAATTCACCTCGATTACATCCGTTACCCGGATAACGACCATTGCTTCTGCGACGGCTGCAAAGAGCGGTTCTCGGCGGAATACGAGCGGAAGACCGGGCGCAAACTCGGCGATTTCCCGGCTTGCGTTCGCGACGATAAGGCGATTCGCGCGGCGTTCGACGAATGGCGGCGCTCGCATATTACGTCGCTGGTTCGCTCGATTCGGAAGACGCTCGACGAAAAACGCCCGGACGTCGCGCTTTCGGCGGCGGTTTTCGCCGGGGTCGACTCGGCGAAGCGGTCGGTCGCGCAAGATTGGATCGGCTGGATCGACGAAGGCCTGCTCGACTTCGTTTGCCCGATGGATTATACGGCGGACGCGGCGGGGTTCGCGGCGACGGTTCGCGGCCAGCTCGACGCGGTCGGCGGTCGAACGCCGGTTTACCCGGGAATCGGGATGACGGCGACCGGAATTTCGATGGGGGCGGAGCAGGTCGCGGCGCAAGTCGTCGAGGCGCGCAAGGCGGGCGCGGACGGTTTTACGATCTTCAACCTCGACCCGCGAACGGCGAAGGTCGCGCTCCCGGCGCTGAAAAAAGGCGCGACGTCGGAACCGACCGAGCGTTTGAAAGGCGGGTTGGGGAAAACGAATGAATTGGAAAAAACGGGGGAGAGAAGAAAACTTGGAGAGAAGTAGCGTTTGGAAAAAACGCGGAGTTTAGACCAAAACGCGTTTTTGACGATATCGACGATATTTGACGAAAAACAAACAAAAAACGCCGCCCAAACGAGCGGCGTTTTTCGTTTTGCGACGTAGCGAAAACGATCGGCTAATCGGCGGGCGCCCTAAAAACGACGCGACGTCGCGCCGCTCCAAAAGCCGCCGAATTTGCGAATTTGCAAGTTGGCTTCGTCGCTCGATTCCGCGACGACGTAGAGTTTCGCTACGTCGTGTAAGGAGCCGTCGTCGCGCTTCGAAACGCGAACGCGGTAGAGGTTGAACGTCGTCAAGTCCTTCAAGACAACCGGCTTCCGCTCTTTCTTGCGGCGGAAAAAATCAAAAATCTTCATCAGTTGTTCTCCAAAAACGGCTTTTTTGATAAAAAGTAAAGCGGCGCGGCGAGAGGCTTTTCGGGACGCAAGCGCAAACCCCGAGCATTTGAACGTCGCCGCAAACCGTTTATTCAAAACCTTCTTCGGAGACAATCGACACGCCAAAAGCGTCAGGCGTGACCTCCGTCGCGTCGCGAGTTTCCCAACCGTTGTTCCAAAAACAAATACTCGCGGTTCTGTCGCCGTTACCTTTTTTCAATTCTTCGGCCAGTGTTTCAAAAAGTTCTTTGATAGTCATTTGGTTTTCTCCTTTCCGAGCGGCGTTTCGGGATCGACTGTTTCGAGCGTCTTCACCAGTTCGCCGACGCTCGCAGGATAACGCGGCGGCTCGTTGACGATCGTAATATTAACGCCGCCGAACTAAACGACCAAAAAAAACATCAGCGCCGACGCCGCGAACGTAGCGACCAAACAACAGCGAAGATCGAAATAATCGCCACATAATTTATCTAAGGCCGCCGCCAAGTTGCGAATTGCCTTGTCTTGTTCGGAATCTGTCATCGTTCCTCCTCATAGCGCGGGAACGTCCGCCGGATGTTGGATTACCGTTGCAAAATAACGGGCTACAACTAGGCGGTTGCAGGAAAGGTTGCGCTTTCAATCGGCCCAAAATGTAGACGTATTCAACGGAATCGCGAACCGCCTTTTCGATTTCCTTTTGCTTTTCGCTTGGCTCTTCATTGTTGTGTGATGGACTGTAATACTTGGCGCCTCGGTCTTCGCAAAGTTGGGCGACCGCGTCGATAATAACGTCGTCGAGCATGTTGAGCGTGAACAAGTTGCCCTCGTCTCCAATGAATAACGTGTTATACTCTGTACGAGCGTGTTTCGTCTGGTTCGTAGTGCGAGTTTCCGGATTCTTTATAATAACTCCAATCTTCTCGAACGTGAATATCCAACACCGGATCGTACTTTTGCTGGACGGAAATCAGAGCATTAATCTTGTTTTTGTTTCTCGTTTCCTTTCGGCTTGCAAAGCTTAAAAATAGTTGCTTAAACCTTGACGCGTCTTTTAGTTTCATACACAAAATCAAGTCCTCTTGTTTCTTCGATGGCGCGCGATCGGGACTTTATCTCCGGCGTCGGCGGTCGCTTGGTATATCGCGTCGTAAATGCTAGGGCGTGTTGCTGTAATCTGAAATTCCTCTTGCGCAACCGTTGCGAATATGGTATAATGCGCGTATGAAGATCACTAAAAAACAATACAAAAAATCGAGCCGTATTTGCCGAAACCGCGCGGCAACTTTGTCGTTGAACATTTAAAGGTTTTGAACGCAATACTTTACGTTGCCGAAAACAGTTGCAAATGGCGCGCTTTGCCTCGACGCTACGGGCATTGGAACACGGTCTATCGTCGCTTTCG
>JAZNJF010000004.1:0-2503 GCA_045577885.1 Thermoguttaceae bacterium | reverse complement strand
GACGCTCCGAACGACGCTTCCGACGCGACGACGCAAGAAAACGCCGACGACGCTTCGCCGTCGACCGCCC
The DNA here is from genome assembly GCA_045577885.1 of Thermoguttaceae bacterium. Lineage (GTDB taxonomy): Bacteria > Planctomycetota > Planctomycetia > Pirellulales > Thermoguttaceae > RUG369. The sequence continues at coordinate 2,433 of JAZNJF010000004.1, read as the reverse complement.
CGAACGCGCCCTCGACGCCGACGCCCGACGCGTTCGTTCCGTTGGCCGTCGCCGACGCGCTCCCGAACGACCTCGTCGTCGTTCCCTGCGACGGCAACGCGCTCGCCCTGTTGACGTCGCAAGGCCGCCTCGTCCGCAAAACGACCCCCGCCGCGGCGGTCGGCGAGCCGATTTCGTTCGTCCGAACGATTCGTTTCGACGGCGGCCGGCGTTACTACGTCGCGTCGTCTCGTTTGCAATCGCAAAAAGCGCACCGCTTCGACGAAAACTTCAACGACCTCGGAACGCTCGACCTCGGCAAGCTCCAAAACCAACGGGTCGGCGACGCTCGCTTCCTCGACGCGGACGGCGACGGAACCCCGGAACTCGCGCTCGGACTCGTCGGCGCGCCGTCGTCGAACGGCCCGACGCCGCACGGGCTTTACGTCGTCGAATCGGAGCGGCCGAAAATCCGTTGGAAGGACGAAAGCGTTCTCGAACCTTATCGGCTCGGCGTCCGATATCGCTCGAACGCGACGCCGCGTCAAACGTTATTGGCGACGACGCGGTCGCAAGGGCTCGTCGGTTCGATCGTCGAAAACGACGCCGCGACCGGCGAACGCCTCGCCGAATACCGCGCCGACGACGGCGGCTCCTTCGTTTGGTTCGCGGTTTCCGACGCCGCGCCGTCCGGCGACTCGAACGTCGTCGCGATCGTCGAAAACGAGAACCCAAAAGGCGCGTATTTCGTCGGCTTAGGCGCGGACGGTTCGACCCTTTGGAAGACGCCGATCGATTGGGAGGAAAGCGGACAAATGGAGCGCGTCGTTTCCGGCGACGTCGACGGCGACGGCGTCGACGAATGGTTGGTCGCCTCGCCGAACGGCGTCGTTCGGTTCTTCCGCGCGACCGGCGAACCGTTCGACGTTTTCCAATTCGGCGCGGAAATTTCCGGCGTCTGCGTCGCTCGTTGGAACGGCGTTTCGCACCTAATTATCGCCGACGCGGAGAAAGTTTCCGCTTGGCGCGTCGAACCGCGAAACCGCCCGCGACGCTAACCCCGCTCGACGAACGCCCGACGAACGCGAAGACGCCCCCGCTCGACGAACGCGAAGCGTCGCCGATTTTCGTTTCGTTTTCAACAAAATCCAAAAAGGCTTTCGAGCCGACTTGTTCAACGTTTCCTTTTAACCGCCCTTTTCCCTTTTTCAACGCCGGACGTCCCCGCGACGCCCGCTTTTTCGACCGATGACGCCGCGTTTCCCCTTTTCGCTTTTCGTTCGCCCGCTCCGCTCGCGCCGTTCGGCGCTCGGCGTCGGCGTTTTGCTCGCGACGCTTGCCTCTCCCCTTTTCGCCTCCGACGCGGCGACGCAAACGCCGTCTTCCCCGACGCTTCCGACGTCGCGAACGTCCGAAGCGCCGCTCGCTCCGACGCCGGCGGAGGCGCCGCGTTTCGTTCTAACGCGCCTCGACGTCGTTCACGTCGGCGTCGTTCGCGACCGAGGCGACGTCCTGTCGATCGAGCTGCTCGACGGCGGCTCCGTCTCCGTTTCGAAACTCGACGTCCAGTTTATCGGCGGGAGTCGCGACGACGTTTTCGCGTTCAAAAAGAGCCGAACGCGCCTCGAAGACGTCGTCGAAACCCTCCGCTTAGCCGATTGGGCGAACCGACGCCAACTCGCGCCGCAAGCGATCGCGCTCCTCGAAGCGAAGCTCGCCGAACCTCTTTCCGACGGCGAACGACGCGCCGTCGCCGTTAAATTGGAGGAGTTGCGTCAAATAGAGAAATGGCGCGCCTCGGCCGCTCAAGCGGTCGCCGCGCGTCAAAACGCCTCCGACGCTTCGACGCAAACGCCGAACGCCGCCGCTTCCGCTTCCGCTTCTCCCAACGCGACGCAAGCGACGCCGACGCGCCCGACGGTCGCGCCGGAAATCGCCGAAATCGAACGTTGGGCGAAAGAGGTCCCGGTCTCCGCGTTCGAACGCTTCGCGCGCCGCGCTCAACCGATTCTCCAAAGGCGTTGCGCGACCGCCGGCTGTCACGACGGTTCGAACCCGAACTCGGCGTTCCGCGTTCGCCCGAAAGCGGTCGGACCGCAAGCGCGCCTCGCCCTTTACTTCAACTTGCGCGAAACGTTCGATTTTATCGATTTTAACAACCCGGCGCAAAGCCCGATTTTGAACCATCCGGTCGTCGCCGACGCCGACGGAAACCGCGTTTACCCGTTCGGCGAAGGGCGTTGGTCCGCGCAAGACTGCCAAACGTTCGTCTCTTGGGTCGAATCGCTCGGCGACGGCAAGCTCGGACGTTACGTTCACCGCCAAAGTCGCGTTCGCGACGCGTCCGCCGCGACGCTTCGCCCGGGCGCCGTCTCCCGATACGACCGCGTCGAAACGCCGAACGCCGTTCAAAACGCCCCGAACGGCCCGAACGTCGCGCCCGCCCCCTCCGCG
>JAZNJF010000003.1:0-7579 GCA_045577885.1 Thermoguttaceae bacterium | reverse complement strand
CAAGCGCATCTACCTGCCCCCCGACGCCCTCCGCTTCCCCCGATTATTTCAACGCGCGACGTTGGGCGGCGACGCCCGATTTCGAGCGTCGTTTCGACGTCGTCGTCGGGAATCCGCCTTGGATCGCTTGGGACCGTCTTTCCGCCGAATACCGCGAAGCGACGAAGGAGCGTTGGCGCGAACGCGGCCTTTTCACCCTGTCCGGTTCGGCGGCGCTCCTCGGCGGGGGCAAAAAGGAACTCGCCGGCCTCCTTGTTTATGAAACGCTCGACCGGCGGTTGCGCGACGGCGGCGTTTTAGCGTTCGTCGTCCCGAAATCGCTCTTCCAATCGCGCGACGCCGGGAACGGTTTCCGCCGTTTCGGCTCGAACCCCGCCGCGACGCGTCCGACGCCGTTTCGCGTTCTCGAAATCGACGATTTTTCGGAAGTTCCGCTTTTTACCGGCGTTTCAAGCAAGTTCGCGACCTTTTGCGCTCGACGCGGCGAGCCGACGCGTTATCCGTTTCCGGTTCGTCGTTGGCGAGCGACCGTCGCCGACGTCCCGCAAACCGCCCGCTCTTCCCAATCTCCGCAAACCGCCGAAACGCTCCCCGCGCGTCGCGGCCGTCCGTCTCGAACTTGGCGCGCTGAAATCGCCGACGTCGGGTTCGCGTCGCCGACGTCCGACGCGCCGGGCGCCCCGCTCCGTTTCGACTTCCCCGACGCCAAGCGCAACGCGACCGTTCCGACTTCCCCAACTTCTCCAACCTCGCCAACTCCCCCAACCGCCGAATCGGCGGAACTCGACGCGCTCGTCGAGCGACTTTTCGCCGAAAACGCCTCGTTTCCGCGCCCGAATCGTCCGACGCGGCCCGCCGACGGCGCCGATTTTGCCGAACTTCCCCTTTTTGCGTCCGCCGCCGACGCGCCGCCCTCCGAACCGGCTTCCGAACTCGCCGCGTCTCCTTACGTCGCTCGCCTCGGCGCGAACGCGGCGGGCGCGAGCGGCGTTTTTTGGCTCGAAAACGTCGAACGGCTCGACGGAGCGCTCGTTTCGATTCGCAATCTCGGCGACGTCGGGCGGCGCAAGGTCGAAACGGTCGAAGCGCAAGTCGAGTCGGCGCTTGTTTTCCCGCTCCTCCGTTGGCGCGACGTCGACGAGTTCGCCGCGCGGCGTCCGACGACCGCGATCCTTCTCCCGCAAGATCCGGTTCGACGGCGCGGAATCGACGACGCGACGATGCGGCGCGACTTCCCGACGACGCTCGCCTATTTGAATCGCTTCGAAACGACGCTCCGCGACCGCGCCGCGTATCGCAAGTTTCAAAGTCGCGCTCCGTTTTGGTCCCTATACAACGTCGACGAAGCGACGTTCGCGCCGATTAAGGTCGTTTGGCGGCGGATGGATTCGACGATTCGCGCCGCGGTCGTTTCGTTCGACGCGGAGCGCCGCCGCCCGATTATTCCGCAAGACACCTTGTCGACGGTTGCCGTCGCGACGCTCGACGAAGCCGATTATCTCGCCGCCGTTTTAAACTCGCCGTTTATTCGCCGTCGCGTCGCCGCGTCGAGCGTCGCCGGTTCGAAAAGTTTCGGGTCGCCCGGCGCTTTCGCCGCGCTCGGCGTTCCGCGTTTCGTTCCGACGTCGCCCCTTTGCCGCGCGCTCGCCGACTTCGGTCGCCGACGTCGCGAAGAAGCGGAACGAAAAATTCCCTAAAAAACGCCCAATTTTACAAGCGACGCGCCGTTAAAATCCGCCGCCCGACTCCGCCGCGACGCCCCGACAAAAAACGCTCGCGCCGCCCGTTCCGCCGCCCGACCCGCCGCTTCGAACGCCGTCCTCGACGCTTCTTACTTCCGGCAAGAAACGAAAAAAAAACGCGACGCCCGTTCCGCCGCCCGACCCGCCGCTTCGAACGCCGCCCTCGACGCTTCTTTCTTCCGGCAAGAAACGAAAAAACCCGCGACGTCTCGCAAGACTTCGCGGGCTTTCGTCAACTTGATAAACGTCCTAAATTTTAACGCGCGACGCGTCGCTCGTTCGTCGGCTCAAACTTTACTTCGCGGTCGCGGCTTCGAACGCGTCGAGAGCTTCGGAGAGGATCTTTTGCGTTTCAATATCCTCTTTTTCGCTCGCGTTGTAACGATCGTACATTTTAACGATTTCCGGTCCGCGCAAAAGGGAGCCGTTCGTCGCCCATTGACGCTTTAACGCTTCGAGCGCTTGACGGCGCGTCGCGACGTCGAAACGAACGTCGCCGATTAATTCGGCCAACTTGTTTTGCGCGAACGTCGTTTTCAGCGTCGCGGCGACTTCGAGCCCGACGTCGAAAAGCGCCGGAGTCGCCAAGGTTTGCGAAATCGTTCCGTTCCAATCGACGACGTCGTCGAGAGCGCCCGGTCGCGTCGTTTCGAGCTTCAAGAGCGCGCGCAACGCCGCTTTCGATTGCGCCAACCGCAATTCGACCGGAACCTGTTCGGGCTTCGTCGCGTCGAGAAGACGTTGCGTCGCCCAAACGCCCGATTCGAGATCGTACGGCAGGGGCGCGGTCGCCGCGTTCGGTTCGGCGCCGACCAACGCTCCGGCGGCGGTTCCCTCCGCTTCGGTCGCGTATCCGACCAAAATCGGCGCGTCGTTCGTTCGGACGTCGGAGCGAAGCGTTTGCGCGACGACTCGCAAATCGGGCGTTCGAACGGCGGCGGTCGCCCAAATCAGCTCGACGTCGGCGCTCCCCTGCGCGCGGAGCAACAAATCGCGTCCGCCGGTCGCGGGAATCGGCTTAAACCCTTGTTGCGCAAGGAGTTGACCAAGACGCCCGGTTTCGTCGAGTTTCGGCGAAGCGACGACGGCCAACCGTTCGCCGCGCGCCGTCGCGAACCAAGCCAACGCCGTCGCGACGCGGCTCGCGCCGAGATACGAACGCGTCGGATTCCAATCGACGATCGCCGTCGCCGCTTCGAAACGGACGCGACGGTCGGCGCAGGTCGCGGCGCGAACGATCGCGGTCGGCTCGGCGTTATTCGAGTAACAAAGCGTTTCGTCGCCGCGCGTTCGCAGGAGCAAAACCGGAATCAACGCGCCGCGGAAGCGGTTCGTCGAGAGCGCATAATCGAGCGCCGCGACGAGTTGCTCGACCGTTAAATTCGGCAATTCCGCTTCAAACGTCGCGATTCCGTCGCGCCCGGCGTCGAGCCCGACTTCGTAAAGAACGCGCTCGGCGGTCGCGACGACGGCTTTAGAAACGGCGAGCGACGACGGCGCGACGGCGTTTTCCGCGTCGGTCGCGGCTTCACAGGCGGCTTGCGCCCAAAACGCGGCGGCGTTTCGGTACGCGACGTCGGCCGATTTCGTTTCGCGAATCGGCGCGGCGGTCGCTTCGTCCCAACGCCAAACGGTCGTTTCGTCGTCGACGACGATCGGGAAAAGAAGCGTTCGTTTCCAATATCCGTCGGCTTGTTCGTCGGCGAGGCGCGTCGCGTCGGCTCGGCTCGGAACGCTTCCCCAATGCGCCGTCAACGCCTTTTCAAACGCCGCGGCAAGCTCGGGATCGTCGACTCCGCGCCAATACCGAACGGCCAACTCGACGGCGACCCGCTTGTCGGCGATTTCGCCCAACGCGTCGACGACCGGCGCCAACGCCGTTTCGTCCGCCCCTTGCAACGTCGCGAGGAGCGCGTCGACCGCCTCGCCCTTAAAGAACGTCAAAAACGACTTCGCGACGCGGCGTTGTTCGTCGTCCCCGGCGACCAAATCTTTCGTCAAGAGCGCGATCGCGGCGTTCCCGCCCTTGCGGACGTCGAACGTCGCGGCGGCGCGTTCGTCCGGAGTTCCGCGATTCATTCTCGCCAACGCGTCGCGAATCGTCGCTTCGTCGTTCCAATGTCGACGCGCGATTTCGGAAACCCGTTCGACCGCTTGCGTTCCGATTTCGCCGATCGCCGGATTCGCGACGAAGTACGAGAGCCGCCCGGCGCCGAGCGAATCGACGGCGGCGGCGCATTCGGCGGGCGAGCCTTCCGGCGCGTCGAGCGATTTTTGCGTCAAAATCTTCGCGAACTCGACCCGGCCGACTCGCGCGACGCGAATCGCCGCGACGAGCCATTCGGCGGCGTTTTGCGGATTTTGCCCGAGAATCGCGGCTTCGGCGGGCGTCAAGGTCGCGAAAAAGTCTTGCTCGGTCTTTTCGGCGTCCGGGACGTCGTCCGGGCGCAGGTATTTCGTTTCTTTTCCGGCGGCGTACTCGACGGCGGTCGAGGCGGCGCTTTCGGGCGCGACCGGAGCCGGAGCGCTCAACTCGTCTTCGGTCGGCGCGAAGGGCCCGGTCGACGGCGCGGCGCCGAACGGATCGGAGTCGTCGTCCGTTTCGACGACGTCGTTCTCGACGACTTCCTCGTTCGGGTCGGTTCCGAACGGGTCGGCGTCGTCCCCGACCTCTTCGCTCGCGTCTTCGCCGAACGGATCGGTCTCGTCGTCGCCGAACGGGTCGTCTTGGGCGGCGGCCGACGGCGAAAGGGCGCCGAGGTTCGCGCCGTCGTTCAAGGACGCGACGCTCCAAGCGCAAGCGACGCCGAGAGCGCAAGTCGCGGGATAAGTAACGAACAGTTGACGCCAATTTCGCATAATATCGTTTCCAAGTATCGTTGGTCAAAAGATTTTGTCGAACGCGACCGGTCGAGCGGACGCCGCCCTCGTTCGCCGCCGAAACGACTCGAGCCGCGACGCGGAAAAAACGTCCGCTAATTCCTCGACTCTATTATAAAGTTTCGGCGCCGTCTCTTCCATATCGGCGAACGCCAAAAAAGAAATTTTTTCTTTTTTCTTGGTCGTCGCAGACGGCGAAACCGCTACTTTCCGCTCAAACCGCGCGACGCAAATCGCCGAGACAAGCCGTCAAAACCGGCGCCGCCGTTACGACCGCGACGCTCGCTCGCCGCAAGGAACGCAACGTCGCGAACGTCGTCCCGCCTCAACCGCCGACGCGACCAAGTTTCGCGCGCTCGCTTTCCCAACGCTCTATCGCAAACGTTCCCGTGCATATCGAGCAAGCCCCAAGGGTTCGCGTCGTAATCGCCGACCCGCGTCGTTCGCTTTAAACTCTTTCCTTGCGTCGACGTTCCGGCGGGATAATTGCCGTCGCAGTTCGCCTTGTCTCCGTTCAAGGTCGTTCCCCAGAAAAACGGCGTCGTCGTTCCGGCGCGACAGGCGTACTCCCATTCGGCCTCGGTCGGGAGTCGGAACTTAAAGCCCTTCGGCGCCAAACCGCTGGAATTTAACTTCTCGACAAACCCTTAGCAGTCTTCCCAATTGACGCGTTCGACCGGAAAATTCGGCGCGTCCAAGCCGTCGACCGCGCTCGCTCCGCCGCCCAACTTCGAAAAATAACTCGGATTCAAGCCGGCCGTCGCTTCCCACGTCGCTTGCGTTACCTCCGTTTCGAGGAGCCAAAATCCCTTCGTCAGCGTTACCTTATGCGCGGTCGAGCCTTCGCCCATCGTAAACGATCCCGCCGGACAGTACCGGAACGCGCGCTCGACGCCGTTCAACGTTAACGTTTTGCGCGTTCCCGCTTCGTGTTCGGCGCTCCGCTCGTCGTCTTTGTCGGAGTCGCTTGTTTCGTCCGCACCTCCGCCGGCGCCGCGTCTTCTTTACCCTTTCCTCCTTTTTTACCTTCCTTATCCGCCTTGCTCTTCTCGCCTTCTTTATCCTCTTTACCCTTTGCCCCTTCTTTGTTTTCTTTACCCTCTTTCTTTTCTTTCCCCTTTGTTCCTTCTTTGCTTTCTTTACTCTCTTCCCCTTCTTTCCCCTCTTCCTCTTTTTTACCTTTGCCGTCTTCTTCCGACGCGATTTCGGTCGCCGGAGCCTCCGTCTCGGCCTTTTCCTCGGCGTCCGAACTCGGAACGACGACGCGACGACGAATCGTCTCGAAATCGCGTTCAAAGTCGTCGGCGCCGTATTCGTCTTTCTCCGAATCGTCGCTCGAAGCAACGGAGCCGTCGACCGTCTCGCGCGGTCGCTCGTTCTCTTCCGAAAGGGCTTTCGCGCCGGTATGGAGCGCGCCGCAAAGCGCGACGACGACGGCCGACGCGATCGGCGTAATCAAGATTTTTCTCATCGTTTCCTTAAACCTTCAAGCTCGAATTAATATCGTTTGCGTTCGACGCAAGGGAACGCGTCTTTATTTCTTTCGTCGAAAAACGCGTCGCGCCCGTCGAGCGCCGTCGACCGAAAATCAAACAAAAAACCTTTTTCGACGCTATTTTGCATAATCGGTCGTTTTTGTCGAGTATTAAGAGCGCCGCGTCGAGGAATTTTGCGAAAATTTTCTCAAAACGACGTTGTTTTCCCAAAAAACGCAAAAAAACAAAAAAAAAACGCCGAAACGGTTTCCCGTCCGACGTTCTTCGCGCGCCTCCGCAAAGCCGACGCTAAATACGTTCGTTCAAGCGTCCCCGACGCTAACCGACGCTCCGCGCCCGCTTGCGACGGCGGTCTCTCGCTCAACCGTCGAGCCAGTTTTCGCCGCCCAAACGCGCCGTCAAACTCGCGGTTTGGCGCGCCATATCGAGCGTGTAAACGGTGTGCGCTTGGTAAACGCCGGTCTCCGCGAGCCGCTCGACGACGAGCGCGACGTCCGGCCGGTTCGACGCCGGATCGATCAACGCCAACGGCAACATTAGGCAAACGCCGCGCTTCGTCGGGTTAAAGGTCGGAACCGCCGTTCTAGGGTTCGCGACGGCGCGCTTTTTCGCCAACTCGACCGCGACTTCAAAAGCGACTTTCAGCCGAACAAACGCGTCCGACTCGGGCAGTTTTTTCGCCAACGCTTTAAAATATCGGCGGCGCGTCGGGTCGTTTTTCGGTCGAGCGGCGACGTCGTCGAGCGTTCGCGTTTCGCCGTCGATTGCGAGCGCGAGGAACTCCGGCGTCGTCCAACGACGCAAAAACTCGCTCGGCAGTCGGCAAGCGCGTTCGACGAGGCAATGTTCGGCGTCGAGAACGATCTCCGCGTCGCCGTCGAAAACGAGATCTTCGCGGCGTTCGAAAAAGCGCGCTCGCTCCGGAAGCGGGGCAAAACGCGCGACCAACTCTTTGCCGTCGTTTTCTCCGGCGACGGCGAACGACGAAAGACGCCAAAGCGGCGGCTCCGGCCCGACGTTTTTCCGGAAAAACGCGAAAATCGGGTCGAATTTGCGGTCGAAAAGGCCGGTATTGAACGCGGCGAAGTCTTCCGTCGGGGCGATTTTCACCTTCTCCTCGAACGCGAGTTGGCGGAACGTATATTTTAAATACGACGCTAAAATCGGAAAACGCGGCTCGCCGGGCGCCGTTTTCGCGTCGTCGAACCGCCGTTTCTCCGGGAGCGCGAGCGCCGCCAACTCGTCGAACCGCTCCGGCGCGACGACGGCCCAATCGGCAAGTTCCGCGTCGTCTTTGTTCGGCGCCAACGTCGGGCGAACGCGCCAAGCGGTCGGCTCGTTTTTGTCGAATTGAAGCGTTTTCGAAAAGCGCGCCTCCAATAACTTCGCATAACTCGCGCAACCAAACGCTTTACAGTCAACGCCAACCGCTTTCAACCGCGAGCCGAGGACGGTAAAATC
>JAZNJF010000002.1:0-18330 GCA_045577885.1 Thermoguttaceae bacterium | reverse complement strand
TTCAACCGACGAACCGACCGGAGACGGAGAAACCGGTAAACTCGACGCGACTTCACCAACTTCTGCCGACGAACCGACCGGAGACGAAGAAACCGGCAAACTCGACGCGACTTCACCAACTTCTGCCGACGAACCGACCGGAGACGGAGAAACCGGCAAACTCGACGCGACTTCACCAACTTCAACCGACGAACCGACTGGAGACGAAGAAACCGGCAAACTCGACGCAACTTCGCCAACTTCAACCGACGCGGCGGGTTCCGGCGTCGGCGCTAAACGGTTCGCAAGAACGGCGTCCAAATCGACGCGCGGCTCTCCGGAAATCAACTCGATCGTTTCGTTCGTCGCCCTTTCCGGCGCTTCGTCCGAAACGTTCGACGTTATTTCCGATTCGAGCGTCGCGACGGTCGCCGTCTCCGTCGCCGGTTGCGGCAAGGGGGCGTTTTCCGCTCGGGAATCAAACCAATCGAAATTCGTTTCGCCTAATTGCGACGCGAAATCCGCCGCCTTTTTCCCTTCTCGCGACGTTGAGGAAGGCGCGTACGCCGTCAAAACCGCCGCTTTTTCCGCAGTCGACGCAGACGCCGCGCTCGTTTCATTCCCCGCGCTCTTCGCAACTTCGCCAACCCCCGCGCCCGGTTTATTCGGCGCCGAAATCGCCGGAACCGGAGCGCCGTCTTGCGGGAACGTCGGCATTCGATCGAGATCGGCGGCCGTCAAAGTCGTCGCGTCTTGCCCCAATTGCGCGTCTTGACCGTCGGTCGTCGCAATTTCGGCGACGTCGGCCGCAAACGCGGAAGGCTCGACGGCGGGAAAGGCGGGAGCGGACGGCGACGGAGCCGAATACGCCGTTAAACTTTCGCCAACTTCTCCAGTCGGTTCGGAAATGGCGTTCAATAACGCTTCTTCTCCAACCGCCCAACCAAACAAGCCGTCGCAATCGGCCGTTAAATCCCGAAAATTCGCTTCATTTTTACGCGAAGCGTCCAAGTATCCGACCGGAGCGACCGCCGGCCGCGCGTTTGCGCTCTCTTCGTTCGCGGCGACGGCGATCGGTCGCGTTTTTCCCCAACCGGTCGCCGAAGCCCGCGAGGAAGCGACGCCGCTCGTCGCCAACCCGGACGCCTCTTCCGCCGCCGTTCCCGTTCGCGTTTTTTGCGTTCGAGCGACGAGTTCGCGACCGGAAATTCGCGCGTCGCCGGACCGAACTTTCGCCGACCGATCTCGTTGCGCCGAATTTAAGTCTTGCGCCGGATTTCCCGGTTTCGACGATTCGACGGACGTTAACGGTCGTTCGGTCGACTTGCGCGGCGAAAGGGGCTCGTAATATTGTTGACATGTTTGAAAACTGGGCATAAAACGCGACTCGTCGTACTGCAAGACGGGATCGACGGGAAACTTTTCGCGCCCGCGCCGTTTCGAAGACGAAAAAACGTTCGCCGCTCCTCGCCCCAACGAAAAACCGCTTCCGCTCGACCGCGCCGCTTTTTTCGGTTCGCCGGAACGCGCAAAATTTTCGCTTTTTCCGGAATTCGCCGGATTTCGCGAAATTGCGGACGCGGGCGGAGTTTGCGGCTTGCTCGGACGTCGCGGTTCCTTTTTCGGGAGCGAAAAAAGTCCTTTAACGCGGTCGCTAAAACTTTTCGGCGCTTTGTCGACCTCGGGCTCCGGCGAACCGAAAAACGGCTTGCGAGCCGAGACGCGACGCTCCGCGTCCGTTTCGTCGAACGCGGCGGAACGCAAAACCGGTCGACTCGACGCCGGATCGTCTTGCGCTTCTTGCTCAACCGCGCCATTTTTCCCATTTTCGCTCGTTCCGCTCCTTTGCGTCGTTCCCCCCGATTCGCGCGCGGCTTGTTCCCAATCGCGAAGAACCTCTTCGTCGTTAAGCGCGTACTCGCCGCGACCTTGGCGAAAACGCTCGTCGTCGGCGCCCAAAAACGAGCGACATCCGGAAACGCAAACGCAAACGCCGCAAGTTAGCGCCAACGCGACCGTCGAGCGACGCAACGCTTGCGACAAATCGATCGATCGCGCCGTTTTATTCCCGACGGCGGCGCGTTCGCAACGCCCTCTCGTCGCCGTTTGTTCGTTTATTCGTTCGTTTTTCGCTGTTCTTTTCATTGGAAAATCCGTTATTTTCGTTATTTTCCGAATTCCAAAGCGGGGAACCGTCGCTTATACGCGCTCCGCTTACGACAATTATATCAATTTTACTAATTTTACGTCGCCGCTCGACCGTTTATCGTTTCTTGGCGGCGAGCGCGTCGAGCCATTCGCAGGTGCGGCGCAACCCTTCTTCCAACGAAATCGGGTCGTATCCGAGTTCGGTTTTCGCCTTTTCGCACGAATACGTCCAATCGACGCAAAAAGTCCGCACCCAACCGGGAGTGATGCGGGGATAAAACCCGGTCAGAAGGGCCCAAGCCTTCTGCGAATTCGCGAAAAGGAGCGGGAAAAACTTATACATCGGGAGTTTGAAATGCCAACGCCCGTCGACTTTATCGATTAAACGGAAAAGTTCGAGGAGCGAAGCGTTGTCGCCGCCCAAAATGTATCGCTCGCCAATTCGGCCCTTCTCCAGCGCCAACATATGCCCGCGGGCGACGTCGTCGACATAACCGTAATTTCCGATATTTTTTCCCCAATTTAACAGGAACGGCGCGGTCCCTCGGCGATAATCGCGAATCAGCGCCGCCATCGCGTTCCCTTCGGAAAGTTGGCCGGGCCCGTACACCCGCGTCGGATTGACGATCGTCAACGGCAGCCCCTTTTTGACCCATTGGAGCGCTTCGGCTTCCGCGACGCTCTTCGACTCTTCGTATTCGGTGTAATATTTGTCGGTGATACGCGGCATATTTTCGTCGCCGACGACGCCTTTTTTCGTCGGGCCGAACGTTACGATCGTCGACGTCCAAACGATTTTTTCGAGTTCAAGCTTCTTTGCGGCGGCGAAAACGTTGCGCATTCCGTCGACGTTAATCCGATGAAAAACCTGCGGATCGCGGGCGAAGTTGCGGGCGTACCCGGCGAGCGAAATCGCGTATCGGCAGCCTTCCATTGCGCGCGTCAGCGAGTCGACGTCGTTGATATCGCCGGCGACGTATTCGAAATTCGGATGATTCCAAAGCGCGTCGAGCGAATCTTCGGCTCCGGGAGGCGCTTTCGGTTTCGAACGGCTCATTCCGCGCACGACGTACCCCGCCTCCAAGAGTTGCCGCGTCAAACTGGAACCGATAAAACCGGTCGCGCCGGTTACAAAAACTTTCCCAGATTTATCCATTTTTCCTTTTACGCCTATTTATTAGTTTGCAACTAATATTCCGGAAAAAACAACGCGTCGCCTCTTTATACGACGTCGGCGCGTCGTCAAACGAAAAAATTTTTTGAAAATTGAAAAACGACGTTTTACGTCAATTCGCCGGGTCCGCGACCGCCGCCGTTTCCCCCGTTTGCGCAGGGGCCGCGACCGGCGCCGTTTCCCCCGTTTGCGCAGGCTCGCCATTTTCGTCGTCGCGAATCAATTTTTCGACGACTTGGCAGTTATATTCGAGATAACTGGAAAAACCGAACGCGTTCGCAACCCGACGGTTAAAGGTCAGCTCCGTTCGCAACGTCAGCCCGCGTTCGCGGTCGAAGAGCGCGCGGCCGCTAAAGAGCCGTTCGGCGAGCGCGCCCTCGACGACCGGATCGTCGACGAGCGACATAAGAGTCGTCGTAAAGGAAATCGTCGCGAATTTCTCGTCGACGCTCTCCAAGCGGAATCGTTCGACGACGCGATACGGCCGAACGACCTCGTCCCCGCCCTTCAAATAGAGCGCGTAAGGAACCGTCCAAACGTCGCCGACCGCGACCGGCTCGGTCGGGAACGGAACCAAGACGTTCGAGTCGCCTTCGCGCCCTTGATACTCGGCGACGAGCTTCTTTTTGTCGGACATAACGCCGCAAGGGTTAATGTCGAACGTCTCCAAAACGACGCCGATCGCCTTCTCGGTTCCGAACGCCGCGATCTCTTTCGGGACGACCAAATCGCGTTCGCTGTCAAAGTCGATCGGGTCCTTTCCCTCTTCGTTTTGACGCAAAATCATCCGATCGATCTCGTGTCGCGCCGCGAGCTTGCCGTCGGCGCCGCGTTCGCCGAAATCCCAACGTCGAAACGCCGTCGACGACGTTTCGGTCGTCGTTTCCTTCCCGGCGTACGAGACCTTTTTGCGCACTTGGTGAACGACGTTCCAACGGAGCGACGTATTCGGTTGAAATTTGTACTCAAGCCGATATTTCGGACGTTCGTCGACGCCCTCCGCTTCGGAACGAGGCGCGAGCGTCGGCGCGACGGTCGTTCGGTCGGCGGCGTATTTTTGGCGCGTCTCTTCGTCGACGAGCGTTTCGTCGAACTCGACCGTTTCTTCCTTGGCGCCGTCTTCGCTGAAAATTTCGGCGAAACGCTCGGTCGCGCCGCCTAAAAGCTCCGCGGCGTTCGAGTCGGCGCCGGCGGGTTCATTTTCGCCGTCTTCCCTATTTTCGTCGCTCGCCGCATTTTCGCCGACCGTTTTATTCGCGTCATTTTGCCCGTTTTCCGCAACCTGCGCCTCAAAATCGCCGTTTTTTGGAAAATTTTCTTCTTTTTCCGCGCAACCGACGGCGTATAATAACGAGAAACCGAGGAAAGCTCGCGCGATCGCGGCGCGTTTTTTGCGTTGGGTCGTCATTTTGCGTTTTCCTTGAGACGTTCGGCCAAGGTCGAAAAGCGCCTCGTCGCTCGACGTTTTTCACAAAACGAGACGCAAAATCGAAAAAATCGGATTATTCGGAGCGATTGTAACCAATTTTTTTCGCCGCGTCCAGAGCAAAAAACGCGTTCGTCGGCGCGCCCCGTCGAACGCGCCGTCCGCCGACCGCTCGCCTTCGCGCGCCGTTTCCGCCGATTTTGCTTCGTTCGCGCCGTTTTTTTTCCGTCGACGCGGTTTCGAAAAAAATTTTTTGTTCGAAAGGAAAAAAATTTTCGCGGTTCGCGACGTAAAAAAGCGGAGAATCGACGTAATTTTTGAAAAAAATTTCGCGCGGCTTTTCCGGGTCGCTGGACGAATCGAACGAATCGACTACAATAGAGAACGACGACGCTCGCCGCCGAACCTCGACGCCCTCGGCGTTCCCTCGGCGCGCGTTTGACGTTATACCTCGATTCCCGCTTTTTCCGTCGCGACCCGCGCCGACGTCGAACGTCGACGCTCGGACGGCCCAAAGCGCCGGAATCGCCAGTATAATAATATTGAGAAGAAGAAAAGAGTATGCCTTACGAGCGATTTACCGACCGAGCGCGCAAAGTGATGCAATTCGCGCACCAGGAAGCGCTCCGTTTCAATCACGAATACGTCGGAACGGAACACATCCTCCTCGGTCTCATTAAAGAAGGAACCGGCGTCGCCGCCAACATCCTGAAGAAGATGGGAATCGACCTCCGCACGATGCGCTTGGAAGTCGAAAAACTCGTCCGCAGCGGCCCCGATTTGGTTACGATGGGACGCCTGCCGCAGACGCCGCGCGCCAAAAAGGCGGTCGAATACGCGATCGAAGAGGCGCGACGCCTGAAGCATAATTACGTCGGGACGGAACACCTCCTCCTCGGCCTGCTGAAGGAACACGACGGCGTCGCCGCGCAGGTGATGATGAATCTCGGGCTTAAGCTCGACGACGTTCGCGAAGAAATTTTGACGACGCTCGGCCAAGCGTCCGAAAGCGGCGATCTCGACGATCGCGGCGGTTTCGGCGGCGCGGCGTCCGACGACGCGTCCTCGTCCTCCGGGTCGACCGGTTCGGAACGCTCGGCCTCGACCGGCGACGCGACGACTCGCCCCGGCAAGTCGAAGACCCCGGCGCTCGACTCGTTCGGTCGCGACCTGACGGAACTCGCGCGCCAAAAGAAACTCGACCCGGTCATCGGTCGCGAAGCGGAAATCGAACG
This sequence comes from Thermoguttaceae bacterium, assembly GCA_045577885.1. Classification (GTDB taxonomy): domain Bacteria; phylum Planctomycetota; class Planctomycetia; order Pirellulales; family Thermoguttaceae; genus RUG369. The sequence goes on along the minus strand of JAZNJF010000002.1, from coordinate 12,368 downwards.
CGCGATGCAAATTTTGAGCCGCCGAACGAAAAACAATCCGGTTCTCCTCGGCGAAGCGGGCGTCGGCAAGACGGCGATCGTCGAAGGGTTCGCGCAACGCGTCGTCGACGGCAACGTCCCGGAAATCTTGATGGACAAGCGCGTCGTCGTTCTCGACTTGGCGATGATGGTCGCCGGAACGAAGTACCGCGGGCAATTCGAAGAGCGCATTAAAGCGTTGATGAACGAAGTGCGTCGCACGAAGAACACGATTCTCTTCATCGACGAAATGCACACGCTCGTCGGGGCCGGCGGCGCGGAAGGCGCCATCGACGCGGCGAACGTCCTGAAACCGGCGCTCTCGCGCGGCGAAATCCAATGCATCGGCGCGACGACGTTCGACGAGTACCGCAAGTACATCGAAAAAGACAACGCCCTCGAACGCCGCTTCCAAACGGTCGTCGTCAACCCGACGAGCGCCGCCGAAACGGTCGAAATCCTCAAGGGGTTGCGCGAACGTTACGAAGAGCACCACCGCGTTACGATTACCGACGACGCGCTCGAAGCCGCCGTCGAGTTGTCGGAGCGTTACATCTCGGCCCGTTGCCTCCCGGACAAGGCGATCGACGTGATCGACGAAGCCGGCGCCCGCGTCCGACTCAAGACGATGACGCGTCCGCCCGACTTGCACGACCTCGACCGCCGCTCGGAAGACCTGCAACAGCAGAAAGACCGCGCGGTCGCCGACCAAGATTTCGAACAAGCGGCGCTCCTTCGCGACCAAATCGACCAAATCCGCAAGGAAAAGGACGAACTGCAAAAGGAATGGCGCGACAAACTCCAAGAAACGAACGGCGTCGTCGACGCGACGGTCGTTTCGGAGGTCGTTTCGCTCATCACCGGCGTTCCGCTGACTCGTCTGACGACGGAAGACTCGAAGCGTCTCGTCCAAATGGAAGACGAGTTGCACCGCCGCGTCGTCAGCCAACACGAGGCGATCGAAGCGATTTCGAAAGCGGTTCGGCGCAGTCGCAGCGGCGTCCAAGACCCGAAACGCCCGATCGGCTCCTTCATTTTCGCGGGCCCGACCGGCGTCGGTAAGACGTTGCTCGCCAAGGCGTTGGCCGAGTTTATGTTCGGCAACGAAGACGCGCTCGTCTCGATCGACATGAGCGAGTATATGGAGAAGTACAACGTCAGCCGTTTGGTCGGCGCGCCTCCCGGATACGTCGGACACGACGAGGGCGGTCAGCTGACCGAAAAGATTCGCCGCCGTCCGTACTCGGTCGTTTTGCTCGACGAAATCGAAAAGGCGCACCCGGACGTGTTCAACATCCTCCTGCAGGTGTTGGAAGAGGGCCGCTTGACCGACAGCTTCGGTCGCGTCGTCGACTTCCGGAACACGATCCTGATCATGACGACGAACGCGGGCGCCGAGGCGATCAAAAACGAGTCGGCGTTCGGCTTCCAACGCCCGGATAACGACGCGTCGTACGCCAATATGAAACAGCGCGTTACCGACGAAATCGAACGCGTTTTCCGTCCGGAATTCATCAACCGTTTCAACGACATTATCGTCTTCCGCCACCTGAACGAGGCGGACTTGAACGCCGTCGTCGATATGGAGTTGAAGAAACTTCGCGGTCGTTTGGCGGACAAGAACCTGCGCCTCCTCCTTTCGGACGAAGCGAAAGAACTCCTCGTCAAACGCGGGAGCAACTTCGATTACGGCGCGCGCCCGTTGCGTCGAGCGATCGAGTCGAACCTCGAAGACCCGTTGTCGGAAGAACTCCTTCGCGGCGCCTTCGACGAAGCGGACGTGATCGTCGTCGAAGTCAAGGAAGACGAAACGCAAGCCGACGCGCCGGAAGCGGAAAAACGCAAGCGGCTCGCGTTCGGCGCGAAAAAACTCGCCGACCTGACGCCGGAAGAACTCGAATCGGACGCGATTAAAAATTATTGCGTCAAGAAGGAAGCCGAATCGAAAGCCGACGCGGAAACGTCCGCTTCGACCGACGAAACTTCCGCCGACGCGAAAGCCGACGACGCAAAATAATCGCTTTAACCGTTAAAATCGTTCGCGTCGAACCGTTTTTCGCCGTTCGACGCGATTTCTTTAACCAACGAAAACGCCGCCGCCGAGTTCCGACTCGACGACGGCGTTTCGCTATTTCTCGCCTATTTTCTCCGTTTTAACGTTTTGGCTAACGTTGCGAACGCGGCCCGGCGGCGAGTTCGTCGCGGTTCAGCAGCTCGAAGTCGTTCGCGTCGCGGTTGCGGAACTTCGGCTCGACCCAACGCGACTTCGCGTCGCAGCCGGTCGCCTTGCGGTACTCGTCGAACGTCAAACTTTGCGGATTTTTCGCGTCGTACCAGAAGAATTTCTCCCCTTCCTCGCGCGGCAAAACGCTTTCGTCCGGCGTCCAATAGACGTTGTCGTCGATTCGGTGTTCGCCGATTCGGTTGTGATAGAACCAAATAAAGTGTTGAACCGTTCCGCAAAAAACGTTTTTGCGGATAATAACGTCGACTTTCTTCGCGTCGAGGCCGTATCCGAGGAGCGGCGTCGCGCGCGGATTCGGGCGCTGCGCGTGTCCCCAACAATTCCCCATATCGACGCAAAGATTCCGCTCGAAAATCAAATTCTCGACGACGGTTTCCGGGTGCGAGAACCAAATTTCGAACGCTTGTTCGCAGTCGAACATCGTGTTGTCGCGAATCGTCAAATTCCGCGAAACCGCTTTTTCCGGCCCTTGCGTCGTTACCGCGACGTCGTAAATTCGGGAAAATCGGCAAAATTCAACGACGCAATCTTCGGAGCTTTCCCAAAATTCGACGCCGTTTCCGTACCGCGTCCGACGTCCGGCGCCTCCTTCGCGGTAAAGGTCGCCGCCGCCGATCCAGTCGAAATCGCAGTTCCGAACGACGCAGCATTTCGCGCCGTTGAGAGAAATCCCGTGCGCGGCCGTATGTGAAAACGCGATATTCTCAACGACAACGTCGTTCGCGTTGCAAATACAAGTATTCGTGCGCAACGTCGCCTCGATTCCCTCGAACGCGACGCCGGGATTCTCGTCGCTCAAGACGTAAAGGCGTTTCGTCGCCAAGTCGAACCAAAAGTCGTTCGGCGCCTTCAATTCGTCGAGCGACCAGCGCTTGAACCCGGCGAATTCGCGTTCGTCGGCGGTCGGGAGGAAGCGTTTCGTCGCCGCTTTCGTTTCGGGATCAAGGAATTCGAGCGTCGCGGGCGTCGACGCGGCGTCTCCGTTTTGCCAACGGGTCAAGACCAAGTTCCCGACGTCCTCGACGAGCCCGACCGAGCGGCGTTCGACCGCGCGGGCCGTTCCCGGAACGAAGTCGAACCGGGCGCCGTCCGGAATCGCGCCGCCGAAAAAGAAGGTCAGTCGGGCGTCCTCGGCGTCGACTTTCGACGAAACGATCAGCTCGTATTCGCGCCATTCCGGCCCGAACTCGAGCCGGTCGCAACCGACGTCGCCGTAATTCGTCCAAGGTTTCCCGGACATGAAGAAGCTCGGAACGGACGCGTCGATCGAGAACGGAACGGTCGAGCGAGCGCGGAAACGCCAAGCGAGCGTCAACCCGGCCCGCGTCGGGAAACCTTGCGCCGTCCATTGCAAAAACGTCTTTTTCGATCCCGACTTTTCGCATTTTAACGAATATCCGGGCGCGCCGTCGAGTTCGACGAAGGCCGCGAGTTCGCTCGACGCTTCCGCGTCTTCTTCCGTATAAACGCTCCAACCGCCGCCTGCGAACCGTTCGACCGCGTCCGCGACGCCGCCGACTTTGCCATTCCCCCCATTTTGTCCAACGTCGCCGCTTTCGCTATTCCGATAATTCCCCCCGTCTTGAACGTCTTCGCCAATATTCCCAACCGCCCCGGTCGTTCCGAAATCGCCGACTTCGCCCGAAGCGCCCGAATTAACGCCGCTCGACGGCAAATCGACGATTTCGTCCGGCGCGGTCGCCCAAATCGAGCGGCTCGGGTCGTCGATTTTCGTCCAAAACTCCGGCGAACTCAAATCGACGCTTTGCAAGATTCGCGGTTTCGCCCCGTCCCCGTAATCGGAATAAACAACCGGTTTCCCCTCGCTTCCCGATTTTGCCCGGAGCGTCCCCCGCCAAACGCGGTCGCGACGGAACCGAACGACGTCGCCCGGTTCGAGCGCCGCCTTGTCGAGCCGGGAGAGCGACCGCCAAGCGGTTTCGGGCGATTTCCCGTCGTTCGCGTCGTTCCCGCCCGCCGAGTCGAGAAAATACTCGGTCGCAAGCGCGACGTTTCCGCCGACGCCGACGCCGTTAAAATCGTCTTGACCGCCAAAACCCAAACCGACGCAACCGACGGCGAACGCCAACGCGACCGCCGCTCGATCGCGCCAACCGCCGCCCGCGTTCTTTCGTTGAAACGCAATTTTCGTCATTTTTTCCTCGTCGCTATTTTTTCTTTGTGTTTTACGCCGTTTTTTCGGCCTATTTTCGCTATTCTAACATCGGCGCCGGTCAAAAGTTCCAAAATTTGCTTGACAAAGCGTCGTCAATTTCTTAAAATAAACGACGTCCGACGCCGCGAACGCGACCATTGTACCGTTTCGCGACGCTTGGCGCAACGGAAGTCGGCGCGAAATTGCCGGAAAACTCAAAATTCCGCCGGTTTTCCTCCTTCCTTAAAAACGCCCTTCTTGCCCCGCCCGCCCAATTTAACGCGAAAAGAGCCCAAAATGATTGAATATTCCCTTGTCGTTCCCGTTTTCAACGAAGAAGAAAGCCTCCGTCTCCTTTACGACGAAATCGTCGCGGTCGCCGAAACGCTCTCCGCGAAGATCGAGCTGATCTTCGTCGACGACGGCTCGACCGACAAAAGCTGGACGATAATCGAAGAACTCGTCCAAAAAGACGAACGCGTTCGCGGAATCCGTTTTCGTCGCAATTTCGGTAAAGCGGCGGCCCTTGACGTCGGCTTCAAAGCGGCGACGCTCCCGATCGTGATGACGCTCGACGCCGACTTGCAGGACGACCCGAAAGAGATTCCGGACTTCCTGCGCCTAATCGACTCCGGGTACGACGTCGTCAGCGGTTGGAAGCAGACGCGGCACGACCCTTGGCATAAAGTCTTGCCGAGTCGCGTTTTCAACGGAATGGTCAGCCGCCTCACCGGCGTCAAACTGCACGACCACAACTGCGGAATGAAGTGTTATCGTCGCGAAATTTTCGACGAAATCACCTTGTACGGCGAACTTCACCGCTTCGTTCCGGTCTTGGCGGCCTCTCGCGGCTACAAAGTCGGCGAAAAGGTCGTCCAGCACCGCGCCCGCAAGTTCGGCGTCTCGAAATACGGCTTCAATCGCTTCGTCAAGGGCTTCCTAGACCTCTTAACCGTCAAATTCGTTACCGGTTACGGTCAACGTCCGCAACACCTTTTGGGAACGTTCGGGCTTTCCGCGTTCGGAATCGGCGCCGCGACGCTCGCTTGGATGGCGTTGCGTTGGGTCGTCGCGCGTCTTCCGTTGATCGACGTCGGCGAATACTACCTCTCCGGGCGTCCTGCGGTCGTTTATTCGGCGGCGCTGATGTTGCTCGGCGCGCAGCTTCTCTCGGTCGGCGCGATCGCGGAGCTTTTCGTCGCTTATCAAAACCGGAAAGATCGCGAATATTCGGTCAAAAAGACGATTGGGCGTCCGTCGAAATCGGAAAAAGACGCCGATTAAATCGATTAAGCCGACCTTAACGCCGCCGATTTTACCGCCGACGCTAAGATTCCCTTTCGCAAGATCGCTATTTTTCCCCTTTTATATTAATAATAGGGCAAAATCGCGTCGCCCGCCGAAGTTTCCGCCCGAAAGCGCCGATTAAAACGACTACAACGAAAAATAATCGTCGACGCGTTCAAGCCCGTTCGGAAGCTCGCGTCGCGCCCCCTTTTGAAAATCGAAAAGGGGGGTATAATGAAGGAGTTTGAAACGCTCCGATCCGGCGCCGAACGCTTCCTCTCGCTCGCCCGTTTGCGATTTGCGAACCGTTCGCGCCTCGGTAATCAAAAAATTTCGCGAACCGCCGACGCGAGCGGGCCTCCGATTTCGTCGCGGCGCGGCGGATTTTAATTGCGCAAAGAGCCTAATTTACCTAAAAGGAACCAAAATGGCCGATTTAATCCTCTATCACGGCGGTTTGACCGAACCGGTTTGCCGCGCGATTCCCGCCGATCAACTCGACGCTTACGCGAAAAAAGCGGCGACGCTCGTTAAAGTTCCGGTCAGCGACGCCGACCTCTCCACCGTCTATCGTTGGGGCGACGGCGCTCTCACCCCGCTCGAAGGCCCGATGGACTCGGCGACGTTCAACCGCGTTCTCGACGAATCGGTTATCGAATACAACGGCAAAAAATACGCTTGGACGATTCCGCTCTCCCTCCCGGTTACGGCGGAACTCGCGAAGACGCTGAGCGCCGGTCAAGAAGTCGCGCTCGTCGACAAAAACGACAATATCGTCGCGACGCTTGAAATTTCCGACGTTTTCCCTTGGGACAAACCGCGCTACCTGAAGTCGGTTTACCTCACCGAGCGAACCGACCACCCCGGCGCCGATATGGTTCTCGTCAACGACGCGGACAAAGACTACCTCCTCGGCGGTAAAATCAACGTCTTCCCGCAACCGAAAAACCCGGCGTTCGGCAAGTACGTCCTTTCGCCGAAAGAAGTTCGCGCGCTCATCGCCGAACGCGGTTGGGAACGCGTCGTCGCTTTCCAAACGCGCAACCCGCTCCACCGCGCTCACGAGTACGCCCTCGTTTACGGGCTCGAAAAACTCTTGAAGGACGGTTTCAACGCCGGCGCCTGCTTGAACCCGCTCGTCGGCGAAACGAAGGGCGACGACGTCAACGCCGAAATCCGGATGTCGACGTATGAAAAACTGATCGCCGACCGCGCGCTCGGCGAAGGCGACTCGGACGGCGAACTTTGGGCGAAACTCGGCGAAGAGGTTCCGGACCGCGTCGTTCTCCTCGGCCTCGACATCAAGATGTTCTACGGCGGCCCGAAAGAAGCGGTCATGCACGCGATTTACCGTCAAAACTTCGGTTTCACCGACGTTATCATCGGCCGCAAACACGCCGACGCGCCGTATAAAGACGGAACCGCGATTTGGGGCGACTTCGACGCGCAAGAAATCTTCGATAATTTGAACGGCGATCTGCAAGAAAAACCGCTCAAAGTCGGGTTCGCGGCTTATTACGAGTCGATCGGTCGCGTCGACCTGATGGAAAATCACGCGGACGAAAAACCGGTCTTCATCTCCGGCAAAGCGGTTCGCGCGACGCTTCAACAAGGCGAACAAGTCGACCCGCGCATCATGCGTCCGTCGACGAGCGCGATTCTCGCCGCCGCGATGAAGCAAAACTAAGCGAAACGAACGCTTAAACCGATAAAAAAACCGCTCGACGCTTCTTTCAAGGCGCGTCGGGCGGCAAAATTTAACGATAAAAACGGTTCCAACGTCAAAAAGTCGCGTCGCGTTCGACGCCGTTCAAACGTCGGAACCGTTTTTCCGTTTCTCGGCGTTCTCGAAGTCCGTTGGGCGTTTCTTGCGCGCCCCTTGCAACCGTCAAGCCTTCGTCGTTCGAATCGTTAAAATCGGTTGCGAAATTTCGGCTCGGGCTTAAACGGCGGGTCGGCGCCCGGCGCCGGTTCGCGCGAGAAAAGAAGCGGCGAATCGGGAAAACGCTCTTGGATTAACTTCGCGGCGGTTATCGCGTCTTCGTTCGTCAAGTATTCGCGCAAGTCGAGGAGGCGCGACGCTTCGAAGACTTCGCGCAAAATCGAGTTCCCTTGCGTCTCGGGACGTCGTTCAAATTTTAACGCGACCGATTCGACGATCACCCGCATATCGCGCTTCGTTATTTTCTTTCTCGTCATCGCCGCCCGCTCTCTTTCGTTCCCGTTACTTTCCCTTTTTACTTAAACAACGTTTTTTAACGCCGCCTAAACGGCGCAGACTTCCTAATTTAACTTAAATTAAAGAAGCCGACGCGCTTTCACTTCCAAATATTTATTGATCAACGGCGCCGCCGCGTCCTCCGGAAAGACGTCGAGCGTCAACGCTCCGCGCGCTTCGAGCCGACGCAACGTTCGTCGCCGCCAATTGAGAATTTCCGCCGCCGCGCCCGCTCGATAAAAAAGTTCGTCCGCCGTCGCGTCTTCCGGCCGCGTTTCCCGCGATAAAAAACGCTCGATTTCGTCGTCGCCGCCGGTTTCGCGCCGCAGCCATCCCAAGTCGAACCGTCCGCCTTTTTTCGCTTCGTTCGCGACTTTCGGCGTCGACGATTCGGCGTTCGTCGCGTTCTTGCCCGCTTCTTCCACTTCCCGTTTCTCAAAACGCTCGATCGCGTCGAACAGCGAACGGTCGCGAAAAAAGAGCCCCAACGGAAGGTGCTTGCCGCTCAAGCTCGTCGCGACGCGTTCGATTTGCGCCGCGTTTCGCTCGTCCATTACGTTCGTCGCCAACACTACCAGCGAACGCTTCGTTAACCGCGACGCTAAATAAGCGAAAGCGCGGTCGTATCGCGACTCGACTCGTTCCGGAAAAACGTCGTAAAGTCCGCAGATTAACGCGTTCATTTGCGCCATCCCGCCGCGCGGCGGCACATATCGCTTCGCTTCGTCGGAGAAGACCAAGCACCCGACCTCGTCCCCTTGTTTCAACGCGAGATACGCCAACGCCAACGTCGAGTTCAACGCCGCGTCGAAAAAGGAAACGCCGCTCGCGCGATTCGTCGTCGTCCGTCCGGCGTCGATCGCCAAGACGATCCGCTGATTTTTCGACGCTTGGAAGACGCGCGTCGTCAATTTATTCCGCTTCGCCGTCGCCCTCCAATCGATAAATTTATACTGATCGCCCTCTTCGTAATCGCGGAGGCGTTCGAACTCGTCGTTTTGCCCGACCGTTCGGGTTCTTCGCACCCCCAAAAGCGTTTGAGAAGCGGCGCGTCCCAACGTTTCAAAACTCGCCAAACGCCGCAAATTCGGGTAAGCGCGAAAGGTCGTCGAGCAAGGAACGCGACGGTATCGGCTCCAAAATCCCAACCGCCCGACAAGTCGAAGCGCGACAAACTCCAAAACGTATTCGCCGCGACGATTCCAGCGCAACCGATAACGCAACGTCTCCTTTTGACCGCCGGGAATCGTTCGCATTTCAAAACGCGCTCCGTCGTCCAACGGCGCGGCGTTCTCGTCCGCCTCTCCAAGAAGATCCGTCTCGTCGCGCGGCGCCAACGCGTCGGCGTTCGGGTCCGAATCGTCGACAATCTCCAGCGAAACGGCGCGCGCCGAACGATTTTCAATCGTCAACTCGACTTCGCTCGCGACGCCGACCGACGCGACCGGCTCCGCTTTTCGCGTCGCCGTTAGTCCGCGACCGGCCCCGACGACCGTCGCCCAATCGAACGCCAAAAGCGCCGCGACGACAATATCGAGCGCTCCGACGAAGAGCCCGCCGACGCCGGCCCCCCTCGCCCAACCGTCGCCGTCCGCCGCGAGCGTCGCAAAAAAAACGAGCGACGCGACCGCCGGAAGCGCGAGCGCCGCCAACGCGCGCCAAGTCGGATACGTTCGAAAACAAAGAGCGGCCGCCGTCGGTAGCGCGATCGCCGTCGGAAACGCTAAATATCCCCAATATTCCCAAAAGTCCGCGCTCATTTTCCCCTCGTTTCGCCTTTCGCCCAACGCGACGCCGCGTTTCAACGCCTTCCTTATATTATAAAGAGAACGAAGATAAAATCGCGTCTTTTTTTGAAAAAATTCCGTTTTTCATCCAATTTTGTTCTCGACGTCAAGAAACAAAAAAACGCGACGCGACAAAAAATCGCGACGCGTTTCAAATTCGCGCGTTTCGTTCGAAAAATCAAACGCTCGACGCGTTACTTGCTCCGATTAGAGAGCGGCTTTCGCCAATTCGACGACTTTATCGAACGCGACCGGGTCGGCGACCGCCATATCGGCGAGCATTTTACGGTCGAGAACGATGTTGGCCTTTTTCAGACCGCTGATGAATTGGCTGTAACGGAGTCCGCGCATACGGACGGCGGCGTTGATACGGACGATCCACAGGGAGCGGAAGTCTCGTTTGCGAACGCGACGGTCGCGAGTCGCGAACACGTCCGCGCGCAAAACGGTTTCCTTCACGGTGCGCAGCAGTTTGCCGCGACCGCCGCGAAAGCCCTTCGCTCGTTTAAAAAGTCGTTTCTTCGCTCGACGACGCGCCGCGCCTTTACTAACTCTCATCTCTCAATATTCCTTAAAAACAAAATTTTTGGTCGAAACCAAGAATCCGACGAGACTTAAAGTCCGTCGCAAACTCGCGTTTGGAGTCGACGTTGAACGAAAATCAGGTCCCAAGCGCGCCGGTCGAAGCGACTCGAGCCGCTCGGCGTTTCCCACCCGTTTTCAGAAACCGGCGTTTTCCTTCGATCGCGACGTCGAGAAAAAACCGGAAAAACGTTCGACGCGAAACTTGCCGCGCCGACGACGTTCGATCAATAACCGCCTTTGCCGAGCGCTTTGATCAAACGTTTTTCTTCGCACGTGGCGACCGGATCCGTGCCGCGGAGATTGCGGACGCGTTTGCTGGTCATGCGCCAAGCCAAGTGGCTCGTACCGCTGTGACGGTGTTTGACTTTTCCGTTGGCGGTAACGCGAAAACGCTTGGCCACGCCTTTGTGAGTCTTCATTTTAGGCATTTTGAAGCCCTTTCCTCTCGTTACAAGTTTGCTGTTGGGTCGGAAAACGCGACGCAAACGCCGACCGACGTTTTCGCGCCGTCCGCGTCGAAACGCGTTTTTTCGCCGACTTCCCAAACGGTTCTTCATCGAAAACGACGTTTCATTTCCGGCGCCGCGTCGTTGTTCAACGTCGCGCGCGCCGAAAAGCGGTTTTCAATTCCGCGCAGTTCGGGATAACGTCTCATTATACGCTTCGACGCGTCAAACGCAAGGGGCCGTTTGCGCGTCCGACGTAAATTTTCCCGAAAAACTTTCGTTTTCAACAAATTTTCCGTTTATGCGGTCTTCATATCGCCCAATAAAGCGAGAAAAAATGCAAAATACTCCCGGCTAAGACGAAAAGATGCCAAATCGAGTGCGCCCAACGCACCCGTTTCATCACGAAGAATCCGCAACCGACGGTGTACGCGATCCCGCCCCAAAGGAGCAACCGCCAAGAGATCGTCGGAATCGATTCGTAAAGTTGCCGCGCGACCAACACGACGAACCATCCCATCGTTAGGTATAAAATCGTCGAAAAGCGTTGCGCGCGCCGCTCGTACACCGCGAACGCGACGATTCCGATCGTCGCCAACGACCAAATCGTCCCGAAAAGCCACCACCCTTCCCAACCGTACATCGGTCCCAAGCAGAATCCCGTGTACGTTCCGGCGATTAATAAATGAATCGCCGAATGATCGAGGATCGCGAAAATCCGTTTCGCTCGCGGCCTCGCTAGCGAGTGATAGAGCGTCGACGCCATATATAGCGTTACAAGCGACGCGCCAAAAATTGAATAACCGACGACGTAACCGGCCGTCGCCCCTTCCGGCGCCCGCGTCGCGGCTCGCACGACCAAGAGCGCCAACGCCGCCAGCGATAAACACGCGCCGATCCCGTGCGTAATCGCGTTCGCGATCTCCTCGCCCAACGTGTACAAGGGCGCCGCGCCGCTATTCTTCGCGTTCCAATCCTTCGCGTCCATTCTACGCAGTTCCTTTATTTCACCCAAACTTCCTATCCCCGTTATTTCGCCGTTTCTTTTTTTTACCGCCGAGTCGGAAAATTGCCCTCGCGTCGCGTCGAGCGAAAAGAACGCCGTTGAAATTTTATCTCGACCGTCGTTTTTTTCAAGGGGGCGGCGCCGTCCCAACGCGAAACCAGAAAAGGCTTTCGCCCTAATCCGCGTTATCGTATCATATCCGCTCGTTTTTCGCGCAAGAAAACAACGTAAAAATTTTGGCGCGCGCCGTCTCAAACGTTTCGCAAAACGCCGCGCTCGACTTTTTTCCCGAAACGCGCCGTTTCCGTCCTTTCGCAAGCCGCCTCGCGAGAGTTAAAACCCCCTTATTCTTAAACGACGGTTCGTTTCGGCGCAAAAATAAGAAAACGCTCTTAAAATCAAGAAATAAAAAAACCCGTTCGAAAAGAACGGGTTTAAGCGGAGGACACGGGGCTCGAACCCGCAACCCCTTACGGGGCACCTCATTTCCAATGAGGCCGCTAACCATTCGCTTATCCTCCAAGCGGTCTATTGATACGCTTATTATAGTCGTCTTTTCAAATTCATCAAGGGCTAAAATTTATTTTTTTATCTTTTTTTATCGTTTTATCTCTCTTCCCC
>JAZNJF010000001.1:0-2101 GCA_045577885.1 Thermoguttaceae bacterium | reverse complement strand
GCTTGTCGTCGTTATTAAGACGATACGTCATTAATATTAAGCGTCGTTCCCGACGCGCCGTTTTCTTAATAAATAAAGACGCGCCTTGCCTTATATTAATAAACGAAAAGCGCGCCGCCCGTTTCCGAACGCCGCGCCTTTCCGTTCCTTTCGCTTATTTCTTCGCGCCGAACGACTCCGCGTCCCCCGGAAAACGTTCCGCTTTCACGTCGGCGACGTACTCGCGGAACCCTTCGCCGATCAGCCCGCCCAGATCGCGGTAAACCCGCGCGTGTTTCGGCGTCGCGCTCGGGTCCTTCTCCGAAAAATTAAACAGGTCGTGAAAGACCAAGACCTGCCCGTCGCAACCGACGCCGGCGCCGATCCCGATCGTCGGAATCGTCAACCGTTTCGACAGCTCCGCCGCGTGTTCCAGCTCGACGCATTCCAAAACGACCGCGAACGCTCCGGCTTCCTGAATCGCCGTCGTATCTTCCAAGAGCTGATCCCAATCGCGTTGCACCTTGTATCCGCCGAGCGCCTTGACGCTTTGCGGAACGAGCCCGCAATGCCCGACGACCGGAATCCCCGCCGCGACGACCGCTCGAACCGTCTCCGCTCGCGACGCGCCCCCCTCGATTTTAACCGCCGTCGCCTCCGTCTCCTTCAAAATCCGAACGCAAGCGCGAACCGCTTCGTCCGGGCCGAGTTGGCAATAAGGAAACGGAACGTCGACGACGACCGTCGCCCGCTCCGCCGCCCGCGCGACCGCCTCCGCATGATAGATCATCTGATCGAGCGTCGCGCCCAACGTCGTCGGCCGCCCTTGAACGACGGTCGCCAACGAATCGCCGACGAGGAGCATGTCGAGCCCCGCCGCGTCGGCCATTCGCGCCGTCGGATAGTCGTACGCGGTAACGACGGCGATCTTTTCGCCGCGTTTTTTCATCTCCAAAAACTTCAAAACGGAATTTGCGCCCGCTTTATTCGCCATCCCTCTTCATCCTCCGTCGATTCGTTTTAGCAAAACGGCGTTTCGCTCGGTCGTTTTCCCGACGACGTCCCGACGCCGCGTCAAAAATCAAATATTCTTTTTTCGTTTCGATTACGCGTCGCCGCATCATTACAAACCGGAAATCAAACTTTCAACGTATTTCGACGTTACGCGCTCAAAAGTGATTTGCGGTTGATTATAATTAAAGTTTTCCGGTCGAATCGTCGCGTCGTTCCGCACCACCGACGAATACTCGACGGTAAAAACGTCGTTGCGCGTCCTTTCCTCGTTCTCCGCGAGCGAAAAATAGACGATTTTATACGGAAACGGCCAGTCGGCGCCCAAATAAATTTCAACGTTTCCCGGCAAATTTTCGCTCAAATAAGGTTCGAGCTTGTCGACGCCCAACCTCCGCTTCGACGCCGCCCAAAACGGTTCGCGCGCCCGTCCCGTTATCTTAACGACCTCCGCCCCCTTGAACGCCTCCGCCTTTTCAATCCGGGGCTCGAACCGATAAACCGTCGACAAACGCCGCAACGTCCCGGCCAACCCGCCGAGCCCCGGCAACCCGTTCATCGCGCAAGGCCCTTCAAGACCGACCGCCGCCAATTCCTCCGCCCGCAAACTCGCCAATTCGTTCGACAACTCCGCGACGTCGATCCGCGTCAACGCTTTCGCCCCTTCGAGCGACGAATACGTCCAAAGCGCCTGACGGTCGCAATCGCAAACGACCTCCAACACGTTCTCTTCGCCGTCGCCTCGCGCCTCCTTCGCGCTCCCGCAAGCGACCGACGCCCGCAAGCGAAAACGAACGTTCTCCAACGCCGAACGCCGCGACGCGCCCCCCCTCGCCGCCTCGCTCGTCTCCTCGTACCGCCCGCGCCCAAAATAACGCTCGCCGAACAAACGCGCCTCAAAATCTAAATCCGCCGAAACCGAACGCAACCCCTCGAGCCGAACGATCGCCTCCCGCAACAACCGCTCCGACGCCGACTCCGCTCTCTCGTCGAACTCGACCGCGCCGACGCCCGCCCCCGACGTCGCCGCGCCCCCGACCGCGACTTCGCCCAACGTTCGCTCGACCGAAAACGACGCTCCGCAAAACGCCGCCGCCGCAAAGCCCCCCAA